>JBOHKK010000249.1:0-9504 GCA_050729115.1 Geminicoccaceae bacterium | reverse complement strand
CCCTTGGGCGATCGGAACGGTCGCAAGGCTCCCTTGGGCGATCGGAACGGTCGCAAGGCTCCCTTGGGCAATCGGAACGGTCGCAAGGCTCCCTTGGGCGATCGGGACGGTCGCAAGGCTCCCTTGGGCAATCGGAACGGTCGCAAGGCTCTTTTCAGCGACCGGGCCGGTCGCCGAGCCCCCTCGGGAGGTAGGGACGGTCGCGCTGCCTGCGCCGTGCCCGGCCTGCTCGAGCGCCTCCTTGAGCGTGGCGGCGCCGCCGGCGTGGTCGATGTGGCCGTGGGTGAGAAGGATGCGTTCGATGCGCACGTCGAGCTCCGCGATCGCCGCCAGGATGCGCGGGACCTCGCCGCCCGGGTCGATCACGGCCGCGCGCCTGCTCGGCTCCTCCCACAGGATGGCGCAATTCTGCTGAAACGGCGTGACCTGCACGATTGCGCCTTTGAGATCCGGCATGTTCTGGTTCCAAGGATTGTCGCGGGCGACCGGCCGCCGCCCAGCGGCGTCGCCGCTTTGCAAACTAGGCCGCAGATGCGGCGTCTCCAAGCCGCATGTGACGCAGGGTCGCCCGCGTGCACCGCTCCCTGCCAAGGTGGCGGCTCGGGCTCGAGCCGAGATGCGGTCCGCCGCACCGCGGGTCGGCCCGCGGCTTGGCCGCGACGACTTCCTGCTGCGCGCCTCATGGCGGTGATCGGGCTGGAACTCTTGATCACGCTCGCCCTGTCGCACCGGGCCATGGTTTCGAAGTCGTTCGCGACCAAGGTATGCGCCCGCGTCACCCTGCCGGTCTGCCTGCCCGCGATCCTCGACCTCCCGATCCATCTGTTCGTCAAGGCCATGACCCACCGTTTCGGCGGCGGTCTTTCCTACCCGCCGAGCACCACGCTCGCCACGCGCGGCGCTGAACATGGACGACGCCGGCCGATCGCGCCGCGGCGGCGATGGGCATGATGGTCTTCCACAAACATCGGTGCGCGGCTGTTCCACGCGCTCGCGACCCGGGCCTGCTCCGCCGCACCCAGACCTGGCGCGTCCGCTGACCCTTGCAATGAGTGCCAACGCGGGCTAAGTTACATGTAACCGTGTTCTCGACGGGAATGCCATGGCGGGTCACTCCAAGTCGACATCCTCGCGGGCCAAGGTGGCCGCCCATCGAGCGCGCCTGCGCGCACGAGGCCTGAGGCCCGTCCAAATCTGGGTCCCCGACGTCCGCTCGCCCGAGTTCAAGGCCGAGGCGGAGCGTCAGGCGCGTCTCGTCGCGACGGACCGCCACGAGGCGGAGACCATGGCCTTCATCGAAGCCGCCGCCGATTGGGGCGGCGAGGAGTGAGGCGAGGCGATATCGTCACCGTCGCGGCGGGCGGCGGCTATGACGGTAAGCCACGTCCCGCGGTGATCGTCCAGTTGGACGCCTTTGCCGCCACCGCCTCGGTCACCGTGTGCCTGCTCACTCGTCGAGGCATTGACGCTCCCCTGCTGCGCCTGCCCCTGACCCCGAGCCACGGCAACGGCCTGACGGCGCCGTCCTGGATCATGGTCGACAAGGTCGTGACCGTGCCGCGCGCCAAGGTCGGGAGTCGGGTTGGCTCCCTGCTCGCTGTAGATGTCGCCCGCCTGAACCGTGCGCTCGCCGTGTTCCTCGCGATCGCGGGAGCATGACCGACCCGTAACACGACGCCGCCCGCAGCTCCTGAGCGCCGGCTCTCCCCGGCGAGATGGCTCGAAGGTGCGCCGGCGAGCTGCAGCTTCGCTTGGCCAGCGCCCCGACCAACGATCCCATATGCCAAGCGGCGCCCGACGCGAGGGCACGCTCCAGGCCGGGAAAGGCAGGCCGCCGCGGGTGCCCAAGGGGAATGCCGCGCCGGTTCTCGGTTACTCGGCCTCCTCGCGTTCCGAGGCGTCGAAGATCCCCACCACCAGCCGACCCGTGTCGAGGAACTTCGCCGGGTCGAACGCCCGGTCGTCGATCCGGATCTCGTAGTGAAGATGGCGCGAGGTGCTGCGCCCGGTGCTGCCGACCACGCCGACGGCCTGGCGGAACTCGACCGCCTCGCCGACCGCGACGGCGACCGACTTGAGATGGGCGTAGCGGGTCACGATCCCCATGCCGTGGTCGAGCTCGACCATGTTGCCATAGGGCCCCGACGGTCCGGCAGCGATCACCTGCCCGGGGGCGGTCGCCAGAACCTTGGCGTTGCGCGGCGCGCCCAGGTCGAGGCCACTGTGGTAGGCGAGCGTCCTGGTGAACGGATCGCGTCGCTTGCCGTAGTAGCCGGTCACGTGAAACTGATCGAGCGGCGAGGCCAGCGGCAGGGTGGTCGCGATCCGCTGCAGCAGCTCGAGGCGTTGGATGTCGCCGCTGATGGTATCGTCGGCCGCCGCCGCGCCTGCGCCGACCTCATCCGGGGCTGCGACCTGGAGCGGGCCGCCCTGACCAGGCGCCGGCTCGTCCGCGGCACGCGCGATCAGCTCCTCGACGTCGACCCCGGTTTCGACGACCAGCTCCTCGAGCGCATCGGCGCTGCCGAGCACCCAGTCCTCGAGCCAGAGGTGGGCGTTCTCGCGGTACGCGCGCAGGTGCGCCAGCTCGTCCTCGAGATGGGCGAGGTGCCAATGCAGGCTCGCTTCCAGCCGACGGCGGGCGTCGCGCTGGCTGGCCGTGAGCAGTTGCTCCTGCGCCGCCCGCAGCTGCCGCTGGAGCAAGGAGCGCTCGGCCGCCACCATGCTCAGCAGATCCTCGATCCCGGCCATGGCCTGCTGCATGTCGTCCACCAGGGCGCCTGCCTGATCGCGCTGCACGGTGATGCTCGCCAGCTGCTGCTCCTGCGTCTCGAGCGGGCGCTCGGCGGTCGCCTTGGCCGAGGTCAACTCAGCGATGGTCGCCTTCTGCTGCTCGGCGCGTGCCTGCAAAGCCGCGATCTGCTCGAGGAATCCGGTGGTCGCCCGCTCCGCCTTGAGCGTCAGCTGGGCAAAGGCGTTCTGAAGCCTGTGGAGCCGCTGCACGGGCTCACTGAGGAGACCTTGGCTCCTCGCAGAGCTGATCGAAGTGACGGCCAGGCAGGCCGCCAGCACGAACGCCCCGCCGACCGTCGCCTCGCGCGACCTGTGTGACCACCCCTGAACCATGTCGGCAATTGCATCGAGCCAACGACTTCGACATCCCCGTTGTCGGAAGATCATCTCACCCCGCAGTGCTTTTTTGGTTGACCCGGATTGTCCGGGCGGTGATGCGGCTCCCGCCCGCTCCCTGATTTTTTCTGAGTTGGCGTTCCTCCACTCCGGCCCGAGTACGCTCAACGCCGGGAGTATGGAAAGGTTCCGGGACGCGGGCAAGCGATTACCGGCATCTGCCGCCGTAAACTGTCATGGCCGCCGTCAGCGAGGGGCGACGGCAGGCGCTCGCGATGCGATCAGACGTCCAAGCGACGGCCGCTTACCGGATCGAACAGATGGAGATGTCGAGGCTCGACCATGAGTCGCAAGCGGTCGCCCGCGGCGACCCGGCTGGTACCTTGAAGGCGCGCGGTGAGCGGGGTGCCGCTCGAGGGGACCTGGCCATGGACCACGGTGTCCGCCCCCAGCATCTCCACGAGCGCGACCGCGAGCGGCAGACCGGCGCGCTCATCCGCCAGCGGCATCAGATGCTCCGGGCGCAGGCCGAGAACGATTGGCCGATCGGTCTGGCTCGGGCACGGCTGCGCCAAGGCGAGGCGGGTGCCGTCGACGAGGACGTCACGGCCGTCCTCGGCGATCGTCGCGTTCAGGAGGTTCATGCCGGGTGAGCCGATGAACCCGGCGACGAACACGCTGGCCGGGCGCTCGTAGACCTCGAGCGGGGTGCCGGTCTGCTCCACCTGCCCGGCGTTCATGACCATCAGACGATCGCCCAGCGTCATCGCCTCGACCTGATCGTGGGTGACGTAGATACCCGTCGTGCCAAGGCGTTGCTGAAGTTGCTTGATCTCGATCCTCATTTGGACGCGCAGCTTGGCATCGAGATTGGACAGCGGCTCGTCGAACAGGAAGGCGGCCGGCTCGCGTACGATCGCCCGGCCCATCGCCACCCGCTGGCGCTGACCGCCGGAGAGCTGGCGCGGCTTGCGCTCGAGCAGGTCCGAGAGCCCGAGGATCCGCGCCGCCTCGCCGACCCGCCTCTGGATCTCGGGCTTCGGCGTTCCCCGGTTGCGCAGGCCGTAGGCCATGTTGTCGTACACGCTCATGTGCGGGTAGAGCGCGTAGTTCTGGAATACCATGGCGATGTCGCGGTCCTTGGGCTCGAGGTCGTTGACCACGCGCTCGCCGATCCGGATGGTGCCCGCGCTCACCGCCTCGAGCCCGGCGATCATCCGCAGCACCGTCGACTTGCCGCAGCCCGACGGCCCGAGCACCACCCGCATCTCGCCGTCGTCGATGGTGGTGCTGACGCCCTTGATGACCTCGGTGCGGCCGAAGGACTTGTGGATCTCGTGCAGGTCGACCCCGGCCACGGCTACTTCTCGGTCTCGATCAGGCCTTTGACGAACCAGCGCTGCATCAGAAGGACCACGGCTACCGGCGGCAGCATGGCGAGCATGGTCACGGCCATGACCAGATGCCAATGCGGCTCGGCATCGGTGACCTCGACCATGCGCTTGATCCCCATGACCACGGTGTACATGCTCTCGTCGGTGGTGATCAGGAGCGGCCAGAGGTACTGGTTCCAGCCGTAGATGAACAGGATCACGAACAGCGCCGCGAGATTGGTGCGCGACAAGGGCAGCAGGATGTCCCAGAAGAACTTGAGCGGTCCGGCGCCGTCGATGCGCGCCGCCTCGGTGAGCTCGTCCGGGACGGTCATGAAGAACTGCCGGAACAGAAAGGTGGCGGTAGCCGAGGCGATCAGGGGCACGACCAGACCGGGGTAGGAATTCAGCATGCCCAGATTGGCGACCACCTCGAAGGTCGGGATGATCCGCACCTCCACCGGCAGCATCAGCGTGAGAAAGATCGTCCAGAAGCAGAGCATCCGGAACGGGAAGCGGAAGTACACGATGGCGAAGGCCGAGAGGACCGAGATCGCGATCTTGCCGAGCGCGATGCCGAGCGCCATGATCAGCGAATTGAGCATCATGACCGCGACCGGCTCGGCGCCCGAAGCCTCGAGGCCGCTGCTGAGCACGGTGGCGTAGTTCTCGTAGAGCTGATCGCCGGGCCAGATCGGGGTCGGCACCTGAAACACCGCCTCCGGCGGATGGGTCGAGGCGACGAAGGTGATCCAGATCGGCAGCGCCACCAGCAGCACCCCGCCGATCAGGACGAGGTGCGAGAAGGCGGTCATCAACGGGCGGTGCTCGACCATGGGCGCGGCGGCGGCTGTCGGCGGAACGTCACCTTAAGCGGGCCGCGCCGCGACGGGAAGGCCTTTGCGGCGCTTGCGAGCGCGGGTGATCAGCCGCGTGCGACAGCCGAAGCACGCGGACCCGCCATCCACGGGCATCGGCGCCGATCCGCGAGCGGCAGCCGCGTGGGCGCCCCCGCGCCGGCGCCGTAGGTTTCGCTCAGTCGTTGAAGCGGCGGCGGAAGTCTTCGGACGCGTTCACCTGCGGGAACGGCTCGTCCGGGATCGGCTGCTCGAGAAACCGGCAGAGCGGCTCCCATCCGTCCGCCACCCGATAGGCGAGCAGCCGCGCGGGCGGGATCGCCCGCTGCACCTCCTCGATGTGCCGCCGGAACACCCTGAGCACGTGATCGCGGCTCATGATGTCGCCGCCGAACGCCTGCTCGATCACGACCTTTCGCTGCATCTGCGCCCGCGTCCACGCCGGGTCGTCCTCGGCGACCGGTCGCGTGATCCTCGGGAAGATCGTCTGCCGGGCGCTCTCGTACCAGCGCCCCGGGTCGCGCAGCGTCAGGATCACCTTGGCGCCCGGATAGCGCGCCGCGAGCGGCCGATAGAAGTTGCAGGCGGGCCAGTCGACCGCGGCGCGGTAGCCGCAGAGAATCTCGTCCCAATCGACCGCGCCGCCGGTCGCCGCGCGCTGCCAGAAGTTGGCGTGCTCCGGGTGCTCGATCAACTCGATCATGTGATAGCAGGGCCCGAAACCGAGACGCTCCAGAGCGCCCTTCAGCGACAGCGTCCCGGTGCGGCCGAACCCGGCGCCGATCACCGCAAGCGTCATCCTCCCTCCGATCTCTGCCGATCTGCCCTCGTACCAGGAAGCACAAGTTCGTGTTGCATGCTGTCCGTCATCGCGAGACCGCGAAGCGGTCGTGGCGATCCAGACAAGTCCGGTGCTTCCTGGATTGCTTCGCGCCCTTCGGGCGCTCGCAATGACGAGACACTCATGGCTCACTCTTTTGCGATAATGAGTACTCGCGCCGGTCCGCGCCGGCCGCAGACGACCCCGACCGACACTGCGCTGCCACCGGGGCGGGGTCAAACCGAACCGGCGCGACAACGTGGTTCCGCGGGGGCCGGTGGTCCCGGCAATCTTCTGCACCTTCGACAGCCGTGGACATACCAATTTTGGGGCGCATGACGACTTGTCAAGTCAAGAGGAATTCGTGGCGAAGTCTCTGTCAATGATGAAAATTCATCTCGGCCTTGACTACGTGGAAGAGCTATCCCGAAGGCGTGCATGAGGCGACGCCATCGGTATCGGCGGCACCAGCGGGAATGGGTCGCCGAACTCGCGGGTGGTAGCGAGCCAGGAGCCGAGCGCGTCGGCGCGGTTGGCGATAGCTGTCTCGATCGTCTCACCATCCGACAGGCAGCCGGGCAGCTCCGGAAACTCGATCAGGTAGCCGCCGCCTTCCTCTTCGGTCAGGGGGCGGACCTGGAACGGGGAGTCAAGTCGGGTTGCCACTTACCGGAGAGAAAAGGTGTCAGGACCTTTCTGGTCCCTCGCGCGACGGCGCTACGCGTCTTCTTCCTGCGCTTGGTTGCCACCGGTAAGCCCACGCAACTCCCGCTCACCGCCGTTCATGTGCAAGCTCGTGGTTTCCGAATGCGCAAGCTGTGGCTTCCGCTTGGCGAAAAGGGGCGAAAAAGGTTCCTGACACCTTTTCCCACGAAAAAGGTTCCTGACACCTTTTCCCACCTGACACCTTTTCCCACCGCCCGAGGACCTGGCGACCCGGCTGCTGGAGCGCGTCAGCGAGCCGTACCCGATCGCCGGCCGGGTCCTGGGCTGCAAGGTGATCGCCGCGGTGCGGCTGGCCGCGGATCGAAGCGAGAGCGGTCACCATCTCTTGGAACGCGCCGCCCTTGCGCTGGGGCGCGCGCGCCTGCGCGCCGACCCGGGGCTCTGCGGGCAGGGTGGCGGTCGCGACGCCTCGGGCCGATCGTCCGGCGCGCTGCGAGCCCGGCCGCCGACCTGGCCAGAGTGAAAGCGGCGGGCGGACCTTGGCGACCAAGCCTCCGTCTTGAAACGCCCTCCCGTCGCAAAACACACCTCGCCGTAACGATCGGATGCTAAGCTCGGGCAACTCGGTCGTGATGCGAGGGCAAGGAGCAGTGGCAGAGCCGGTCTCGAGCCCCGGTCTCGATGGTCTGTCGTGGCACGACAACGCGCTCTACGGTGTAGGGCTCGATGTCGGCGACTGCGCGCGCGGCGATTGGCACGCCGACCTCGTGCTCGACCTCGACCACATCGTCGAGTGGCTCTGTGGCGTGGACCGGCAAATCCGCTTTCGCGTGGCCCCGGCGACCTTGACCTTTCACCACGTGACCGACCTCCAAATCGCGATCGACTGCGGCGACAGCGGCGGCCGGATCGCGTTGCACGCGCTCTCGATCGATGCCATCACCCGCGAGCGAATCCGGGATCAGAAAATCTGCCTCGATCGGCCGTACTGGCGCTGGCGGATCGCGCTGAACGACCCACCTTCGGCGCCAGCGGCTTCACCCAGATCCTGCGCGCCGAGCCGGTGCTGCTGGAGCAGCAGCAGCTCCCGCCCGGGGACCGGACGTAGGTCAAGGCGCCGGGCGGGTAGATCCGGAGTGGCGATGCACGAAGCGCTTGCGGTCCACGACGCTTACGAGCGCGGCGACCTCGGAGCGCTGAAGACCCTGCTCGGCGACCCGCCGGATTTTTCGAGCTGCCGCGGACCGGCGGGCGTCGGCGAGATAGTCCTGGAATACGCGATCTATCACAGCCCGCTCGCGTTCATTCGGACGCTGCTCGAGCTCGGCGCCGACCCGAACTACCCGGACCACGCCGGCTTCCCCTCGCTGATCGCCGCGCTCTCCACCGACCGCGCCGACCGCTACGAGCTCGTCGAGCTGCTGCTCGCCTTCGGCGCCGACATCCAGGAGCGCGGGATCAACGACTGGACGCCGCTGCACTGCGCCGCCGCCACGGACGACCTGGAAGCGATCGACCTGCTGCTCAGGCACGGCGCCGACCCGACCGCGCGCACCCGGATCGACGACTGCGCCACGCCGCTCGAGGAGGCCGAGATCCTGGGCCGCACGGAAGCCGTCCGCTTGCTGCGCAACCTCGCGCCGGGCTGAGCGTCGCGACCCCCTGCGACTTCGTGCAGGCGGACGCGGTCCGGGTCGGCGGCATCACCCCCTATCTCGAGATCGCAGCGCTCGCGCGCGCCTGGGGCATGCCGCTCGCCCCCCACTTCATGATGGAGCTCTCCGGCCAGCTCCTCTGCTGCCTGCCGAATGCCCACATCCTCGAGAACATCGACGGCGGCTCGCTCACCGATCTCGGCGCGCTGACGGAGCCGATCCGGATCGACGACGGCTGGTTCACGCCGCCCGACCGCCCCGGCCACGGCATCGTCTTCGACCGCGCCGTCCTCGCCGCCCACGCGGTCGAGACCTGACCATCGCCGCTTGCCTAGCCTCGGAGCCTTTGGCGCTCGTCCCGCCGACGAGACCGACCTCCCCTCGGCCCCCAAAAAGGTTCCTGACACCTTTCGTCTCTGACACCTTTCGTCTGCGGGCTGGCACCTGAGGGCGGCCGATGACTGAGGAGCAGGTTCAGCCGCGTAGACAGGCTCCGGTGCTTGCCAAATCGGCGGTCAGGATCTTACTATAGGTCCCCCAGAGGTTGAGGAACGTGCCGAGACAGCCTGAACTTTGCACCGCTATAGCCCAACCGATGAAATTGATTCAGCAAATCCAACAGAAACGGGCAGAGGTCACGCAGGCATTGCTGCAATGGCTGCGCCAGACCCGCGCGCGCGCCATTTTTCGGCTCCTCGCTATGCGAGGCCGCATTGCGCCCCTATGGGTGCGGCATGGCTGGAATCTCATCGTGCTCGTCATTCTTATCTTTGCCGGAGCTAGCTTTGCTCTTTTGCCCCAGTCTGACTCATACGTTTTCGTGCCCCGGTCTGACTCAACCATTCTTGCCTACTTGGCAGATGCCGAGACCATTCAAACCGGTCGTGTCGCGAAGTTGGTGGAAATTGGACAGCGTAGGAACCGAAGGGCATGGTTGTTGCGTTCAGGCGGCGAGGTCAAGGTCGCTGGGTGAGCGCTCGAGGGTGGGCCAGCCATCGACCCGG
>JBOHKK010000248.1:0-9533 GCA_050729115.1 Geminicoccaceae bacterium | reverse complement strand
GGCGGGTCCACCACCCGCGCGCCGACCACGACGCCGGGGCACCCCCGGCTGCGCTCACGCGGCGCAGCAGCCGGCGCCGCCACGGCGAATTCGGCGAGGATGCGGTCAAGGCGGCACGGCGCGCCGAGACGAGCTCGGTACGCACCGCCATATCGGCGCGGCGCTGGATCAGGAGCGGGTGGCTCGCCGGGACGTCGTAGGGGAGCTGCAGGTCGAGCCCGAGGTCGGGCCGGCCGACCCGGTACATCACGGGGGCGTTACGCCGGGTACCGACCTTGCGCCGCTCGATGTGCGGGAATTCGGCCCCGCGCAGGCGCTCGGCCGCCGCAAAGACGCCGATCCGCCGGGCCGGCTTGGCCTTGAGGTGGGCGACGAAGACGTGGTCGGGATGGTCGCCGACGGTCCGATCGAAGGCTTCGCGCGCACGCACCCAGTCGCCGTCCTGGCCGAGGCGAGCGACCGTCTGCAACATGAGACGCGCGAAATCCTCGGCGTCGCGGGCGAGCGAGGGCGCCATCGGGTCGTTCCTCCATCGTGCCCGCACCCCGGCCGGCGAGCAGGGCCGCGGGTCTTCCATCGGGGGCACAGGGCGCATCCCTCTGTTCGCCCCGCACCTTCCTTGGCACGCGGCCGCCAGCCGGCCGGGCGCAATGGCAAACCCCGGGCGGCGGGCGTGCCCAGCCGAGACTAACCCGATATTGCTTAAGCGACGGTGTAGGGCTCGAGCGACCGTATAGGTGCGACGATGCGTGGCCGAGAGCCGCTCCTCGTGGCGAAATGCGGGAACACGCGCGCGCCCGGCCCGTTGTGGATACAGCGGGCCCGCGCCATCGCGGCGCATGGCAGGAATGCCGACTTTGGAGGTATCGATCGGCTCATTGTCCCGTGGGGACAAGGGGCGCGCCGAGGGGACGCCTCCGGCCGGCTTGGAAGCCACCGCTTGGGGAGAAAGGGATCGTGAGGGCAAAGCTGGTCGCCGCCGTGCTGCTGTTGCTCGCCGTGATGCGGCCGGTAGCGGCGCAGCAGCAGGAAGGCGATCCGACGGCGGGGCGGGAGCTGGCTTCGCAGCTCTGCGCCGCCTGCCACATCGTCGGCACCGAACGGGTGGGGAGCGACGTCGCGCCGCCGTTTGCAACCATCGCCAGAGATCCGGAGATGACGCTCACCGAGCTGCACGCCTGGATCGGGCCGGCGCATCCCATGCTGCCCGAGCTTTCGCTCACGCCCGAGCAGATCGCCGACATCAATGCCTACCTCGACACCTTCCGTGAGGCCGACGTGCAGGAGGTGCCCCGGGGCCCGACCGAGGCGCCGCCGCCGGCGATCGAGGCAGCGCCGCCCGAACGGCGCGGCGACCCGATCGCGCCCTCGGACTGACGAACGCACCGCACGCGCATTCGCCGGGATCCGAGGCTATCGGGGCGTCCCGGGTCCGTCTCGATCTGCCATGACCCGGACAACCGGAGGGGGCACCGTCAACCAAGCTCTCAGTGGTTCCGTTTTGCGAAGATCGTGAAAATGTTGGAGCCCCTCAAGGTGGGCGGCTGGTCCACGGTGATCGAGCGCAGTCCGGCTGCCACCAGCAATCCTTTGGTCCTCTCCACCCGCTGGCTGAGATCGTGCACCTCAACAACCACTTGCTGAATTTTTGGCCAGTCTCCTTCGCTGATCCCATCGAGGACGTCGAGCTCCGCTTTCTCGACATCGACCTTCAACAAGTCGATCCGGCCGACCCGGTATTCCGATACCACCTCTGACAAGGTTCGCATCTCACAAGTCGCGGTCTCCGAGACGAGCGCTCTTCTGAGGACGTAATCGACCAGGGGTGCACGCATGGATCCTGGAACCCAGCGCAGGCAGCGCAGCGCAAACGGCGCTTCCGCGAGGTACATGATGCTGTTGACGATGGCCTCTTTGAGCAGCCTCAGATCGGCTTCGCGATCCGGGTATGCGGTCGAAAGCACGGGCGCACGAGGATAGTAGGCCACATCGGAGGCCCCGGAGCTGTGGGAAAGACCGCAGTGGAAGACACTCACATCCGGCTTCGTGGTGTTGCGCTCGCAGTTGACTTGCAACAGCTCGAAGATCGCTGCGACCGGCTCGAAGGCGAAGATCCGCAGATCACGGTCGCAGTGCTCGTAAGCGGCAAGGCTGAACAGGCCGATGTTGGCCCCGACGTCGAACAGGGTATCCCCGGCGTTCAGCTGCACGCCATTGCCGAAATAGCTCTCAATCTCCAGTTGGACGAGCGGGACCTCGTGCTTCTGATGGCAGGCCACGACCATGCCGTTCGGCAGCAATACATTGACGCTCAAGTGCCCCCGCCCCTCCCATGCCCGCCGATCGCACCGCGGTCGATTGGCCGGCCGGTGTACCTGCGAGCGTGCTCGAATTATGCAAGCGACCGGTCGCGGCTGACGGGGGCAACCCCGAACCGAAGGCCCCCGGGCCCGCCACGATGATCTGTCTTCGCCTCCCCAGGTCCGCTCACCCATACCGAACCGGACAGATCGCGGCAATGTTCCCTATGCCGGCGCCGGGCCCGAAGCCGAGATCCGCGCCGGTGACCCTCCAAGCCGGGGGCCGGTCGGGCAAGCCGCCGGGGCTCCAGGACGCGCCGCCGGAACGGCTCGGCGACCCGATCGAGCGCTCGGACTGACCCTCGGCACCGTCGCGGTTCTCTAAAAAACGCGAGGAAATCCGCGCCTCTCGGGTTCCTTCGGATTCTCGCGATGCCGACGCACCAACTCGAACCGCTCATGAAAATCCTCGAACGGTCGGACTGATGCGCAGCGCCGTCGTGGTGGCCGGAGCGCCAGGAGTTCCGGGCCCGTCGGGTTCGTTTGGTATTCGCGAGCCGCCGCCGATTGCCCATGCCTCAAGCCGGCGCCGATGCTCGTGCGCCACGCAGGCGACCCGCCATGGCTGGTCATGACATCGATCCTGTCGAGGTTCCGGTGCGGGGTGTGGCCCGGGGGTCCGGCGAGAGCATCTCTATCACAGAATAGGATTTTTGTCCAAAGGCAACGGGCGCCGAGGCCACCACCCGGAGCCGCGATGCCCACGGCACCTGACGAGGACCGAGAGACCCGTCGACTCAGCCGCCACGCCCGCGGATCGCGCGGAACGAGTAATACCAGGAACACGAAGTCTTGACCCATCGACCGCTCTTCTTGTCACCCCCGGGCTCGACCCGGGGGTCCAGTCTGGATGCCCCGGTCAAGCCGGGGCATGACAGAAAAGACGCACCGGCCCGTCGGTTCAGCCGTCACGCCAGCGGATGGGGCGGAAGGAGTAAGAAGGGTTCCGACGAAGGCTTCAGAATCTCTTTTCCCCGCCGTGTGAAATGGGCCACAGTTTGAAAATCGTCCTGCGGCGAGAATGCAGGCTGCTGCGGGCGCTCCGAGTCAGACCATGCATGACGTATTTCTCAGCTACGCGCGTGAGGACCGTGCCCGAGTGAGCAAGCTTGCAGAAGCGCTCGGATTGCAGCGGGGATGGTCGGTGTGGTTCGACGTGCGACTGCGCACGGGCGAGCGATTCACGCGCGAGATCGAAGCTGCGCTGGCCGAGAGTCGCTGCGTGTTGGTGATCTGGTCGCGCCACTCGGTAGACTCGGACTGGGTCCATGCGGAGGCGACCGAGGGCTGGGAGCGGGGAACGCTCGTTCCGGTGCGCTTCGAGGAATGCGAGCCGCCGATGCCCTTCCGACAGACCGAGACTGCAGATCTCGCGGACTGGCATGGCTCAAAGACCGCGCCGACGCTGCTTAAGCTCATGGACGACATCGAGCGTGTCCTCGCGAGGGGTGTCGCCGCCACCTCCGACGAGCTGCTGCAGCGAGAGCAACGGCGGCGAGCGCTAAGGCGTCGCCGAACGCTGCGCAGGCTGTCAGTCGCCGGCGCCGGCGTCGTGGCCTGCATTCTCGGCGGACTGGCCTACCTCGCCTATTCAGAGCACCAAGCGGGCCTGCAGCTGGCTGACCGGCTCGCTGGCCAGGCCGACATGGTGCGCGAGGAGGTGCTCGCGCTGGAACCCGAGGAGGAAAACCAGTTCTGGTGGTGGATCCTTGTGACTGACGCGGCGCGCCTCGATCGGCTCGAGGTCAGCATTCTGCTTGCGATCGAAGCGGTGCGGGTCGCGCGTACCGAGCGCACGGAGCGGTCCCTGCGCGACGGGCTTGCTCTCTTGCCGTGGTCCGACTGGCACCTCCAGATCGATGCCGAGAACCGCATATGGGCCATGGACTTCAGCCACGATGAACGGCTTCTCGCGGCGGCTGGCGACAAGGACGAGACGCTCGTCTGGGATTTTGCAGCCGGCGAGGTGCGTGCGCGCATCGCCCACGGCGGCACCAAGGATCGGGAGCCGCACCGCTACGTGCTCGACTTCAGCCCCGGCGAGAACGTGCTCGCGACCGGGGGGCCAGACGCCACGGCGCGGCTATGGGATCCGATCAGTGGTCGTGAGCTGCAGAGGTTCGCTCACGACGGAACCGTCACGGCGGTGAGCTTCGCGCCCAGCGGTCGACAGCTCGCATCGGCAAGCGCGGACGGCACCGTGCGTCTGTGGGATGTCGGGTCCGGCCGCGAGCTCTCGCGGATGCTGCACGGAGAAGCCGTGGTGTGGGTCGGATTCTCGCCGTCGGGCGACTATCTGGTGAGCATCGGCGGCAGATCGGCGCGGGTCTGGGCGGGATCATCGGGCAACGAGCTGGCGCACCTCGAGCACGCCGAAGGCGCTCCGGAGGCCGCGAGCTTCAGCCCGGATGACGCTCTTCTTGCTACTTTCGGTGAGGAGATCGAGACCACGCTCTGGGAAGTGCGAACCGGCCGGCAGGTGTGGCGCCTGCCTCAAAGGAGTGACGGGGACGCCGGCGCTGTCTACAGCGCGGACGGAGGGGTGCTCGCCATCGGCGACACGGACGGCATGCTGAGCTGGTGGAACCTCGAGCGCCGGGAACCGATGTTCTCGATTTCGCAGGGCATCTACATCTCAGAGATGGCGCAAAGCGCGGACCGCAAGCGGCTCGTCACGATTGCCGACCGGGAAGCGCGGGTGGTGGATCTCGACACCGGTCGCTTGGTTAAGCGGATGCCCTATGCGTGGCGGCTCACCGCGGTTTCCTTGACGCCGGATGGTCGGTTTTTGGCAAGTTCGGGCTTGGACGACTGGGGTCCCCCCATGATCGAGGTCACACGCGTCTGGCCCGACGATCCGATGGCGGCAGCTTGCGCGAAGCTCAGTCGCAACCTGACCCGAAACGAGTGGCGGCAGTACCTCGGCGACGCGCCCTACCGCTCGACCTGTCCCGAGATCGAGGCGCCCGAGCCGTAGGGCGCGGGCCGGACCTGCGCCTCGGCGTCCTCGACCGCGGTGATGTGCCGGGCGTTGCTGCCGGTAGCTTTCAGCGCTGGTCCGCCTCGGTGAGCCCTTGCAGCCGAGCGTTGGCTTGCGCGAGGATCTCCGCTTGGCCGTTCGTTTCGGCGAGGCGCGCGGCGTCGCCCAGCCAGCGCCGCGCGGCCGCTAAATCGCCTTCCACCTCGGCGCTGCGCCCGGCGCGGAAGTAGAGGTCGGCGGCGTCGGTGCTGAGGCCCGCGGCCGCCGCGGCCGCGCCGGCAAAAGCGAGTACGCGCGCCATGCCGAGGTAATCGCCGGCGTCCCGCCGTAGATCGGCGCTGGTCCGAAACGCCGGCAACGCGCGCTCGGGCCGGCCGTCGAGCAGGTCGAGGCGGCCGATCAGCTCCAGCCGATCGCCCTGCAGCTCCGGGATGTGCGAGCGATCCAGCGCCGCCAGGGCGTGGCTGGCCCCGGCGGTATCGGCCTGGTCGGCGGCGATCCGACCTTTGAGGAACCATGCCCGCATGGCGACCGGGTCGCCCGGCGCCGGCGCCAGCGCGATCGCCTGGTCGGCCATCGCTTCGGCATCCGCCGGCTCCGCCAGCTCGTAGAGCGCCACCGCCTCCACCAGATACAGCTCGGCGAACGGCTCCTCGCCGCGCCGGCGCAGCTCGTCGCGGGTCTGGCGAGCCTGCTCGGCGGCCGCCGCCGCGTCGAGCTGCCGCAGCCGGACCACCGCGAGCTCGTAACCGACGTCGCCGATGGCCCCGAGATCATCGCGAGCATAGGCGCGCTCGAGGACGCGCGTGTACAGCCCCGCCGCCTGGTCGTACTGGCGCTCCTCGAACGCGAACCGCGCGAGCTGCCAGCCGGACATGAGCTCCTGATCGACGGGCTCGGCCGGTTCCGGCGCCGGCGCCGCCGCGGTGCACCCGGCCAGCAGGATCAGGCTTGCCAGAGTGACCCGCGGCCAGAGCAAGTGCAGGGTTCCTCGCGCCGGCGCCGGTCAGGGCCGGGCTTTGAGCGGCGACAGGCGGGTTGGCTCCGAGGCGCCGCCGTCACCACCGCCGAACAGCCAGACGCCCTGCAGCTGGACGAGCAGCTGCTGGAGCTCGGCCATGGTCTGCTGGGTCTGGGTCAAGAGGGTCGGGAGCGCGACCGACGCGCCGCTCGTCTCGCGCACCAGCTCGGTGATCTCGGGCATGGCGCGCTCCACCTCGGCCATGACCTGGCTGAACGATGCGAGCGCCGCGTTCGCGCTGGTGAGCATTTCCGGAAGCCTCTGGGACTGCGTCGCGACCTCGCCGGACGTCGACTGGAAGTCCCGGATGATGCCATCGAGCCGGCCAAGCTGCTGGTTCATCGAAGCGAGCGTCGTCTCCAGCTCGCGCACCAGGGTGTCCTCGGCGAGCAGGCGGCCGACCGTGCCTTCGCCCGCGGCCAGGCGGGCCGTCACCTTGCCGAGATCGGCCAGCACCATCTGCAGCTGCCCGTCGGGCGCCTGCAGCTGGGCGATCAGATCGCCGGCGGCGCCGACGGTACGCTGGACCTCGTCGACGATCGGCAGGACCTTGGCGCGCACCTCCTCGAGGATCTCACCCATGCTCTCGGTCGGAGCCTGGTCGGCTTCGGCCGTGAGCACCGCATAGTCCCAATCGAGCGGTTCGCCCTGGCCCCGCGTGATCTCCAGAAAGGCGGCGCCGGCGATGCCGAACTGCTTGCGGATGAACACTTTCGAGTCGCGCCGGACGAACGGTTGCATCGATTCCTCGATCTCGACCACCGCGTGAAATTTCTGCTCCGGATCGATCACGATCTCCTGGACGCTGCCGGCATCGGTGCCGAGGATCTCGACCGACGCGCCCTCGTTCAGCCCGGCCAGGCCGCTGTCCGGCAGGATCACCCGCAGGCTCAAGGTGGACTCGAACAGATCCCGCAGGACGCCCGCCTGGAGCACGGCGATCACGAAGATACCGAGCGCGATCAGGACCAGCGTCCCGACCCGCCGGCTGGCGTAGCGGAAACGGGGCAAAGCATCGCTCATCCGACGTCCTCCAGCGGCACGCGCGCGGCGCCCTCCAGGCGCAGGCGCCTGGTTGCCGGCAGGCTCGGGTCCTCGTAGAGGTCGGCATCCTGGCAGAACCACAGCACGGCCGCATCGCGATCGCGCGCGATGCGCATGGCGTTGATCAGGGGCGCCAGCAGACCATCGGCCAGACCGTCGCCGAGGCTCTCGACGACGATCAAAGACGGCGCGCCGAGGAAGGCGCGGACGCACGCGGCCCGCTGCAAGATCGCCGGCGGGACATCGCCGGGACGCCCGGTCGGCAGGCCCGGTAGCCCGAACCAGGCCGCCCAGCGCGCGGCTTCGGCGCGGATCTCGGCGTACGGGCGCCGGGTGTGATGCAGCTGGGGGAGCAGAACGTTGTCGAGCAGCGTCAGGTACGGGAGCCACGCGCCGCGGCGCAGGAGGTGCCCGATGCGCCCCCGCAGCGCGTTCGCCTGATCGGGCGGCACCTCGGGCCAGAGGCGGCCGAGGAAGGACACCGCGCCGCGCTCCGGCAGCACCAGCCCGCAGGCGACGTCGGCCAGCACCTGCTCGTGCTGGTCGTCACCGGGCTGGACGAGCACCAGATCGCCCGCGCCCAGCGTGAGGTCGACCGTGACGCCGACCTGGTCCTGGTCGGGCAATGGCAGCCAGACGTCGTCGAGCTGCAGCACGGGCGTCGAGTGGTCGTCGCTCAAAGCACGCTCACCAGGCCGCTCACCAGGAACACGGCGAGCACCGAGCGCATGAAGCCGACCGGCATCAAGGCGCGCTCTGCCCCAGGCTCCTGTCGTTGCTCCATGGCGGTCAGGCAACAGACGACGCCGATCGCGAGGCCGATGCCGAGCGTCTTCAGGGGAAGGACGGCGTAGCCGGCGCCGCCGATCGTGGCGAACGTCTGCGCCACGAACGCCACGGGGGAGCGCGTCGCCACGCCGACAAGGCTGCCCGCCACGTAGCCGGACGCGAACGCGACGACGAGCAGGATCATGGTCAGGCAGAAGACGCTGAGCGCGAGCGCGAGCACGCGCGGCATGATCAGCGTGAGAAACGGGTCGATGCCCTGGACGTCGAGGGCACGGCTCTGGCCGTCGCGGCGCAGCTCGCTCAGCTCGTCGAGGATCACGATGCCCCCCCGGCCGAGCGCGAGCAGACCGACCACCAGTGGCGCGATCTCGCGGATCATGACCACCGCGATCACGGTGAAGACGAAATCCGCCTCGCCGAGCTGGTCCAGCCAGTACATGCCCTGGGCCACCAGCGAGATCCCGACCAGGATGCCGGCGACCACGACGGCGGGCACGTTCTGGACGCCCGCAAGCTCCATGAAGCGGAAGAACTCCGCCCGCGCCGGGCGCCGCCACGACACCGGGCGCAGGCCCTGCCGTATGACCCCCGCGGCCATGCCGGCTGCCGTGGCCAGCCAGCGCAGGGGTCCGATCGTGGCCCGCCAGCCTGGCCAAGCGCGCGGCCGCGCCGGCCCGCTTCGGGCCGATGCCCGCCCCGTAGCCGAGACCGTGGCGCTCACAGCCGTCCTCGGAGGAGGTAGGTGGTCATCTCGCCGACCTGCTCGAGATAAAAGCCGCCGCGCCGCCGGAACACGAAGCGATCCCGCAGCTGCTCGTAGGACGCTTCGCTCACCTGGGTCGTTCCCAGCTGCGCGCTTGCCGCCAAGCTCGCGGCGACCCGGACCGCATCACCCCAGACGTTGTAGGCGGTCTGGCCGAAGCCGACCGCCAAGCCGATCACGGTGCCGGTATCGAGGCCGATCGTGTAGTCGAGCCGGCCATCCAGATGGGCGAAGCCGCGCGCGCACTCGTCCTGCAGCGCGAGCGCGGCCTCCGCAAGGGTGACGGCGGCCTGGTGGGCATCGCCATCGAAGCCCTCGGCCGCCACGATCTCGTTGGTCATGATCTTGACGTAGCGCACCTGCAGCCGCCGCGTGATCTCCTGAAAAGCCGCGACGATCTGCCCGATCACGCCGATCTGCTGCTCGGCATCGGCGCGCGCCGCGAGCGCGAGATCGTCGAAGAAGCGCAGCACGAGCACGGTGGTATGCGGGTACACCGTGCCGAGCAGGCGATCGTCGCCCAGACCCCGACGGCTCATGGTGCGCAGGAGCGCGCGGTGGCGTTCGTCCGAGATC
>JBOHKK010000247.1:0-9607 GCA_050729115.1 Geminicoccaceae bacterium | reverse complement strand
GCCCCGGGCCCCGGCGCGCCGCCTACCAGTCGGCGTAGCCGCGCATCTGGATCAGCTCCTCGGCCCGCGCCTGCCCCCGCTCGGCCGCCTCGGCGATCGGCACGTCTTCGAGCACGACCTCCATGACCATGTCGCGGATGACCGCCGAGCCCAGGATCTCCATGAGATAGGGCTTGGTCTCCAGGTCCTCGTAGTCGACCACGAGCGTCGGCTTGGCCAGGTCGTTCGCGAGGTAATACTCCTGCGCCTCGAGCCAGCTCGCCCAGCGCTGGATCATCGGCGTCTCTTGGTAGGCCTCCGCCTCCCGCAGCGACCTGGTGATCGGGAAGAAATGGATCGGCACCGACTGGATGTACTCGAGGTAGTTCTCGTCCTCGTAGAAGAACGCCAGGAACCGCTTGGCCGCCTCGGGGCTCTCGGCGCCCTTGAACAGCATCCAGGGCTCCTCGTCGACCTGGACCGCGGTCGCCTCGGCGCGCGGCCCGGGCGGCTTGATCCAGACGTCGAAGTGGTCGGTGTCGCGCATGTCCTCGGGCGCGTACTCCTCGATCAAGGACGCGCCGCGGCCATAACCCGCGAACATCATCGCTGCCTTGCCGCCGTACATGTTGGTGAAGGTCTCGCGGTAGCCGTGCCCCTCCCAGCCGGGCGGCATGGCTTCGGCGAGGTCCTGCCAGAACTGCAGCACCTCCGCCATCTCCGGGCTCGTGAACTGCGGCCGGTTGGTGTCGTCGAACAGGATGCCGCCGTTGGCCGCGATCAGCTCGCCGGTGATGATGTTGACGAACAGATTGTCACCGGGGACGGTCATCCCATAGACGTCGATCGTGCCGTCACCGTCGGTATCCAGGGTCAGCGCGTTGGCCGCCGCGACCAGCTCGGCCCAGGTCTCGGGCTGCTCGACGCCGTGCTGCTCCGCGAGGTCCTTGCGGTAGATCAGGAGCGAGGTGCCGGCGGCATGCACCAGGCCGAAGTAGTCGTCGCCCGCGCGGCAGACCCGCTTGATCTGATCCCACAGGTTGTCCTCGCCGATCGCCGCGACGACGTCGTTGAGCGGCAGGAGCATGCCCTGTTGCGCGAGCGCCGCGCAGGTGATCGGCTGGCCGTGCGAGAGCTCGGGCGGCGCGCCGGCGGCGAGCGCGGCCATGATCTTGCCCTCGAGGTCGGTCCAGGCGAGCGCCTCGGTCTCGATCCTGATGCCCGGGTTCTTGGCCTCGAAACGCCGGGCGATGTTGTCGATCGCTGCGATCGAGGTCGGGTTGACCTCCGTGTGCCACACCCGCACGACCTTGTCTTGGGCATGAACCCCGCCGATCGCAGCAATGGTCAGCAGGCCCGCCGCGCAGGCGATGCCGGATCGAGCGCGTGCTCGAGTTCCTGATGTCGTCATCATGGCCTCCCAAAGTCTTGCCGGCAGGCTCACTCTGGCGCGAGCCCGCGTCGTGATTCCCTGCAGTCGTTGCCTTACTATGCGCCCGTTGGTGCCGGTGAAGTCAAGCGTGCCCGGCGATGGTTCAGCCCGGTTCGGGCTGGCAGCGGGGGCAGAAGTAGGAGGTGCGGCCGGCGGCTTTGAGGGTGGCGAGGGCGGCGCCGCAGCGCGGGCATCGGCCGCCCTTGTCGCGGTGCGGCAGGAGATGGTCGTCGGGCAGGCGCTCCAGGAACTGCTCGGCGCCGGCGCCGCGCGCGATCGCGGTCCTGAGCACCGCCTTGATCTGCTCGAACAGCAGGGCGCGTTGCCGGTCGTCGAGCGAAGTCATCGGAGCCTTCGGGTGCAGGCGCGCCTGGAACAGGATCTCGTCGGCGTAGATGTTGCCGATGCCGGCGAGCAGCGCCTGGTCCATGAGCACCGACTTGATGTCGCGCCGGCGGCCCGCGACGGCGGCCGTGAACGCGGCGAGATCGAATCCCGGATCGAGGGCGTCGGGGCCGAGCGCCTCTGCGCGGATGAAGGCGTCGGCATCGTCCGTGAGGCCGACCCGGCCGAGCATGCGGCGGTTGACGTAGGCGAGGTGAGCGCCGCCCGCGAAGTCGAAGCGCACCCGGTCGTACGGCGGATCGTCCTCGCCGCCTCGGAAGTAGACGAGATTGCCGGTCATGCCGAAGTGCAGGGTCAGCCAGCCGCCGTGGCCGAGCCGGACCAGGAGATGCTTGCCGTGGCGGCGCGAAGCCTCGAAGCGGTTGCCGCGCAGCCTGGCGACGAAGGCGCGCGCCGACAGATCGCCCAGGATGCGCGCATCGCCCACCGCCACGTGCGCGATCCTCTGGCGGAGCGCATGCTCGTCCAGGTAGCGCCGGTAGATCTCGACGTCGGGCAGCTCGGGCATGGCGGGCTCCCTCGGCCAGGGGCATCAGGGGAGGTCGATCTCCAGGCCATCGTAGGCGATTCGCGCGCGCACGCCACACTCCCGGGCCCGGGCCCGGATCTTGGCCCCGAGCCTGCGTTCGTCGCCGCCGACGATCTCGCTGCCGCAATGGGTGAAGACGGCGTCCCGCACGCCGGCATCCCGGCACCAGCCGAGCTGGGCGCCGATCGGGGCATGACCGAGGCGCACGCCGTCGCGCTCACGCAGAATCGGTCTGGTGATCGATGCGCCATCGCCGATGACCAGGGCGATGCCGGCAAGCGCCTCGCGATGGTCGGGGAGCGCCGCCACGTCCGGCACGTAGAATACGGCCGCCAGGCCGGCCTCGATCCGATAGCCGACCGCCGGACAGCGGAGCGAATGCTGCACCGGGCAGGCTCGGAAACGGATTCCCGCAATCAGCTCGCAGACCCGAGGCGCGAGCAAGCGCCGCTCCTCGATCGGGTAGCCGCCGATCAGGTCCCAGGTCTCGGCGCTGGCGTGGACCGGACAGGAGGCGCCGGCGCGCAGGCCGTCGGCGTGATCGGCATGGGCGTGGGTCAGCACGATGGCGTCCGGGGCCAGCTCGGCGACGCGGCCGAGCCAGTCCGCACCGCAGTCGACCATGACGCGTCGACCGCGGTGGTGGATCATCGCGGCGCTGTGCCGGCGGTGGCGCCGGCTCGTCGCCTCGATGTTGCCGCGGGTTCCAAGGAAGGTGATTCTCATCTCCTGGAGCCGCATCCTCGAGGCGGGCGGCGCAGCCACCCGACGAAGCCCCTCACGTCCGCCAAGAAAAAAACCCCGACACGCTTGCGCTGCGGGGTCGAGCGGGTATGCCCTTTGGGGAGAAGAAGTCTGGGACATCGATATGGTGCATGAAGCATCATCGTGAGTCAACAAGAAATCCAGCAATGTCACGCACCGTCATCGCGAGAACGCGCCGGCGCCCGTGGCGATCCCGGCGCGGCGTTGCGGATTTGCCTGGTCTCTCGGGTCGCCGCCCGCGGGCAGGCTGCCGCACTCCTCGCAACGACGGTGCCGAGCGTGGCGTCCAAGTCTCTTTCTGGTGTAGCTTCTCCAAAACGCCTTACAGGGCGTAGGTTGGGTGGAGCGCAGCGAAACCCAACGAGAAAAGTCAGTTGGGTTTCGCCTTCGGCTCACCCAACCTACGACGACTTGGCTACGACTTGGCTTCGCTGAAACGCCAAGGGCGAGCCTATCCTCGCTGGGATTTTGCGCGCCCACGCCGCCCTCCAGCAGCAGCGGGCCGTATAGCCGTTTGCGAGACGCTACACTAGGACTAGGCGTCGCTCGCGTCCGAGACGCCGCCGAGCTCGGCGAGGAGCTGCCCGGTCGTGCGCTGGCGGCAGTAGCCCCCGATCGCGCGCAGGGTGTTGTCGTGGCGCTCCTGGCTGTAGGCGGCGCAGGCGTCGGTCACGAGCGTCACCAGATAGCCAAGATCGCAGGCGTCGCGCACCGCGCTCTCGACGCACTGATCGGTGAGCAGGCCGGCGATCACCAGCTGGCGGACGCCGAGGTTGCGCAGCACGTAGTCGATGTTGGTCGAGATGAACACGCTGGACGAGGTCTTGGGCAGGACGATCTCGTCCTCTGCGGGCGCGATCGCATCCAGCACCCGGGCGTCCCAGGAGCCTTTGGGCACGTGAAAGCCGGTGATCTTGTAGTCGAGCGAGCGGTCGCGGCCGTCCCGGGTCAGGCTCTCGATCACCGTGTACATGACCTCGATGCCGGCCGCGCGGCACGCCGCCAGCAGGCGCTGCATGTTGGGCAGCGCGACGGTCTCGATCTGGCCGAAGTAGTAACCGAACCTGGTCTCGAACGCCTCGCCGCTCACGCCCTCGAACTCGCCGCCCTGGCGATGGGCGCCGAAGTTCTGGACGTCGATGAACAGGAGCGCGGATTGCGCCCGCACCAGCGGCACCTCGCGGCTGAGGGTGGCGGTCATGGTCACCTCGCGTAGTCGGGAAAACGCTCGAGCACACGCCCGAACAGCAGCGCGAGCCAGGTCGCCCAGGCGGCCTGGCCCGCGGGCTCGCCGATCTGGTCCTGGCGGATCTCGAGGCCGGCATGGAGCAGGCCGCGGCGCTCGCCGTGCACCGGGAGCGTGTAGTCGGTCGCCTCGCTCACCGCGTACGGCAGCTTGTCGCCGATGTACGGCGCGGCATCGTCGTTCAGGATCCGGAGCATCGCGCCGGCAAGACGGGCATCGCGGTCGTACAGGAGGCCGAGCCGCCAGGGCCGACTGGCGCCGTCGTAGACCGGGGTGAAGCTGTGCAGCGCGATCAGGATGGTCGGGACGCCCGCTTGCGCGCGGGCCTCCAGGATGCCCTCGAGGGTGTCGTGATAGGGCCGGAACAGCGCCTCGATCCGCGCCTGCCGCGCCGCCGGCGCGATGCCCTGGTTGCCCGGGATCGGGGTCGCGTCGCTGATGGTCGGGATCGACGTCGGCACGTGGGTCGGCCGGTTGCAGTCGATCACCAGCCGCGAATAGCTCTGCGCGACCAGCGGCGCCTCGAACGCCGCGGCGAGGCGGCGGGCGACCGGCTCGATGCCGATGTCGTAGGCGATGTGGCGCTCGAAGTGCGCGGGCGCGAGGCCGAGATCGCCGAGCGCGCGCGGCACCCGGCGCCCGGCGTGATCGCAGGCGAACACGAACGGCGAGCGGCTGTCCGCCCGCTCGACGTGGACGGGCTGCGGTTCGTCGGGCTCGAGCAGGCTCACCTCGGCACCTCCTGTCGGGGTTCGGATCTCTGGACCGGCAGAATGCCGACGACCGGAGCGCGCGCCAAGGTGTCCCGAAATGCCAGCCAGCTGGCCGCGGCCTTCAACTGAAGGTGTCGGATGCTTTCGATCGCGTGATAGGGTTTTCGGAGCGAGGTCGGGCACAAGAGCGGTCGGGCCGGCGGTTCGCTTGCGCGTACGGCACGAGGGGGGGATGCTGCCGATGGTTGATCGATTGGCCGATATCCTGGGCCGCAAGGTTCGATGCGCGCGAGCTCTGGCGCTGGCCGCGGCCGCCCCGCTGCTGGCGCTCGGCGCCTGTGCGTCGGACGACGGCGCCGACGCCCTGCCGTTCGCGCCCGGACCGGGCGAGGGCGTGTTCCTGATCATCTCCGACATCCACTTCGACCCGTTTGCGGACCCCGCGATCGTCGAGGAGCTGGTCGCGGCCGACGTCCGCGCCTGGCGCGGCATCTTCGAGCGCTCGCAAAAGAAGGGGTTCGCCCCGTACGGCAGCGACTCCAACTATCCCCTGATGAAGTCGGCGCTCGAAGCGGCGCGGCGCCTGCTGCCGCGGCCCGATTTCGTCCTCTATCCCGGCGACTGGCTGGCCCACGAGTTCGAGGCCAAGTTCGAGGCTTCCGCCGGCGGCGGGCCGGAGGCCTACCGGGACTTCGTGATCAAGACCATGAGCTTCGTCTCGGGCCGGCTCGAGGACGCCTTCCCGCAGGCGCCGGTCTACGGCACGCTCGGCAACGCCGACTCCCTCTGCGGCGACTACATGATCGCGCCGGGGCAGACCTTCCTCGCGGCCGTGGGTGAGCTGTGGGCCGGGGCGAGCGCGCACCCGGAGGCGTTCGCGAACTTCGGCATCGGCGGGTTCTATGCCGTGCCGCACCCGCGGGTCAAAGGTCGCGACCTGATCGTCCTCAACAACGTGTTCTGGTCGGCGAACTACGACGACCGCTGCAACCCCGAGGGCGGCGATCCCGGCGCGGCGCAGCTGGCCTGGCTCGAATGGACCCTCTACCGGACAAAGCTGCGCGGCCGGACCGCCTCGCTGCTGTTCCACATTCCGCCGGGCATCGACAGCTACAACTCGGCGCACGGCAAGGGCACGTGCCGGGCCAATGTCACCCCGTACCTCGAGGACGCCTACGCCGAGCCGTTCCTGACGCTGCTCGAGGAGTACCGGGAAATCCTGGGCAGCAGCTATTCCGGCCACACTCACATGGACAATTTCCGGGTGGTGGCCACGGCGGCGGGCGAGCCGATCCTGCTCACCCACATCACGCCGGCGGTGAGCCCGATCTATCAGAACAACCCGGCCTTCGCCCTCGTGCTGTACGACCGCGGAAGCGGCGACCTGATCGACTATGCGACCGTTTACCTCACCAACCTCGAGGCCGCCGGGCGCGGCGAGGCCGCGAAGTGGGCGATCGAGTACACCCTGCGCAGCGCCTACGGCTACACCGCCTACGACCCCGAGACGGCGCGCGCGCTCGCCCAGGCGATCCGCACCGATCCGGCGGTCCGCGAGGATTACATCACGTTCTACCCGGCGAGCACGGCGTCGACTGATCCGCCGATCGATCAGCAGAACTGGAAGGCGTTCGCCTGCGGCCAGACCGAGCTGACCGCCGCGGCGTTCGCGGCATGCCATTGCGCGCCCGGAGACTGATCGCGTTGACGGCGGACGCGGCGCGGCATGATAAAGGGGTCTGCCCCCGTTTTCGCCAGTGATAAAGGGGTCTGACCCCGTTTTCTCCCGTTTTCAGTGATAAAGGGGTCTGACCCCGTTTTCTGACCCCGTTTTCCGCCAGTGATAAAGGGGTCTGACCCCGTTTTCCCGTTTTCTGACCCCGTTTTCCGGCGCCAGGCCACGATCCATCCCAAGGGCCTCGTCGGCGATTGGCGCGCCACGGCAGTTCCAGCCGGGTCGCGAAAGCCTTCGGGCCTAGCTTCGCTCGAAGAGCTCGACCATCACCGCCATGATGTCCCATCCGGGCCAGGCGTGGCCGAGATTGGGATCGAGGACCTCGACGACGGTGAGGCCCGCATGGGCATAGCGCGAAGCCGTGACGTCGGTCGGCGCCGTTGGCGCCAGGGCGATCACGTCCACCGGTCGCGCTGTTGCGGTCGCGGTGCCGGTCGCCAGCCGCCAGTAGTCGACCTTGGTGCGGAACGAGGCATGCGACTCGCGCCCGGTCTGATCCAGTCCGCCGGCGGCGGGCAGCCTCGGGTCGAGCCCGCCCTGGGCGAGAAGCGCGCTGACCGGCGTGCCCTCGTGGATCTCAATCACGCTGAACCCCTCGTCGGGCCGATCCGCATGATACAGGCCGAAGGCCCCGGCGACGGTCGCGATCGAGTGGATGGCGTGCGGAAAGCCGGGCGTCGCGACGATCTCGTAGATCAGGTTCGCGCCTCCCGAGAACCCGATCAGATGAACCCGGTCGTCCTGCACCTGGCCGCCCGTCTTCATCCGGCTGATCAGTTCGGCGATGAAGAACACGTTCTCGGGCGCGCCCCAGCTGTTGTCGAGGCACGGGGAGGCTCCGCCGCAGGAAGGGCGCGGCAGTCCGTTCGGGAAGACCGCGATGTAGCCCATGGCCTCGGCGTGCTCGATGATGTGACGAGCGTCCCCCATCATCTGCGAGGCGTTGCCGTCGCCGCCATGCAGGGCGATGAGGAGCGGATGCTGCGTCCCGCTGCCGAGCAGCGAGGAGGTATAGGTGCAGTAGTGCCGGTCGACGCCGCCGTAGCTGAAGGCCTCTGCGGTGATCTCCCCGACCGCGGCCGTCATCGTGGCCCGATCACAGAGATCCTCGACCGTCTGCTGCGCCGTTGCCTGGAAGATACTTGTCCACGCCAGGATCGCCACTGCCGCCACGGAGATTCTCATCTTCGATCTCCCCGGCCCCTGCACCACTGGCCGCCCACCAAGGGCAAGGCGCCCCGCGAGCGCGGGCCATCCGGTACTCGAGCGAGTTGTCCGGGACGCCACGTGCGCGCCTGCGCACCAGCTTCACGGCCGGCCCGCGACTGTCAAACTGTTGGTCGAAAGTTGCGCGCACGGGCGTTTCGTTGATCAATGCCAGGCTGGCGCCATCACTACGGGCGGAGAAGATGACCCCGATGCGACGCGAACCTTTGATCATGGCGTGCTGCAGCGACATCGCCGGCCAGGTCCGCGGCAAGGCCTTTTTGGACCGCGACTTCGACCAGCGCTGCACCTCCGGGATCGGCTGGTGCCCGACCAACATCCAGATCAGCGCGTTCGACCAGATCATGGAAACGCCGTTCGGGGCGCTCGGCGACCTCCTGCTCAAGCCCGACCAGGGCGCCCGGGTCGACGTCGACTTCGGCCCCGACGACCCCGGCGAGCATTTCGTGTTGTGCGACATCACCCACACCGACGGTCGGCCGTGGGCATGCTGTGTGCGCACCGCGCTCAAGGATGCGCTGGCCGCGCTCGAGGCCGAATACGGGCTGGTGCTGATCGCGGCGTTCGAGCACGAGTTCCACTACACGGGCGATGCCGGCGAGGCGGGCGGCGCCTACGCGCTTCGCTCCATGCGCCGGGGCGCCGTGCTCGGCGAGACGCTCGTTGCGAGCCTCGATCAGGCCGGGATCGAGGTCGACCTGTTCCACCCGGAATACGGCGCCGCGCAGTACGAGGTCACCGTCGCCCCGACCCAGGGCCTGATCGCCGCCGATCAGGCGGTGATCGTCCGGGAGCTCGCCCGCAGCGTGGCCGGGCGGCTCGGGCAGCGGGTCAGCTTCGCGCCGATCGTCGCCGGCATGGCCGTGGGCAACGGGGTGCACGTGCACATGAGCCTGCTGGATGTCGATCGCGAGCCGGTGCTGTACGCCGCCGACGGTCCGGCCGGCCTGAGTGCGCAGGGCGGCAGCTTCGTTGCCGGGATCGTGCGCCACCTGCCGGCGCTGGTGGCGCTGACCGCGGCGAGCACCGTGTCGTATCAGCGTCTGGTGCCGCATCGCTGGAGCGCGGCGTTCAACAATCTCGGCCTGCGCGATCGCGAGGCGGCGATGCGCATCTGCCCGGGGCGCGAGGACGACGACGTGGCGCGATCGTACAACGTCGAGTACCGCGCCGCGGATGCCGCAGCGAGCCCGTATCTCCTGCTCGCGGCCCTGGTCCGGGCCGGCCTGCAGGGCCTGCGCGAGGGCCTGCCGACGCCGGAGCCGACCCAGGAGGACCTGGCGCTTTGCACCGAGGCCGAGCTGGCGGCGCGCGGGCTGCGCCGCCTGCCGACGTCGCTCGCCCAGGCGCTCGACACGTTCGAGGCGGACGCGGTGGCGAAAGGCTGGTGGCCGCCGCAGCTCCTGGACGTCTACCTCAAGCACAAGCGCGGCGAGGTCACGCTGCTCGAGGGCCTGAGCGGCGAGGAGCAGGCCGAGCGTTACGCTGAAGTCTACTGAGCCGGGTTCACAGAGTTCCAACCTTTGTTCCCCCGGCATCATTCTTTTTTTGGGGCGCGCGGCCGACCAGCCAACCC
>JBOHKK010000246.1:0-9612 GCA_050729115.1 Geminicoccaceae bacterium | reverse complement strand
GCTCTTCTTGTCACCCCCGGGCTCGACCCGGGGGTCCAGTCTGGATGCCCCGGTCAAGCCGGGGCATGACAGAACAGACGCACCGACCCATCGGTCGCGACTTCATGGGGTCGGTATCAGGACCGGATCGTGAGAGGGCGCCCGCCCGAGCGTCACGCGCTCGACCCGATCGAGATCGCGTCCCGCGACGAGATCGCGGGGCTGCAGCTCGCGCGGCTCGAGGCGACCTTGCGTCACGCCTACGAGCGGGTGCCGCATTACCGGGCGGCGTTCGATCGGGCCGGCGCCCATCCGGACGATCTCCACGCGCTCCCCGATCTCGCCCGATTCCCGTTCACCACCAAGGACGACCTGCGCCGGCACTATCCGTTCGGCATGTTCGCGGTGCCGCGCACCGAGGTGGTCCGGATCCACGCGTCATCGGGGACCACCGGCAGGCCGACCGTGGTCGGCTACACCAGGCGCGACGTCGAGGTGTGGGCGCAGGTCTGCGCGCGCTCGATCCGGGCGGCGGGCGGCCGGCCCGGCGACATCGCGCACGTGGTCTACGGCTACGGCCTGTTCACCGGCGGCCTCGGCGCGCACTACGGCGCCGAGCTGCTCGGCTGCACGGTGGTGCCGATGTCCGGCGGGATGACCGAGCGCCAGGTCCAGCTGATCGCGGACTTCCGGCCGGACATCATCATGGTGACGCCGTCCTACCTGCTCGCGATCGCCGACGAGTTCGAGCGCCAGGGCCGCGATCCGCGCGCTTGCTCCCTCAGGATCGGGATCTGCGGCGCGGAGCCGTGGACGGAGGCGATGCGTCGGGAGATCGAGCAGCGGTTCGACCTCGATGCGCTCGACATCTACGGCCTCTCGGAGGTGATCGGGCCGGGCGTGGCGAACGAGTGCATCGAGACCAAGGACGGCCTGCACGTCTGGGAGGATCACTTCTATCCGGAGGTGATCGACCCGGCGACCGGCGAGGTCGTGGCAGACGGCGAACGCGGCGAGCTGGTGCTCACCACGCTCTCCAAGGAGGCGATGCCGGTGATCCGCTACCGGACCCGCGATCTGACCCGGCTTCTGCCCGGCACCGCCCGGACCATGCGGCGCATCGAGAAGATCACCGGGCGCAGCGACGACATGCTGATCATCCGCGGGGTCAATCTGTTCCCGACCCAGATCGAAGAGCTGATCCTGGCCGATCCGCGCCTCTCGCCCCACTATGCGCTCGAGGTGCGCCGGACCAGGCGTCTGGACGAGCTGAAGGTGATCGTCGAAGCCAAGCCCGACGCTGCCGACGCCGGCACCCGGGCGGCCGCGCGCAAGGAGGTCGCGCAGCGCATCAAGTCGCGGATCGGCCTGACGGCCGAGGTTGCGGTCGTCGAGCCCCGCCAGGTCGAGCGCTCGCTCGGCAAGGCCAAACGGATCATCGACCTCCGCCCCAAGGATTAGACTATCTCCATTAGATAGATTCGTCTTGTGCTCGTATATGCCTACAAGCTATAGCAAGGTATGTATCGGCTCACGATCCGCAAAGGCGCGCAGAAGACGATTGCCCGCCAGAGTCGACCGGTACGTGAGCAGATGACCAGCGAAATCGATCGGCTGGAAGCGGATCCGGACGATCCCATGCTGGGGGTCGAGCGGCTGGTCGGCGGGCCGGAAGGGCGACTACGCTTCAAAGGGCCGGCTCACCGCTTTCGCGCGATCTTTGTTCGCGACGACGTCGAGCGTACTCTCGACGTTCGCACGATAGGGCCGCGCGGCGAGGTGTACCAACCGCGGAGACGGCGACGGTGACGAGGCATACGGCCAAGACCAGCATCCCGCATCAGGTCATCCGCGACGCTCGCGGTGAGCCGGAATATGCGGTCGTTCCCTATGCGGAGTTCGTCCGGCTCAGCCGCAGTGAGGAGGACCTGAGAGATCGGCAGATGGCCGAGGAGGCGCTGGCAGAGGAAAGCCTCCCCTGGCCGATGGCCAAGCGACTCCTCCATGGTGCTTCGCCGATCAAGGTGTGGCGCGAGTATCGTGGCCTGAGCCAGCGACAACTGGCCGAGGCGGTTGGCGCTCGCGCGACCTACGTGTCCCAGCTGGAGACCGGCCGGAAGCGCCCCTCGCTCGACCTGGCGATCACTCTCGCCAGGACGCTGTCCGTCACCATTGACGACCTCGTTGGCGGCCCTCCCGACTGACCTCGCCGTGCCGGCCCGGCGGCCCGGCGACCTCCGCCCGAAGGCGCGCCAGCCTGGCAGGTCGAGCGCTCGCTCGGCAAGGCCAAACGGATCATCGACCTCCGCCCGAAGGATTGACGGCGCGACACCCGGTCCGATCTGGGCAGAAGTGACGTCGATCCGGTATGCTGCCCCGCCCCTTGGTCAGGTGCAGGAGCTGCGCCCAGACCTGCGGCTTCGTCAAGCGGATCGCCCATGGTCGAAACCGTCGCCGCCGAGCACGAGATCGAGCCGGAGATCGAAGCACTCCTGGCCGATCTCGAGCGCCGCCTCGAACGCCGCTTCGGCGAGCGTTTCGTCGCCCTGTATTTGTTCGGCAGCCGCGCCCGCGGGGATCATGAGCCCGACAGCGACGTCGATGTCGCGGTGGTGCTCGATCAGGAGATGCCGCGGCCGTTCGACGTGACCCGGGAGATCCTGGAGGACACTTATGATCTGCTGCTGGACACGGGGTACTACATCCAGCCGTGGCCGCTGGAGAAAGGCAGCCTCGACGACCCCCTGTCCCACCCCTACCCGCAGATCAGCCGCGCGGTGCTTCGCGACGGGACCCGGTACGGCCCACCTTTACGCCCCCATCAGCCGCGCCGCGTCGCGCGCCGGGAGGCGTATCGGATGACCGAAGATCTCCTGCGACGGGCTCGACGGGCGGTACGGTCGGCAAAGACATTGCTTTCGACCGGCGATCTCAACGGCGCTGTCAACCGTGCGTATTACGCGATGTTCCATGCAGCGCAGGCCGCGCTTGCGCACAGAGGGGTCGAGGCAGCGAGCTCGAAACACGGAAACGTGGTCGGTCGCTTTGGCCAGCACCTGGTGAAGACGCGCCTGCTGCCGCGCTCCCTTGGCACGTCCTTGAACCAAATGCTCGAGTTGCGTCAGAAAGCGGACTACGGCGGCAGTGGTGTGACACCTGTCGATGCCGAGCGGGGCTTGAGCCAAGCCGAAGCTTTCGTGGTTGCGGTCGAGCGCCTGGTCCGCGGCTGAGCCGTGTACCAGGAACCCGAAGCCTTGACCCATCGACCGCTCTTCTTGTCACCCCCGGGCTCGACCCGGGGGGGTCCAGTCTGGATGCCCCGGTCAAGCCGGGGCATGACAGAAAAGCCGGGGCATGACAGAAAAGACGGGGCATGACAGAAAAGACGGGGCATGACAGAAAAGCCGGGGCATGACAGAAAAGACGCATGGATCCCTCGGTCGCAACTGGATGGGTCGGTATTACGCCGCGCGGACGTCGAGCTTGATCGGGCCTTCGCCGCGGCCGTGGATGAACTGGTCGACGTAGGGGTTGCCGCTGTGGTCGATCTCTGCGACCGGGCCCTGCCAGATGAGCTTGCCCTGATAGAGCATGGCGATGCGATCGGCGATCTTGCGCGCGCTCGCCATGTCGTGGGTGATCGAGATCGCGGTCGCGCCGAGATGCCGTACCGAGCGCGCGATCAGCTCGTTGATCACGTCCGCCATGATCGGATCCAGGCCGGTGGTCGGCTCGTCGAAGAACAGGATCTCGGGCTGGGTGGCGATCGCGCGGGCGAGGCCGACGCGCTTTTGCATGCCGCCCGAAAGCTCCGCCGGCCAGAGCTCGGCGACGTCGGCGCCGAGCCCGACCCGGCCCAGCGTCTCGAGCGCGCGTTCCCTGGCCTCGGGGCGCCCGAGCTTCTTGATGTTCAGCAGGCCGAACGCGACGTTCTCCCAGACCGGCAGGCTGTCGAACAGAGCAGCGCTTTGGAACAGCATGCCGAGCTTCTGCATCACCTGCTCGCGGGCGCGGCGGCCCAGGCCGACCACGTTCTGGCCGTCGATCAGGATCGAGCCCCGATCGGGCTGAAGGAGGCCGAGCACGCACTTCAGGAGCACCGACTTGCCGGTGCCCGAGCCACCGATCACCACGACCGATTCGCCCTCGGCGACGTCGAGGTCGATGCCGTCCAGGACCTGCTTGGCGCCGAAGCGCTTGTGCAGGCCCTGGATGCGGATCTTGATCGGGCGCTCGCTCATCGACTGAAGAACAGCTCCGTGACGACGTAGTTGGCGGTCAGGATCAGGATCGACGCCGAGACCACCGCCTTGGTGGTGGCGGCGCCGACGCCCTGCGCGCCGCCCTTCGAATTATAGCCCTGATAGCAGCCCATGAGCGCGACCAGGAAGCCGAACACGGCGGCCTTGACCAGGCCCGAGACCACGTCCTGGGTCTCCAGGAACTCGAACGTGTTGTTGATGTATTCGTACGGCCCGAAGCCGAGCTTGTAGATGCCGACGACGTAGCCGCCGAACACGCCGATGACGTCGGCGACGATCACCAGGAGCGGCAGCATCAGCAGGCCGCCGATCAGGCGCGGCCAGACCAGGTACTTGAACGGATCGGTCGAGAGCGTGGTCAGGGCGTCGATCTGCTCGGTCACCCGCATGGTGCCGATCTCGGCGGCCATCGACGCGCCGACCCGGCCGGCGACCATGAGCCCGGCCAGCACCGGGCCGAGCTCGCGGGTCATCGACAGCACCACGATCGTCGCCACCGCGCTCTCCGCCTCAAAGCGCGAGAAGCCGGTATGGCTTTGGAGCGCGAGCACCATGCCGGTGAAGATCGCGGTCAGGCCGACCACGGGCAGCGAGTAGTAGCCGATGTCGATCATCTGACGGAGGATCGCGCGCGGATAGAACGGGCCGCTGACCCCATGGACGATCGCGCGCCCGGCGAACAGCGTGAGGTCGCCGATCGCGGCGAGGAAACTCAGGAAGAGGCGGCCGATGATGGCCAGTGGGTTCATGGACCGGGCTTCTTGGCTGCCGGCCGGGTATACCGACGCGCGAACCGGCTGCCAAGTCGCGTCAACACTTCGTAGCCGATGGTGCTCGCCGCCGCCGCCAGCCGGTCGACCCCGTCCGGGCCACCGATCAACTCCACCATGGTACCGGGGCGGACGGCATCGGCGGCAAGCGCCGAGACGTCCAGGCTGATCAGATCCATCGACACCCGGCCCGCGAGCGGCACCTCGTGGCCGGCGATGCGGGCGGTGGCGCGCTCGCCCGCGGCCCGGAGATAGCCGTCGGCGTAGCCCACCGGCACGGTCGCGACCCGGGCGCCGGCACGGGTGCGATGGGTGGCGCCGTAGCCGACGCTGCCCGGCGCGCCCACCTCGTGCACCTGCAGGACCGGCGCCTCGAGGGTGACCACCGGCGCCATGGGATTGGCGCGAGCGGGTGTGGGATTGACCCCGTAGAGCGCGACGCCGGGCCGGCAGAGCTGATGGTGGAAGGCGGGCCCGAGGAAGATGCCGGACGAGTTGGCGAGGCTCGCCGGAGCTGGCGGCAACAACCGGCGCAGCCGCTCGAACCGTGCCAGCTGCTTCTGGTTCATCGGGTGGTCGCTCTCCTCGGCGCACGCCAGGTGGCTCATGACCAGGCGCAGATCGAGCGCATCGAGGTCGGCGCGGTCGAGCCGCTCGAGCTCGCCTGCGGCGAGGCCCAGGCGGCACATCCCGGTGTCGATCTGGAGTGCGGCCGGCAGACGCCGCTTGCGGGCGCGGGCGCGCGCGGCGTAGCGGGCGAGCTCGCCCGGGTGGTTGAGCACCGGAATCAGCGCGGCCGCGGCCAGCGCCTCGCCGCCGCCCCCTTGCAGCCCATGCAGCACGTAGATCGTGGCCTCGGGCAAGGCGGCGCGCAGCGCGATGCCCTCCCCCGGATGGGCGACCAAGAAGCTGCGGCCGCCGCCCTGCCACAGCGCGGCCGCGACCTCGCCCAGACCGAGACCATAGCCGTCCGCCTTGACCACCGCGGCGATCTCGGCGCCCGGCGCCTCACGCTGGAGACGACCGTAGTTCTCGACGATCGCGCCGAGATCGACCGTCAGAACGGCCCGCGCTGCCTCAGTAGCCATTCACGACCAGGTCGCGGTACTCGAGATTGCTGAACCGGCCGCGCGTCGCGTCGAACGAGAGGCGGATCGAGCCGATCGGGCCGTTGCGCTGCTTGGCGATGATGAGGTCGGCAATACCCCTGCTCGCCTCGTAGCGCTTCTGCCAGCCCTGGTAGCGCTCCTCGAAGCGCTCGCGGGTCTCCTCCGGGCGCTGCTTGGGCTCCGAGCGCTCCTGGTAATACTCGTCGCGGTACACGAACATGACCACGTCGGCGTCCTGCTCGATCGCGCCGGACTCGCGCAGATCGGAGAGCTGGGGGCGCTTGTCCTCGCGCTGCTCGACCGCCCGCGACAGCTGCGAGAGCGCGAGCACCGGCATGTTCAGCTCCTTGGCGATCGCCTTGAGGCCCTGGGTGATCTCGGCGATCTCCTGGACCCGGTTGGTCTGCGTCGAGCTGCTCGCCGGCCGGACCAGCTGGAGGTAGTCGACCACGAGGAGCGACAGTCCGTGCCGACGCTTCAAGCGCCGGGCGCGGGTGCGCAGGGCGGCAACCGAGAGCGCCGGGGTGTCGTCGATGAACAACGGTCGCCCCGCCAGATCCTGGCTCGCCTGGACGACCTTCTTGAAATCCATGTCACGCAGCTTGCCGCGGCGCAGGTCGTCGGAGCTCAGCTCGGCCTGGGCGGACAACAGACGCATGGCCAGCTGCTCCGCGGACATCTCGAGCGAGAACACGCCGACCGCGTAGGTGTCGCCATGCAGATCGTGGGCGTCGGGGCCGCCTGCCGGCGTCGCCGCGGCGTTCGCGGCGATGGTGATGGCGAGCGCCGTCTTGCCCATGCTCGGCCGGCCGGCGAGGATCACCAGATCCGACGCCTGCAGCCCGCCCAGCTTGTCGTCGAGGTCGATCAGGCCGGTCGGCACGCCCGTGACCCGACTGTCCTTGTGGTAGGCCGCTTCGACCATGGTCACGGCGCTGGTCAACACCGCGGGGAACCCGCGGAAGCCGCCCTCGACCTCGCCCTGCTGAGCAAGCGTGAACAGCCGTTGCTCGGCGGCCTCGATCTGCTCGCGACCGTTCTCCGGCAACGACGCGTCGTAGGCCTTGTTGACCAGCTCCTCGCCGACCTGGATCAATCCCCGCTTGAGCGCGAGGTCGTGCAACAATCGTCCATAGTCGTCGGCGTTGACGATGCTCTCGGCGGCGCGCGCGAGGCGGGCGAGATACTGCGCGCCGTCCAGCTCGCGCAGCGCCTCGTCGTCCTCGAAGGCGAGCTTGAGCGTGACGTGATCGGCGAGGCGCACGCCTTCGATCAGGCGGGCCATGGCGGCATAGATCCGGGCGTGGACCGGCTCGTAGAAATGCTCGGGCCGCAGGTATTCGCCGACCCGGTGGTAGGCTTCGTTGTTGATCAGAATGGCGCCCAACAGCGCCTGCTCGGCCTCGATGTTGTGCGGCTGGGTGCGAAATCCGGCGGGGGCGCGGCTCTCGGTCGCGGCTTCGGAATGAAGGTCGGTGATCATGCGCGGGAACGTATCACAGCGCCGTGATCGCGGCGCGCGCAATTTTCTCCACAGCAATGTGGATCACGGGGAGGACAGGCGGGGCCACGCAGCGAGCGCTTGCCGAGCGCGCGGGAGGTCCGAGCCCACTCGCCAGACCCGGCGAGAGCCGGCCCGCTTGCGTGACCGACCTGGCCGGCTGCGCGCATCTAACAAGAAACTAACGACTGATCATGCTGCCGAGGGCGCTGTCATCCTAGCATCAGTTTCATGCGCTGCGGGTCGAGGCCATCGGTGACAACTAGAAAGAAAACTGGACGTCGCGCTCGGCACCGTCATGGCGAGGAGCACAAGCGACGAAGCCATCCAGGCGCCGCTGCCGGATCGCCACGGGCGCCGGCGCGCCCTCGCGATGACGACCGGCGGTTCAACGCCCCGGTTCCAGGCGCCGGGGTCGAAAGCGTCGGTGGCAACCGACCGACCAACCCCGCGCGCGATACCGACCGCGAAGCTCGGGTCCTCGCACACCCGGTATCAGGTGGCGAACCAGAAGGCGATCTGGGCGGCGTCGCGGCGGCTCAGATCGTACTGCTTCTGGACGAAGGTGATGGTCTCGGGGGGATAGGCCACCTCCGCCTCGGCACCCTCGAACCCCTGCTCGGCGAGGTCGAGCGCCATGCGCAAGGCGAGATAGTGCGGCGCGCCGAAGTCGGCCTGCGCGCACAGCGCCGCCAGGCCGCGCCGGTCGGCGCCGTGGAGTAGCTCGCGGGCGCGCGCCGGATCGACGCCGGCGAGCAGCGCGAGGCCGGCCTCGATGCGGCCGGTTTCGCCGTCGCGCAGGAAGCCGAGAATGTCCTCGGGTCCCAGCTCGCCGCTCCTGAAGCGGTGGCCCAGCTGGGGCTCGACCGACGGCTCCCCATGCTCGCCCGGATCGAGCGATGCGGTCGCGCGATCGCGCACGGCCGCGATCAGCTGGCGCGCCTCGGCTTTGCTCATGCGCCGCTTCACGAGCACCTGCCACGCCAGGCGCTCGCCGATCGCCTTGAGGAAGCGGTCGACCAGCGCCGACGGCAGATCCGGCCGCCGGATCAGGCGATCCTGGATCCGGCGATCGCCCTGATGGTCCGCGTCGATGCGCCGGAGCGTGGCACTCGACAGCTCGGCGCCGCGGTTGCCGACCAGCGCGGCAAGGACCTCCGGCTGGTTGGTATCGGCGAGCAGGTCCGACAGGCGTCCGGACAGGTGCGCGCGCCCCGCCACCGCCTGCGCATGAGGGACGGCGTGGGTGCGGACGATCTTTGCCAGATCGTCGTCGTTCAGCACCGGGCTGAGCTCGAGGATCGGGCGCGCCACGTCCAGGTCGTCGCCTGCCAGGCGCGCGGCAACCGCACCCGGCAGGCTGGAACTGGCGGCCACCGCCTCGGCCAGAGCCTGGCGGACCTTGGGCTCGCCGTCCCGCACCAGCAGCTGAAGAACGGCTTCGGCGAGCGGCCGGGCGCGGCCGCCGATCAGCTGGTCGTACTGGCGACCGAACTTGGCGGCCAGAGCGGCGCGCGAGGCCGGCGACGGGTCGGTCTGCAGGGCCTGCACGTCGGCCTGAGACAGCGGTTCCCCGGCGCTCGTCCTGGCTCCGCTTGCGACCAGCCGGGCACGCCGCCGGCCGGCAACCGGGCTCGGCGCGTGAGCGCCGGACAGATCCTGGCTCGCTAGCGCGCTCATCGAAGCCTCTCGATTCGGGAGTGCCGCCGCCCGGCGCGCTCTGGCGTCCGGAACGCGGGCATTGTGCAGGCGAGGTGGTTAAGGTTCTGTTGAAGTTTGCCACGGCCCCGGGACCGGAGATGAAAGCTAAACGGGGTCAGGCCCCGTTTCCCCCGTTTCCCCGTTTCTCTCCTCATGGAGGAGGCGAGGTAGTGGAGGTTCTGTTGAAGATTGCCGCCGGCCGGAGATGAAGGAGACCATCGTCACCGCCGACATTTTGCGCGGGGTCGGCCGCGCCCTGATCGCTGCCGACCACGCGGTGCTCGCCGAGC
>JBOHKK010000245.1:0-9678 GCA_050729115.1 Geminicoccaceae bacterium | reverse complement strand
TCTCCAGGGGGTTGGCCTTCTCCAGGGGGTTGGCCTTCTCCAGGGGGTTGGCCTTCTCCAGGGGGTTGGCCTTCTCCAGGGGGTGAGCGGACCTGCCAAAGCTGAGCGGACGGGTGCCTTCATGTTTGGCGGACGCGTGCCCCGGACGCCGGCTACACGCCGGTCCTGCACGTGCCGTGCCAACCCTGAGGGCGGCGCCGCGCGCGACCAGGGCGTCGGTTGCGGGCTGGAAGCGGCACGGCTCCTGCCCATATCTTAGGCAGGATGCCAACGAAAAGCTCAACGAACGATTGTCCGCCCGCAAGCCCGGCCCGCGCGCGCCGGCGGCGATGCGAGACGGTTGCCTAATCTCAGGCGATGGATTAACAGAAGGCGCCCGAATGGCGGGCATAGCTCAGTCGGTCAGAGCGCCAGGTTGTGGCCCTGGAGGTCGCCGGTTCGATCCCGGTTGCTCGCCCCAACATTCTCGGCCCCGAGCCCATCGCTTTGGGCCGCTCGCCACCCCCCGGTACGCTTGCGGTCGCGCAGGTTGCCGCGCGCCGGCCTCGGCCCCGCCCCGTCGTCGCAGGACGGGCTCGACGCCCGCGGTGCCTCGATTGTTAACTGGAAGTCAATTGCGGCACGCCATCGGTGTGTTAACTGTCGATATGCGTCACGGCATATGTAAATAGCATGTTAACTCTAATAAAAGCTTGACAAAATACCGATTCGTTACTATACGTGATCGGACGCTTGCGCCGCCGAGCCAGTCGGCACATCGTGGTCTGTGGGCACCGCAATGCAGCGAACGCCGACGGTCAGCATCGGGCTCCCGGTCCGCAATGGCGCGCAACACGTCGCCGATGCGATCGAATCGATTCTGGCGCAGACCGTCACCGATCTCGAGCTGATCATCTCCGACAACGCCTCGACCGACGCCACCCCGTCGATCTGCGCCGGATACGCGGCGCGTGACCCCCGGGTCCGCTACCATCGCCACGAGCGCGACCTCGGGGCGTCGCGCAATTTCAATTTCGTGTTTCACCAGGCGGTCGGGCAATACTTCAAATGGGCGGCCCACGACGACATCGTTCTCCCGACTTTTCTGGAGCGCTGCCACGCCGCCCTCGAGGCGGCGCCCGACGCCGTGCTGTGCCAGTCGCTGGTGCGCATCGTCGACGAGCGCAACGCCGGCGGCGAGGTGTACGATCACACCGCGTTCGGCACCGAGGCGCCCCGCCAGTCCGACCGGCTGGCGGCGCGCCTGCGGGCACGGCGCTGCATGGACATCTTCGGCCTGATCCGCAAGGACGCGCTGCGCGGCACCGCGCTGATCGCCGATCACGTCGGCGCCGATCGGACCCTGCTGATCGAGCTGGCGCTGCGCGGCCGCTTCGTCGGCGTGCCCGAGGTGCTGTTCCTCAATCGCGATCATAGGAGCCGGTTCACCCGGCGCGTGCTCAGCCTGCGCGCCCAGGCCATGTGGTACGCGCCGGACGCTGCGCGGGGCAGGGTCCTGCGCACCTGGACGCTCTACGCCACCTGTCTGCGGCTGGTGCGCGCCTACGCCGCCGATCCGGCGGAACGGCGCCGCTGCTACCGCCACATGATCCGCTCGCTCGGCCAGCATCGGCGGTGGTTCCGTCTGGCCATGGAGCCGATCGAGGCGCTCGAGCCGCGGGCGGCCGCCTTCGAGCCCTGGCTCTTTGGCAGGGCGGCAGCGCTCAAGCGCGCGCTCCTTTGCCGAACCCGACAGGCGCTGCGCAAGATCTCAGCGGGCGCCTCGAGGCCGCGCCGGCCCGGGTTGCGCCCCTGATCGCCCGCCCCGGTCTCCGGTCGGGTGATCGCCAGCGAGTTGTCTGATCCCGCGACGTACCAGAGCGAGATCGCTCAGGTCGGCCGAGCGGAGCGCGGCCCGACATGGCGGACGGCATCGGCGCTCGGGCCGTCGTCGGGTCTCCCCTCGGGCTCAATCGAGGCACACCATTCGGGACGGCAGCCCGAGGGTCGCACCGACCTGCCCGTTTCTGATCGGCTCGCGACCGCCGCAACCCCGCCCTCAACCGGCGCGCATGCAACAGCACTTGCCGTGACGCCGGCCCTGGCTTAGGTCTGAGCCGGATCGGACGAGTTGCTGAGGTGAGCAAGTGGCAGCGGATTCCCACGACCGCGCAGCAGGCGCAGCAGGGGCGACCCTCGAGCTCGGCGGGGCCGCCGGCATCAGCCCGGGGCCGCTGCGGTTCGGCCAGGACGTCATGCGCGCGATGGAGCAGGTCATCGTCGGCCAGCGCTACATGCTGGAGCGGCTGTTGGTCGGCCTCCTCGCCAACGGTCACGTGCTGATCGAGGGCGTGCCGGGGATCGCCAAGACCCTCGCGGTGACCTCGCTCGCCCAGGCCCTGCACGCCGCCCATCAAAGGATTCAGTTCACGCCGGACCTGCTGCCGGCGGACCTGATCGGCACGCTGATCTACCAGCCGCAATCGGGCCAGTTCCGCGTGCGCAAGGGGCCGGTGTTCACCAACCTGCTGCTCGCCGACGAGATCAATCGCGCCCCGGCCAAGGTGCAGAGCGCGCTGTTGGAGGCGATGCAGGAGAACCAGGTCACGATCGGCGACGAGACCTTCCGGCTGCCCCAGCCGTTCCTGGTCCTCGCCACCCAGAACCCGCTCGAGCACGAGGGTACCTATCCCTTGCCCGAGGCCCAGGTCGACCGGTTCATGCTCAAGCTCAAGATCTCCTATCCCGACCGCGACGAGGAGCTCGAGATCCTCGAGCGTATGGCGCGCACCACGCCGCCGCCCGCGATTCGGGCGGTGGCCGACACCGGCCACGTCCTCGACGCCCGGCGACGGGTCGACGAGATCTACCTGGACGACAAGATCAAGCGCTACATCGTGGATCTGGTGTTCGTGACCCGCGAGCCCGACAGTCACGGTCTGGACATCGGACGCTACATCGACTTCGGCGCCTCGCCGCGCGCCTCGATCTACCTTGCGCTCGCGGCCAAGGCCTATGCGTTCCTGCAGGGGCGCGACTACGTGATCCCCCAGGATGTCAAGGCGATCGGGATGGACGTTCTGCGCCATCGCGTGCTCACCACCTACGAGGCCGAAGCCGACGGCATCGCCGCCGAGGATCTGATCGAGCAGGTGTTCGACAACGTCGCGGTGCCCTGAACCGCCTGTCCCCGATGCTGCCCGCCGAGACGTTCCGCCAGGTCCAACGCATCCACATCCGTACCCGGCGGCTGGTCGACGGCGCGTTCGCCGGCGAGTATCACAGCGTCTTCAAAGGCCGCGGCATGGAGTTCGCGGAGGTCCGCGAATACGTGCCCGGCGATGACGTTCGCACGATCGATTGGAACGTCACCGCCCGCATGGGCCATCCGTTCGTCAAGCAATACGTCGAGGAGCGCGAGCTCACGGTGATGCTGCTGGTGGATCTCAGCGCATCGGGCCAGTTCGGCAGCGTCACGCGCTTCAAGAGCGAGATCGCGAGCGAGCTGTGCGCGGTCCTGACGCTCTCCGCGATCCGCAACAACGACAAGGTGGGTCTGATCCTGTTCACCGATCGGATCGAGCGCTACATCGCGCCGCAAAAGGGGCGCAACCGGGCGCTGCAGGTGATCCGGGAGCTGCTGGTGTTCGAGCCGGAGGGGCGGGGCACCGATCTCGGCCATGCGCTCGAGTACCTGCACAAGGTCTGCCGGCGCCGCTCGGTCACGTTCCTGATCTCGGATTTTCTGGCGCGCGACTACGAGCGGCAGCTGCGCCTGGTCCACAAGCGCCACGATCTGATCCCGATCTCGGTCGCCGACCCGCGCGAGATGGAGCTGCCGGACGTCGGCCTGATCATGTTGCGCGACCTCGAGAGCGGCGACCATGCGCTGGTCGACACCGGCAGCGCCGCGGTGCGCCGCGCCTACCGCGAGCGGCGCGAGGCGGCCGCGCGCGCGCGCCAGCGGCTGTTCCGCTCGCTCGGGATCGACGTCATCGACGTGACCACGCGCGAGGCCTACATCCATCCCTTGATGCGGTTCTTCCGGCTCCGGGAGAAGCGCCGCCGGGAGGGGCGGTAGCGCTTTCGCCATGACACCACGGCACGCGAGGCGGCGGTGACGATGCCCGGTAATACCAGGCTCACCAAGTTTGAACCTTGGTTCGCCCGGCATCATCCTTCTTTTTGGGGCGCGCGGCCGACCCTCCAACCCCGCGCGCGATACCGATCCCAAAGGTCAGGATTTTGTGGGATCGGTATGAGCATCCGATGCCGCGCTCGATGATCCGCCTCCTTGCGGCGCTGATCATGGCGGGCCCGGCGGCGTGGGGGTTGCCGGCCGCCGCCCAGTCGGGCGACGAGCCGGCGCTGATCCAGGAGCACCGGGCGGCGGGTGTCGGTCTCAGTCTCGCGGTCGACCGGCAGGAGATCGCGATCGACGGTCGGATCCGCGTGAGCGTGGAACTGACGGTGCCCGTGGGTCGCCTGGCCGCGCTGCCCGACCTGCCCGACCGCTTCGGTCGGTTCGCCGTGGTCGGCCAGAGCCCGGCCGAGAGCTTTTCGGGCGACGGTACCATCCGCCTGCGCCGCCACTTCGAGCTGGAGCCGGAGGGCGTCGGTCCCCTGACCTTGCCGCCGCTGGTGGTGGCGGTGCGCGACCAGGCCAGCGGCGAGGCGCGGGAGATCCGAACCGATCCGGTCGCGATCACCGTGACGTCGGTGGTCCCCGAGGGGGTCGACTACACCGAACCCAAGGACATCGCGCCGCCGCTCTCGCTGGCGCGGCCCGGCTGGCCGATCGCGGCGTGGGTTCTGCTCGCCGTCATCGCCGCCGCGATCGCCGTCGGGGTCCTGGTCTGGCGCCGCCGGCGGCGGCGGACCTTCGCGGTCCGGCCGCAGCCGGCCCATCTCGTGGCGCTCGCCGAGCTCGATCGCCTGCAGCAGGCCGGGCTCGAGGATCAGGGGCACGTCGACGCGTTCTACGTGCGCCTGTCGACCATCCTGCGCCGCTACCTGGGCTGGCGCTTCGGGTTGCGGGCGCTGATGCAGACCACCGAGGAGTTCGTGGCCGCACTGCCGGCCGCGGAGCGCGGGCTGGCGCCGTACCGTCCGGTTCTGGCGGCGCTGCTCGCCAACTTCGATCTGGTGAAGTTCGCCCGCCATCGACCCGATCGCCGGGACATGGAGGAGGCGCTGCACTGGGTGCGGGAGTTCGTCCAGCGCACCGCCGACGAACGGGTGCTGGTCGACCCCGCCGTGGCGCAGGGCTCATGAGACTGGCCGACCCCGAGGCGCTGCTCCTCCTGCTGCTGGTGCCGCCGCTGCTGTGGTGGCTCAGGGGGCGCGCCGCGCCGCTCGGCATGGCCTATCCGGCGCTCGGCGATCTGGCCCGGCTGCGGCCTTCGTGGCGGGCGCGCCTGCGCCGGGCCCTGCCCTGGTTGCGCGCGCTGGTGCTGATGCTCACCATCGTCGCGCTCGCCCGCCCGCAATGGGGCGTCGAGGCGACCAAGGTCCTGCGGGAGGGCATCGCGATCGCCATGGTGATCGACGTCTCCAGCAGCATGGGCGCGCTGGATCTGCAGATCGGCGACCGGCAGGCGAATCGCCTGGACGTCGTCAAGGAGACCTTCCGGGATTTCGTCAGCGGCGACGGCGGCCGGCTGCCCGGTCGCGACGGCGACGTCGTCGCGATGATCACCTTCGCCCGCTACGCGGACGTGCTGAGCCCGTTGACCCTTGATCACGAGGCGCTGCTCGGTCTCCTGAAGCGGGTCGAGCTGGTGCCGCTCCCCGAGGAGGACGGCACGGCGATCGGCGACGGCATGGTGGCGGCGGTCGAGCGCCTGCGCGCGGCCGAGGGCGCCGGCAAGGTGATGATCCTGCTCACCGACGGCAGCCACAACGCCGGCGATGCCGAGCCGATCGAGGCCGCGCAGATCGCGGCCGCGCTCGGCATCAAGATCTACACCATCGGCGCCGGAACCCGGGGCATCGCGCTGATGCCGGGCCGCAATCGCGACGGCAGCATCGAGTACGCGCCCGGGCAGGTGTTCATCGACGAGTACACCCTCGAGCGCATCGCGGCGATGAGCGGCGGCCGGTATTTCCGCGCCACCGACGCCGCCGCCCTGCGCTCGATCTATGCCGAGATCGATCGCCTCGAGAAGGCGCGGCACGTGGCCGAGAGCTACCAGGAATACATCGATGTCTTCGCGCCGGTGGTGACGGCCGGGCTCGCGCTGCTCCTGCTCGAGATCGTGCTGGTCAACACCCGACTGCGCACGGTGCCTTAGCCGGCCGGGCGGCGCATGCGGTTCGACGCCTTCGCCTACGTCTACCTGCTCGGCCTGCTGCCGATCCTGCTCGCGCTGTACGCCTATGGCTTCTGGCGCCAGCGCAGGACGCTCGGCGCCTTCGTCGCGCTGCCGCTGGCCGGCCGGCTGCTGCCGCGGGTCGATCGCCCTCGCCGCTGGGCGAAGGCGCTTTGCGTCGTGGCCGCGGTCGCCTGCCTGGTGGTCGCCCTGATGCAGCCGCAGTGGGGCGAGACCGAGGAGGACGTGCCGCGCCGCGGCCGCGATCTGGCGATCGTCCTCGATGTGTCGCTCAGCATGCTCGCCGAGGACGCCCCGCCGAGCCGCCTGGAGCACGCCAAGGCCATGGTGCGCGAGCTGGTCGAGGCGATTCGTGCCGAAGGCGGGCACCGGCTCGGCCTGGTGACGTTTGCCGGTCGCGCGGTTCTCCAGAGCCCTCTCACCCTGGACTACGGCCTGTTCCTCGAGCGCCTGGCGGCGGCCCATCCCGCCCGCGTTCCGATCAAGGGCACGTTGATCGGCGACGCGCTCCGTCAGACGGCGCGGGCGCTCGGCGAGCTCGAGCCCGACTATACGGATCTGGTGCTGATCACGGACGGCGACGACCACGGCAGCCTGCCGGACGAGGCGGCAGGGTGGCTTGCCGATCAGGGCATCGCGCTCTACGTCGTGGGCGTGGGCGATCCCCAGGGAGGGGCGCGCATTCCCCTGGAGGACGGCAACGGACGGTCCACCTTTTTGAGGTACGATGGCTTGGAGGTCAGCACCCGCATGCGTTCCGACCTGCTGGCGAGCATGGCTCTGCGCGGCAACGGTGTCTTCCTCGCTGCCAACCATGGCGAGGCGCCGCTCGCAAGCCTGTACGCCGACCGGATCGCGGGGTTGCCTCGCCGGGAGATCGATGCCCACAGTCGCGCGGTCCCGGCAGAGCGGTTCCAGTGGTTCGTGCTGGCGGCCCTGATCCTCTTGGGTGCGGAGATGGTCTTGCGCGAACGAACGGTGGTCGAAGCGTGAGCCGCAGGCTGCGCTGTCCACGATCCTGGCTGCGTGGCGGCCTGGTGGCCCTGTTGCCGTGGTGGGGGCCGGCCGGCGACGCCTACCGGACGATCGAAGCAGGCAATGCGCTCTACCTCGCCGGGCAATACGAGGCCGCGCTGGGCGAATACGCGGCGGCGGCGACGGTCTTGCCGGAGGCGCCGGAGATCGAGGTCAACCAGGGCAACGCCTGGTTCCGGCGATTCGATTACGACCAAGCGCTCGCGCATTATCACGAAGCGTTGGACACGGTCGATCCCTTCATCGCCAGCCGGGTGAAGTACAACATCGGAGTCGTCAAGTATCAGCTGGCGCTCCGGGCCATGCAGACCTTCCAGGACGCGCTGAGCGAGACCCGCGAGGCGATCGACTTCTTCCGCGACAGCCTGGAGCTGGATCCAAAGCTGCACGACGCGCGTTACAACCTGGAGCTGGCGTACGAGCTGTTGCAGCGGATCAACGACCAGCAGGTCCAGGGGCAGCGCAATTCCGAGACCCGCAACCAGAAGACCTCGGAGAACCGCGGCCAATCCTTCCCCGAGCGGGCCCGCGAGGAGCAGCCGGGCAACCGCGACGCCGAGGCGGATGTCGAGGATCAGCTGCAGGGACGCGAAGCCACGCAGGCGCCGCCGAGCTCGGCGCTCAGCCAGACCAGAAATCAGCTCGAGCAGGCGCAGGCGCCGCAGCCGATGAGCCCCGAGGCGGCGGCGCAGCTGCTGGAGATGCTGCGCGAGCGCAGCGAGGCGTCACAGAGCGCCAGGGAGGCGCAACAGCGCGCGCGGATGCGCGAGGCCGGCCTGGCCAAGACATGGTGAGCGCCGGGCCCGCCGCGTCGCGGAACCGATGAGCCGCGCGTCCCCTCGGATCGGCGCGCGCGCGCCGGCTTGGTCGGCGGCGGCCTGGATGATCGCCTGCAGCCTGGCGGCCTGGATGGTCGCCTGCAGCCTGCTGGTCGGGGCGCCGGCGAGCGCGAGCGAGCCGACCGCGATCGTGCGCAGCGCCCTCGATCTGGCCTGCGCCGTACGCAGCCGCAACGATCTCAGCCACTTGGGCAACCGCCTCCTCGGCGGCCGGCCTTCGGGGCCGCCGACCATGAGCTATCTCACCTGGGGCCGGCGCTGGGTCTATCAGCTCGAGGGCGGCCGTCTGACCCTGGACTGGGTCACGCCGCGCAACCAGCTGCCGCAGCTCCGGGCGCAATACGACGGCGGCGGCGGCACCCGCCCCGAGGTTCTCGCGATCGTGGATCATCGCTGCGCGCTCCGGGCCGCGCGCCGCCTGCACTACGATTCCCACGGGGTCGCCGCGTGGCTCGAGGAGCTCGACGAAGCCCTGGAGCCGAACGGCCATCGGCATCCGCTCAATCCCCCGGTGCCGGCGCATGCCGATCCCGGCGGGCTGCCGGTCGCTCTGGTCGATACCGGGGTCAACTACCTGCTACCCGAGATCAACAGCCGCCTGGCCCGTGATCCGGACGGGCTGCTCGTGGGTTACGACTTCTGGGATCTGGATCAGCGGCCGTTCGACGTCCACCCGCTGCGCTCGGTGTTCTTTCCCGATCATCACGGCACCGCGACCGCCAGCATCGTGCTGAGCGAGGCGCCCATGGTCCGGCTGCTGCCGTACCGCTATCCGCGCCCGGACATGACCCGGCTCGGCGCCTTGATCGAGCATGCCGCAAGCCATGGCGCCCGGCTCGTGAACCTGTCGCTGGCGAGCTTCGATCGCGCGGAATGGCGCGCCTTCGAGCAGGCCGCGGCCCGCCATCCCGAGATCCTGTTCGTGGTCGCCGCCGGCAACAACAACCGCGACATCGACCGCCGGCCGGTGTACCCGGCGGCGCTCGCGCTGGACAACCTGATCGCGGTCACGGCGGCGCGGGCGGACGGTCATCTGGCCCGCGGCGTCAACTGGGGCCCGAGGGCGGTCGATCTGATGGTCGAGACCGACGGCATCGTGGCTCTGCGCTTCGACGGGTACGAGACCCCGGTCTCGGGCTCGAGCTATGCCACCGCGCGCATCACGGCGCTCGCGGCGTGCCTGCTGGCGGCGCACCCCGGCTGGACGGTCGCGGCGCTGCGAGCGCGGATCTTCGAATGGGCGCAGCCGCCGGGCGCGGCGGGCTATGTCGCACAAGGGTTCATCGCCGATCCGACCGCGAGCAACCGGGGCGCCTGTCTCGGCGGACCGCCCCGCTCCGGCGGCGTCTAATACCGACCCCATGAAGTCGCGACCGATGGGTCGGCGCGTCTTTTCTGTCATGCCCCGGCTTGACCGGGGCATCCAGACTGGACCCCCGGGGTCGAGCCCGGGGGTGACAAGAAGAGCGGTCGATGGGTCAAGACTTCGTGTT
>JBOHKK010000244.1:3570-9694 GCA_050729115.1 Geminicoccaceae bacterium | reverse complement strand
GACCTATGATCTCGGTTACATCGACCTGGAGCAGCGAACCCTGCAACCCCTCGACAACCCCTTCGGCCCGAGGTTGTCACCCTTGTCTTAGGTACAAAACGTCACCCATCTCTCCGGGTCGGACATCGGGCTAAGTCGGATGGCGCGTCGGATCTGAACCTCGGCGCGCTCATGGTCGCCGGCCAGGGCAACCGCCTGGCCCAGGGCGGCGTAAGCGTGTGCGAGGCTGGGGTTCAGGTCGATGGCTTTCTCGAACCGCGCGATGGCTTGGTTGTGCCGCCGCGAGTTCAGGTCGACCAGACCCATGGCCGTCTGCGCCCAGGCATCCCGATCGTCGAGCTCGACCGCCCGCCCTGCTGCCGTGGCCGCCTGCTCGATCGAGTCGTCGGTCGATTCGCTCCAGCCGAACTGGGCCTGCATCAGGTGGGTGAAGGCCAACAGGCAGTAGCTCTGTGCGCTTGCCGGGTCGAGATCGAGCGCCTGATGGAGTAGCCGCTGAGCCTCGATCACATCTGCCTTGGTGTAGCGCGCGTGATGCCAGCCGGCGCGCATCAGGCAATGCCAGGCGCTGAGATGCTGTGGATCGGCCCGCTGGGCGCGCCGCATCTTGGCCGACCAGAACTCGGAGCCCACGGTCGATACGATACTTTCGGTGATGTCGTCCTGCAGGGCGAAGATGTCGTCGATGTCCCGGTCGTAGCGCTCGGCCCACACGTGATGGCCGCTCGCGGTCTCGACCAGCTGTGCCGATACGCGCACCCGATTGCCGGCCCGGCGTAGGCTGCCCGCGAGAACGTATTGGACGCCAAGCTCCCGCGCGACCTGCTTGACGTCGACGGCCGTGCCTCTGTAGGCGAAGCTGGAATTGCGAGCGATCACGAAGAACCAGCGAAAGCGCGACAAAGCGGTGATGATGTCCTCGCTGATGCCGTCGCTGAGGTATTCCTGCCCCGGATCATCGCTCAGATTGACGAAGGGCAACACGGCGATCGATGGACGGTCGGGCAACGGCAGGGATGGTCCGACGTCTGGTCTGGCGCCTTTCTGGCGATCGGCGCGTCCGCAGGCGCCATGCTCACGCGATACACTCGAAGAGGCCGCGCGATGTTCTTGACCCGGCGCTCGCCCAGGTCTTCGAACGCCAGCTTGAGGCGGCCTTCGACCTGCCCGTGGACCTCCGAGGAAACGCAGATGCCGCCCGGCTCGGCCAGCTCTTCCAGCCGGGCCGCGACATTCACCCCGTCGCCGTAGATGTCGTCCTCGTCGAGGATCACCTCGCCGAGATTGATGCCTATGCGGAAGACGACCTGCCTTCGGCTCGGGCACGCTCGCGTTGCGGCGGACCATGCCCTGCTGAATCTCGACCGCGCACGCCACCGCGTCACATACACTCGCGAACTCGACGAGCGCGCCATCGCCCATCAGTTTGATCAGACGACCCCGGTGATCGGCAATCTTCGGTTCGACGAATTCCCGCCGGTGGGTCTTGAGGACATTCAGCGTGCCCGCCTCGTCCTCGCCCATGAGCCGGCTGTAGCCGACGACATCGGCAGCCAGAATCGCTGCCAGCCTGCGCTGCAAACCACCCTCCGACCCCGACGTCGCGCTCAAGGCGTTATCCGCATCTTACTGCGCAGCACCCGGAATAGCTATGGCTGCGATCCCAGCAGGCAGTCACGAGCGGTTCAAAAGCGCTTGCGCCATTCGTCGCTCCACATCGGCAGGGGCCGGGTCCAACTGATGAGCGTCCACCATTTCGTCGGCCTTGATCCTTGTCGTCCGAACTGGCCGACCTCCCGGCGCTGGGTCTCCAGAGCATTGAGCATGTTGGCCGCGCGCTCACGTGCGCCCGGACTCGTTGGGAGCCGCAAGACGAAATACTGGAGGCCAACACCGATCGCGCCGCCGCCGACCTGATGAGAGAGGGGGCAACCCAGAGCAGGCCCAAGCCAGAGCCCTGATCCTGCTTGTAGCCGCCGCGGAGGTCCACGACCAGGGGGATCAGGCCTCGTTCGCGCGCGAAGCGCGCGAATCCTGCCTCGAGATCGGCATCGTACCCGGATACGTAGCCAGTCAGTACGACCGTCGCTTTCATCTCGGCCAGCCAGCTGCCGACCTCACCCGGCGCAACGCCCTTCATCGCCCGGCGGCGCTCAAGCGGAAGGGTGTCGTTCACGCGATAGAAGAACGGCGCGCCTGCCAGTTCATCGTAGATCCCGAAGCCTGCCTCGAGCGGGTAGACCGACATCAGAGTTGCGATTTTGAGCTCCTTGGAGCCGGGACCCAGGATCTCGTTCAGCCGCATCGCCACTCGCCGCACGTGGCTCGGTGCCCATTCGCACTGATGCCAGACACATCCGAGCCTGGCGACGGTGTTCCCGCGGTTGGCGAGGATGCTGGCCGTCACGCCGAACCCGAGCAGCACGAGCGCGGCGCCCGCTGCTGCCGCGCCATACTCGAGCTTCGATCTGGCGAGAACCGAGCGCACGGTGCCGACCGCAGCAGCGCAGGCAATGGTCGCAAGCGTCAAGGGCGGAGCCAGGTACTGCGCGAAGATCGACTTCGCGAGCCCGAGCAAGGCCGTCGCTGCCAAGACCAACCCGATGGTCGAGAGGTAAAGGGCGTTGCTGGTCGCGTCGTCGACCACCCGGGTTCGGCCGCGGCCGCGTCCGACGATCAGGCCGGCACAAAGCAGAAAGCAAAGAAGCAAGGTAAGGCTATAGATATCGAACGCCAGTTTCCCGAAAATGAGCAGGCGAGGGAGTACTTCGGTCTGTTCGGTTCGGCCCACTCGAGCGAACCAAACCGGGTCTGCCGTCCGGTGATACTCGAACGTGTCATACAGGAAATTCGAGAAATTTGCGCTCGCGATGGCGGCAAGAGGTGCGCCTCCGAGCAGGCCACCGACACAAAGCGGCGCCACCAGACCAGTCAACCGACTTCGCAGGTCAGGATAGGTCGGAGCGAGAAAAGCAAAGACGACGAGAGTGGCGGGCAAGAACGCGTAGGATTGCTTGGCGCCAAAGGCGATTGCTGCAAACAGCCCCGCGAGAAAACTGAGGATAGCGGAGGCGCGGCGTCGCCCGGGCGCGACGTGGATCATGCACGCCAGTGCCACAGTTGCAAAGAACAGCGGCATCGTGTCGTTGCGGACCAGACCGATGGCCGGCGCCAGAAGTGGACTCGTCGCGAGCCCCGCAAGCAGCACCGTAGCCAGGAGGGGGGCGCCTGAGATGCGCCACATGAGGCCCCACAGCGCAACGAAGAACGAGAGCGACCACACGAGGTTGAAGGCCCGCGCGGCGCCGTAGATGGACAAGTCAGGAAACCAGGCTAACCATCGAGAGAGCGACAGGGCGAAGTACGGCGTCTGAGAATAGAAGAAATCCCGATATATCGAGCGATCACCTGCCAACAACGCTGCTGCGATGTATTGATGCTCGTCATGACTGAGGGTCGGGCTGAAGCCGTGAATGATCACCTGGGCAAAGAGTACCGTCAGCAGGATCATGGCGCCGACGACTTGTGCGGGACCGGACGACCCAAGCCAGGAGAGCGGCCTTCCCACGCCGCGCATCTGGCCCGCCCTACGGCAGGTGCAGGCAGCACGGCTGCGACGGCACGGCGAGGCCCGGCATGTCGACCACCTTGCGCACCGCCGAAGTCGAGGTCTTGGTCCCCGGTCGGCCTTTCGACTGATGGATCAGAAGCGCTTGCGCCATTCGTCGCTCCACATCGGCAGGAACGCCTTCGGGTCGAACGGGTGCGCCGCGGCCACCTCGACCTGGAACTCGCCGACGCCGAGGCCGGGCCGGGTCGAGATCCCGTATTGGCCGTTCATCGGCCGGGGTGCCTGCTCCAGCAGATCGAAGCGCCATGGCTCGCTGAACTCGCAGAACGATTCCTGCATGATGAAGTTCGTGGTGCAGGCGTCCAGCTGGAGCGCGGCCGCGGTCGCCACCGGCCCGAACGGGTTGTGGTACGAGACCGGGATGTAGCTGGCATCCGCGATCGCGGCGATCTTCTTCGCTTCCAGAATGCCGCCGACATGCATGATGTCCGGCTGCAGCACGCCGACCTCGCAGTCCCGCAAGAGGGCCTGGAGGTGGTACTTGGTGTAGCAGCGCTCGCCGGTCGCAAGACGCGTCCGGATGCTGCGGCCGACCTTGGCGAGCGCGTCGACGTTCTCCGCGTCGCACGGCTCCTCGAACCAATAGAGACGGTAAGGCTCGAGCTCCTGGGCGATGGCGATCGCCGAGGCCGGGCTAAAGCGGCCGTGACAGTCGATCAGGATCTCCATCTCGGGACCGACCGCGTCCCGCACCGCGGCAACCCGCTCGACCGCCTGGCGGATCAGCGCGTAGTCCGGATCGCGCCCGGAGCTCTCGAACGGATCGAACTTGAGGCCGCGGTATCCTTTGTCTCCGACCGCGCGCGCCGCCGTCGCGATCTCCGCGGCGCCAGAGCCGGCGCCATACCAGGCGTTGGCATACGCGGGCAGGCGTTCCTGCACGCGGCCGCCAAGCAGCTCGTGGATGGGCCGATCCAGCGCCTTGCCGACGATGTCCCACATGGCAATCTCGATCGCGCCGATCGCGCTGTTCAGGATCGGCCCGCCGCGCGCGAACTCGTTGCGGAACATGGCCTGCCACAGCCGTTCGATCGCGAACGCCGAGTGGCCGATCACATGGCGCTCGGCCAGCTGGTGGATCGCCGCCTCGACCGCCTGCGCCTGCCATTCGCAGGTGCCCTCGCCGACGCCCGTGATGCCGTCGTCGGTGAACACTTGGGCGAACACCCAGTTGCACCAGCGGGTGCCGACCAGATGGGTCTCGACCCGGGTGATCCGGCAGTCGCGGCGGTTGCGCATGATCGTCTCCAGACGCTGCGGCGAGGTCTCCCGGGTACCGTTCCATGGGAAATCCGCAATCCGGTCAAGCGCGCTTCTGGCAGAGTGCGACTCGCGTCGCCCGCACCGATCGGCTAATCCTCGCGGCGCGGATACACTCGGATCCGGCTGGAGGAGCGGCAGTTGGCGGCGATTCGCGTGGGCATGGTCGGTGGCGGGTTCATGGCCCGGACCTATTCGCTGGCGCTCAGCGCCGTATACGGGCTCGCCTGGCCGGCGGCGCCGGAGATCCGACGCGTGCGCCTCGCCGACGTCTCGGGCCGGCTCGGCGAGAGCGCCGCGCGCGCCTGGGGCTGGGACGAGGTGAGCGATCGCTGGCGCGCGGTGACCCGCGCCGACGACGTCGACCTGGTGCTCGTCCTCACCCCGAACGACAGCCACGCCGAGATCAGCATCGATGCGCTGGCGCACGGCAAGCACGTGCTGTGCGAGCAGCCGCTGTCCAACACGCTCGAGGGGGCGCGGGCGATGTCCCGGGCCGCCGTTCGCAGCGGCCGGGTGCATCAGGTCGGCTTTGTGTATCGCAAGTGGCCCGCCGTCGCCTTCGCCAGACGGGTGATCGCGGCCGGCGGCATCGGCGAGATCGTCCACTATCGCGGCCACTTCTTCCACGACTACGGCCTCGACCCCGCCATGCCGATCACCTGGCGCCTCAAGAAGGCCGTCTCGGGCGGCGGCAGCGGCACCGACATCGGCAGTCACGCGGTCGACATGGCGCGCTATCTGGCGGGCGAGATCACCGGCGTGTTCGCAGCGTCGCGCACCCACTTCAAGCGGCGGCCGCTGGCGGAGCGGCCCGGCGAGACCGCCCCGGTCGACGTCGACGAGATCACCGACATGCTGGTGGCGTTCGAGGGCGGCGCCACCGGCACCCTGCAGGCCAGCTGGCTCGCCGGTGGCCACAAGATGGACATCGGCTTTGCGGCGCACGGCACCAGGGGATCGGTCGAGTTCACCTCCGAGGAGCCGACCGAGGTGCGCCTGTACAAGACCAGCGATCCCGCGGCCGAGAGCGGCTTTCGGGCGATCCCGGTCGGTCCCGCGCACCCCGGCGCCGAGCTGTTCTGGCCGGTGCCGGGCATGGCGCTGGGGTTCGGCGACGGCTTCATCATCGCCGTGCGCGACCTGCTGTGCAGCATCGCCGAAGGCCGCCCGGCCACGCCCGACTTCCTCGACGGCCTGCGCGCGAGCGAAGTGGTCGCGGCCGCCCAGGAC
>JBOHKK010000244.1:0-3560 GCA_050729115.1 Geminicoccaceae bacterium | reverse complement strand
GCCCAGGACTCGGCCGCGACCCGCAGCTGGCAGACGGTCGAGCGCCTGGATGTCCACCAGGCATGAGGTGCTCCGGCGGCCGGCATACGACGGAATTCATGCCATCCTGAGCTGCGGAACTCTCGCTGTGCTTTCGGATTCCGGGCCCTTGCGGGCGACGCGTCGGTCGATGTCATGACGGGCGATGCGATGACGGGCGCGACCCGGGCCGACTTCCCCGGCGCGGATCCCGTCGGGAAAATAAACTGAAAGTTGCGTAAGTTGTCCGACCGGTGGGGCTTCACGTTGAGGCCACGAGCTGGAACGCCCCGGATCCCATGGGCTGCGGCCTAATGTCGCGCCCGTAAGTTGCGAACTTTTCTGGGAAATAATCCGCCGAAAATTGCGTTAGACCGTGTGCGGATCGGGTCGAGTGCAATGTACAGTTGCATGAGCCGGAGCCGCGACCTTGGCGTACCGCGCGATCCCAGGAGTTGTACGCACCCCGGCCTCCCCTCACCGCTGGACGACCTCGCCCATGGCCATGCCCAACTTCCTGATCATCGGCTTCGAGAAAGCCGGGACCACCTCCGTGTACCATTACTTGAAGCAGCACCCTCAGGTGTTCGTAAGTCCGACCAAGGAGACCAACTTCTTCGTCCACGAAGGGCAAAACCCCGAGATCCTGCCGTATCTCCGCAAAGAGCTGCCGGTCGTGACGAGCCTCGCCGACTATCGGGCTCTGTTTGAGGACGTCTCGGAGAAGGCGATCGGTGAGGCGTCGCCGCTCTATCTCGCCGATCCCCACGCCGCGGAACGGATTCGACATTACATTCCCGGGGCCAAGCTGATCGCGCTCCTGCGCGACCCGGCCGAGCGCGCGTACTCCTCCTACTGGATGAGGGTCCGGGACGGCCGGGAAACCCGATCGTTCGAGCAGGCGGTCGAGGAAGAGCTGGCGGGCCGGTTGGACGACTCGTTGGAGCTCGAGAGCAGGCACTACGTTGATTGGGGCCTCTACGCCAGACACCTCAAGGTCTACCTCAGCTCGTTCGATCGATCGCAGCTCGCGATCTGTCTGTTCGACGATCTGCAGGCGGACCCGGCAGGGCTCATGCGCGAGCTGTTCCGCTTCCTCGAGGTGGACGACGCCTTCATCCCCGAAACCTCGGTCCGCTACAATGCCTCCGGTCCGCCCAGGAACCGACTGCTCCGTCCATTCTTGTGGAAGTCTGTCGTGACCAGAACGCTGAGACGCGCCTTGCCCGAGCCGCTCAGCCGCCGCGCGGCTTCGGTCCAGGAGGCATGGCGCAGCCGAGCGCTGGCCAAGCCGCCGATGCCACGCAGGTTGCGCCGCAAGCTGGTGGCAGGGTATCGCAGCGATATCCTCGAACTGCAGGGCATGATCGAGCGCGACCTGTCGCGGTGGCTGGAAGAGGACCGCCGGGCGGCCTAGGCAAGCGCGGAGGGCCCGCCTGGAGACACGACGCCCCGTTGCTGGCTCGAATGACCGGGCCGGCGCGCCGCCGATCCGATCCGCCACGCTCCCGTCCGGGCCGCTCGTGGATTGTCATCCGAGCGCGGCGTGCCATGATGCGGGCGCAGGCGGACCTCGTGAGTCGCCGTTGAACGATCACCTCTGCTCGGACCAATCGAGAGAACATGACCCGAGCCTCCAACCTCAGAACCGGCGGCCAGATTCTGGTCGACCAGCTCGAGATCCAGGGCGTCGACCTGGCGTTCGGCGTGCCCGGCGAAAGCTATCTCGGGCTGCTCGACGCGCTTTACGACAGTGAGATCCGCTACATCGTCTGCCGCCAGGAGAGCGGTGCCGTCATGATGGCCGAGGCCTACGGCAAGCTCACCGGCCGGCCCGGGATCGCCATGGTCACCCGCGGCCCGGGCGCCACCAACGGCGCCCACGGCGTGCACATCGCCCGCCAGGATTCGACCCCGATGATCCTGTTCATCGGCCAGGTGGCGCGCGCGATGCGCTGGCGCGAGGCGTTCCAGGAGATCGACTACCGCGCGATGTTCGGCTCGTTCGCCAAGTGGGTGCACGAGGTCGACGATCCGACGCGGATTCCCGAAGCGATCAGCCGGGCGTTCCATACCGCGGTCTCGGGCCGGCCGGGACCGGTGGTGATCGCGCTGCCCGAGGACGTGCTGACCGAGCCCGCGGCGTGCGCCGATGCGGCGCGCTACCGGGCCGCCGAGCCCTACCCGGCACCGGCCGACATGGCGAGCCTGCGCAGGCTGCTCGCCGCGGCCAGGCGGCCGTTCGTGGTGCTGGGCGGCGGCGGCTGGAGCGCCGAGGCGTGCGCGGACATCCGGGCGTTCGCCGAGCGGTTCGATCTGCCGGTCGGCGTCTCGTTCCGCCGCCAGGACTACTTCGACAACGCCCACGCCAGCTACGCCGGCCACGTCGGCATCTCGGTGGCGCCACCGCTCAGCGATCGCGTGCGCGACGCCGACCTGCTGCTGCTCATCGGCACCCGGCTCGGCGAGGCGTCGAGCCGGAGCTACCGCCTGATCGACGTCCCGCGACCCCGGCAGACCCTGGTGCACGTCCATCCCGGCGCCGAGGAGCTCGGCCAGACCTACGGTCCCGATCTGCCGATTCAGGCCGGCATGCAGGCGTTCGCCGCCGCCGCGCGCGCGCTCGAGCCGGTCGACACCGCGGCCTGGCGCGAGCAGACAAGGGCGGCGCACGAGCAGTACCTCGCCGCGCTCGAGCCGCCGCCTGGCCCGGGCGAGGTCCAGCTCGGCGAGATCGTGCGCTGGCTCAGCGATCATCTGCCGGACGACGCGATCGTGGCGAACGGCGCCGGCAACTACTGCATCTGGGTCAACGGCTACTATCAATACCGGCGCTACCGCTCGCAGCTCGGCCCGACCAGCGGCTCGATGGGTTACGGCACGCCGGCGGCGATCGCCGCCAAGCTGGTCCATCCTGAGCGCGCGGTGGTGTGCTTCGCGGGCGACGGCTGTTTCCTGATGACCGGGCAGGAGCTAGCGACCGCCGCCCAGTACCAGCTGCCGGTCATCTGGATCGTGGTCAACAACGGCATGTACGGCACGATCCGCATGCACCAGGAGCGCGACTATCCGTCCCGCGTGGTCGGCACCGACCTCAGCAATCCCGAGTTCGCGGCGCTGGCTCGGGCCTACGGCGGTCACGGCGAGGTGGTCGAGCGGACCGCCGACTTCCCGGACGCGTTCCGGCGCGCCCAGGCCGCGGGCACCCTTGCCCTGATCGACCTGCGGGTGCACCCCGAGGCTCTCACGCCGAAGTATTCGCTCACAGAGATCCGCGAAGGCGCGCTCGCGAAGGCGTGAGCGGCGCGGGCTAGTGCACGGACGCATTCGCTTGATTCCCTCGTCATTGCCGGGCTTGACCCGGCAATCCACTCTGGAGCCAGCGCCGGCGTTGCGGGTGGATGCCCGGATCAAGTCCGGGCATGACAACAAAGGTACGTTCCGTCTGCGTCACTGCCCTAGCGCGTTCTTCCTTTGGGCGGACCCAGCCCACGCCCCCTCCCGGCCACCCACAGCGTACCATGGGATTGGGTGGCCGGGAG
>JBOHKK010000243.1:0-9747 GCA_050729115.1 Geminicoccaceae bacterium | reverse complement strand
CGCGGGGTTGGTGGACGGCCGCGCGCCCGAGCGCGCGGGGTTGGTGGTCGGCCGCGCGCCTCAAAAAAGCAGGATGATGCCGGGCGAATAAAGGTTCCACCTCTGTTGAGCCCGGCACCGGGCGGTTCGCCGGTACGCGCTCTGGCGCACACCGGTGTCGGATGCCGCCTGGATCGCAACGAGCAGCTTGGGATGCACCGTAGTCCGCGTGAACCTCATGGCTGGACTCCGGCGCGCTCTGCGCAGATCGCCGCATCGTGGCCCTGCGAGCAGCATGGCATCCAAGGGCCGCTGTTGCTTCAGCGCCCACGAACTCGGCGTACAGCGCGCCGGGCAGCGGCTCAGTTGACGTAACCAAGGCCCCTCAGGTGCTCCAAGGTGTCGGGGTCCAGCTGCAGGTCGACGCTTTCGCCCTCGGTTAATCTGCGTTGCGTGGTCATGTTGGTGTCCTGCAACTCGGAAATGACATCGTAAGCCAGCCAGCGCACGTAGAGGTCGGGCACGGCGGACAGGAGCGCGCTCTGTTCCGTCGGGTCATCGCGGAACTGGTAGACGCGCGTGTTCACGAAGGGGATCAGGCCTGGCAAGAACCTCCCGCCGCGCACGAGCCAGAGGTGGGCCGAGGTCGAGCTGATCACATGCCAGTCGCGGCGGACCACCGATGCGCAACGGCAGGGCCCCTGCTTGTGCATGATGGTTGGCTCTTCAGAGATCACCACGCGATCCCGCCACCGCGCGGGCTCCCGCCCTTCAACCAGACCGACCAGCGAATCCCCCTGCAGCAAAAGACCCGCAGGGTCGACCTCCGCGAGCTCCAGGATGGTCGGCACGACGTCGATCAGTTGCACCGGATCCCCGATCCGCTTGGCCTCCTGGAACCGCTTCGGATAGATCATCATGAGGGGCACGTGAATCACCGGCATGAGGCCGGGCGGCTGGTGCCCCCACCAGCCGTGCTCGCCCATGTATTCCCCGTGATCCGCCAACAGGATGAGCAGCGTGTCTTCCGTAAGGTCCAACGAGCGCAGTTTCTCCAGCAGGCGAGGGAAGAGGGCGTCATTGTGCCGGATTTCGCCGGCGTAGCGTCGCCGACGTCCCTCTGCGGTTGGCTCGCGAATGGACTCGGGTTCGAACTCTTGATCCCGCGCCACCGAGGAGCCCTGGCCCGCCACCTCCCGATACCAAGTGTCGAACGGCGGTGGTGGCTCGTAGGGGCCGTGCGGGTCGATCGCGTGCAGGTACAGGAAGAAGTTCCGATCGCGGTGCTGCTCGAGCCAGGAGAACACGCGCCCGCCGTAGATGTCTTCGGTTGCCTGTCCCATGATCTGTTCGTCGTAGAGCTCGCTGAATCCTTGATGAAGGCCGGCATACGCCCCGGCATTGCCGTTTTGGAGAAAGGAGGCGGTGGCGAAGCCCTGGGCGCGCAGGATCTCCGCCAGCGTGAGATAGCGTTCGCTGAGAATATCCGAGAAATGCCAGACGCCGGTGGCGGTCGGGTACAGCGACGTCATCAGGGACGGCACCGACGGCCGGGTCTTGGTCGCTTGGGACACCGCCCAGTCGAACTGGATGCCTCCCTGCTTCATGAGGGCGACCTTGTTGGGTGAGGTGTCGAGTTCGTAGCCCTGCGCCGAGAGATAGTCGGCGCGCAGCGCATCTTCGAGCACGACGATCACGTTGAACCGCTTCTGTGGCCTTGAATGCAGGAAAGGGTTCGACCAGAGAGCAACGCTCCGAGCATCTCCGGAAACCCGCAGTTGGAGTCTGACGCTTTTCCCGGCCCAGGCTGAAAGATCGAGCCGAAAGTCCCGCCACCCGGAAGCAGAGCTCAAGGTCCGATCATGCAGCAGCACGGTCTCGTCCCCAACCCCGACACTGACCTCAAACCTAACCGGGCGATCGTCCAGGAGAATGCCATTGCCGAACTCGAACCTGGGATCGTTTTGCGGCACGTCGATCACCCATTCGAGGGTTTGTTCGGGCAGCATGTAGAGGACCTTGCGCATCTCCCCACCAAGCGTGTCGTACAGCACGCCGTTCGGGGCAGCGAGATAGCGGGACTGCTTCGAGAGGAAGCGGATGAAATCGATCTCGACGTCGGTCCACCAGGTGTCGGCGGGACGTAGAAACAGTCGCGCCAGCTCATCGCCCGCAGCCAGGCCACGTTTGAGCACATTGCGGCCGTTGATCACGTAGCTGTGGAACTCGCCGTCCCCCAAGAGGTCAATATCGACGCGGTTCTGCCACATGCTCGCCGGCTGTTCGTCTTTCGACCAAGCCAGCCTCATCGAGGTATTCTGGCTGGCGCGCGCGCGGATCACGATGTCGCCGATGTCGTCCTGCGGGATGGCGATCGGATCGGCGTTGGTCAGGTGATCCCGGCCCTTGAGGCCGAGCATTTTGAGCATGCCGTCTTCGACCAAGGGAGCATCTTGGCCGTCGGCAGCGATCAAGCCGGGGCTGTCGGCATCGTCGAAGTCGAATGCGTAGAGGACCGCGCCGTCCGCCTCGGCGACCGCAGCCGGTCGCTCGACGATCTCGGCCTCGTGGAGCCGATCGTCGAGTCGATAGAATGGTCCGTTGTGGGGATTGGGCGGTAGCGTGGCCAGAGCGAGATCCTGATATTCGGGACGAGCGCGCTCGCTGATGGCGCGGGCACGGGCCAGCAACGGCTCCGCACCAGCACGCCATGCGCCCGGATCCAGGAGGGCGAAGTTGTAGGCGTGCACACCCACCAGCGCGAGCACCAGGACGATGACACCGATGATCGAGACCCGAACGAAGCCTCGCTTTGGCAGCATGGCAACTTTTCCTTAGCCTCTGACCGAGATCTGACGGGGCGCCGCGGCACGCATTTCAATGCAGCCGCCACAGGAACTTCAACAGCAACGACAGCACGATCACGACGCCGAAGAAATACGCCATCCACCCGCGCAGCCACTCGGGACCGAACGGCAGGAATTCGGATCGGGGCAGGCCGAGCTCCAAGGCGTCCACATAGCCGGGGCTGGGCAGATATCCGGCCGGATTACCAACGAGAACGTTCCACCAGCGCCGCTGATGAACCGCGCCCACCGGCGCCGCAGTGGGCAGCGAGAGCAGCACGGTGCCGTCCGAATCCAAGAGCCGCAAAGGCTTCGCGGCGGCCGGCCAGGCGACGCTCCAGACGCCGTCCCGCTCCTCGCGCACGGCGCCGTCGCCCTGCCAGCGCAGCGGCGGCAGCTGGCGCCCGTCGCTCGCGATCGCCTCGACCTCGATGGCGTCACCCACCGCGGGCGGATGCGCGTCGAACGCATTCGAGACCCAGGCGATGATGAACAACACCGGAACCGATGCGATCAGCGCAGGTATGAGCGTGAGCCAGAGCTGGCGCCCGGCGAGCGCGAAGTTGCGACCGACCAACGGCCAAAGCGCGGAGAACGGGCCGTCGAAATCGGCGAGCTTCTTCTGCAGCGCGATGCTCTCCTTCCGATTGGCGGCGAGCCGTGACTGGTTCGAGGCGAGGCGATAGAGCCCCATCGAAGCGAAGGCCGCCACAAGCCCCCAGAACGAGAGCCGACCCAGATCCGGCAGCCATCCGGACATGAGCCTGTCGATCTGCGTGAAGACGGGCGAAGCCAAGTCAAACACGCCCCGCGACGCTCCAACTTGGCCCTGATCGATAGCACCGGTAAGCCCCATGGTATTTCGGATCAGGCTCGGTACTTCGGTGATCGAGCCGACCTCGGTCGGGGGCTTGAAGGACGTGAACAGGACGCCCGGGACCAAAGAGGGCTCGATACAGTGATCGCCGCTCCACTTTCTGGTGTTGTCCTCGACCAGCAGATCTGGCACGCCGCCGAGCGCGGTCTGCCACGAGGCGCGATAGCCACGGGCATAACCGATCACCAGATCCGGCGCATCGGCCGCCTTCCTTCCCTGGTAGACCTCGTCGCCGTCGTAGGCGGTGAGCACCACCGGCTCGCCGGTATCCGGGTCACGCCACCGCTTCAGCTTCTCGGAGATCTCGCGCTCGAGGGCGTCGGCATCGTCGGTGCGCACGATACCGAGCGCCTCGCGGCCGCTCAAGTTCAGGAAGATACCATTGAGACCGAGCGCGAATGCCTTGGACTTGGTCCAGTCGACGTTGGTGAAAAGAGATTGTGAGCTCGGCGCGCCAGGTTTCAACGCCAGATAGCCTTCCTCGGCCAGCCAGCGGTTGAGGTGAACCGCGCGACGGAACGAATCGAAACCATGGTCACTCAGAACGATCAGGCGATCCTCGGGCTTCATGGTATCGAGGACCCGGCCCAGAATGCGATCCGACTCGCCGTAGATCCACTTGATCGCCGAGCGTGCGGCCTCGCCGGCCTGGTCGTAGAGCGGGTGGCGCGGGTCGAGGCCGCGCCAGAACATGTGGCTCACCCGGTCGGTCTGGACGAAGACTGTCACCACCAGCTCGCGGTCCTCGTGCCCGAGGGCGTCGAACAGCATGGCCTCGCGCTCGTGCAGGACGGTTGTGACCATCTCGAGGTAGGCCTGATCACTGATCCGCTCCTCGTTGAGCGACCAGGTCTCCTCGGGCATGCCGATGGTGTGGTAGAGGCCGATCCGCCCTGCGAGTTCGGCAGCGAAGTCCGGGGGCATCGAGATCGGCCCCGCCGGCGCCCGCGGGTCGAGCTGGATCGGCGAGACGTAGAGCTTCAGCTCCGGGAATGCCTCGACCAGATAGAACCGCACGATCCCGCTCACACCCAGCAGCCCCGCGAAGGTGAACTCCGCGGTCACCCAATCGCTCCAGCTCGCGGTGGCGAGCTCGAGCTCGTGGTCGTCGAGCCTGATCCGCACCCGATCGGCGCCGACCTGTTCGATCGTGAGCGGGATCGCGAGCGGCACCGGCTCCTGGTAGAAGGGATGCGGCGGTCCGTCCAGGGTCGTCTCGACCCGGCCGCCCTCGGCCGCCACCGTCACGATCCGGCCGCCGGTGCTCTCTCCCTTGGCCTCCTGGGTCGTGTAGAAGGTGAAGGTGCCCTGGGTCCCGAGCAGGTCGGGCACGCCCATGCCGGAGAGCATCGAGGTGATCGGGTCGGCCGGGTAGGTCACCGGCACACGCAGCACGGATGAGCGATGACCCTCGCGCTCGGCGCTTAGCCAGAACGGGGTGCCGACCCGGCGACTGTGTGTGGCCCCCTCGTCCAACGGCAGCTGATAGCCGAACCCACGGATCACGGTCTCTGGCGGTTCGACGAAGGAGATGGCGTATTCCGGAGCGTACGTTTCCGTGTTGCGCCGGAGGAAGTCGAAGATGCCGTGCTCACCCGGATCGAGCCCGGTCGCGAAAGACGACCATGCGACCGGCGACTGCGCCGGATTGGTGGTCGGCAGCCGCTGAAAGTGACCCTCGCGGGCGAGACGGGCAAAGTTGGGCAGGCTGCCGTCGGCCATCCACTGCTCGGTCAGCTCGGGGTCCATGCCGTCGAAGCCGAGCACGATCGTGCGTCCGCGGTTCGGTGCACTCTCGGTGGCCGCCGCCGCTTCTCGAACCACCGCCCCATGGAGGCGATCGTCCGCAGAGCCGAACGGAACAAGACGGCGGTTCTCGCCCGGGGCCGCCATGCCATCGGCCGCGACGTCCGCCGTGCAGGCGAGGGAAAGCACAACCAATGGCACAAATCGCTTCAGGTAGCGGGTGCCGCGACTTGACCCACGATTCATGAGCGGATGCCCAACCGTCTCTTTCGCCAAAGAAGTTGCCTGGTTTCACGGCCCGCCGCAGCCGTGGCCGAACTGGTGGCGCGTTGTCTCCATTCGAAGCAACGATGCTGGGGCCGGAGACTCTTGCACCGTGTGCCCGCTTGGGCGCCGCCCTACTGGATGTATCCGAGGCCGCGCAGCGCGCGGACGGCATCGTCGTCGATCTCGGTCTCCACATCGCGGGCGAGGAAATCCGTGGTCGATCCGCTCCGAAGCTCGGCCGCCGCGGCCCGCAGCTCAACGACCAGCTCCGGCCGGTCCTCGGCGATCGAGTTTCGCTCAAGGGGGTCGCGCTCCAGATCGAACAGCAGAGCTTCACCACGCCTCTCGATGAGCTTGTAGCGGTCCTTGAGAACCGCCCAGGAAACCAGACAGTCGTCCAGTGCGGGGGGGCAGGCGTGCCCCTCGATCAAGATGGAGCTGACGAAGGTGCCGCCGAAGATCGGTGCGCCGCGCGCCTGCTCCGGCGCGGCCCGGCCCAACAGCGCCGCCAATGCGGGCAGGAGATCGACCGAGCTGGTCAGCTCTTCCACCTCATTGCTGAGCGCCGGCGGACGCATGCTCTTTGGAAATTTCACGATCAATGGGATGTGAACGACTTCCTCCCACACCAGGTCCCCCGCGTGTGCGTAGCCCTGATGCTCATAGAGTGCCTCGCCGTGATCGGCGGTGACGATGATCAGGGTATTGTCGTAGCGACCGGTCTCCTTGAGCGTTGCCAGGAGGGGCTGAACAAACTCTTCGTCCATCCAGCGCATCTGTGCTTCATAGATCAGGTTCAGGAAGCGGAGATCGTCGTCGGTCAGCTTGAGGCTGCCCTCGTTCAGCGGTCCCATGATCTCGGTCGTGGTAAAGTCGACCCCCTGGGCGATCCGCTCGGCCTCGGCGTAGTCGACGCCATAGGTCGCCATGTAGCCCTCGTGACGAACTCTGGGCGGGAAGGGCTGGTGACAACCGGTCAAGTGCATGTAGCCAAAGTAATTCCCTTCGATCGAGCGAATGAATGCGTCAGTTACCCACATCCGGGCGCGTTGCAGCCCGGGCACCACGTATTCGTCGAATCCCTGGGCGAAACCAAACTGCCGGTCGATATGGTGTCCACCGGTCGCGGCGAACGTGTAGTATCCCTCCTCGGCAAACATCTCCGCCATGGTCTCGATCTCGTCCGAGAGCATCTGGGTCGCAAAGCTTCGACCCGTATTATCATCTTGCGTCGGTCGCCACGGCTTGAACATGCCATGCTCGTGCACGAACATGCCGGTGAACAGGCTCGCCGTCGACGGCTTGGTCCAAGTCGCGTTGGCGTAGTGGCGCCGGAACAAGGTTGCATCAGGGTCGCGCGCGAGCGCCTCGATGCCCGGCGCGGTTTCCCTTTCGAAGCCGTACGCCGAGAGCTTGTCCGCGCGACACGCGTCGAGCACCATAAACAGGACGTCAAAGCTGTCCTTCTGGGCGGCGATCCGCTCACGACCGTCGATCGGGCGGATGTAGTGCGGCAGTAGCCTGAGCTCCGCACGATACTGCCAAGCCAAGACACCGGCGACCCCGGCGAGCGCCGCGACCGCGACCAATAACACGGGCAAGCGTCGGATGAACCAGCCTCGTCCCGAGTCCTCTCGAACCATCCGCGTCTCCTGTGCTCCGGCGGTCGGACAGATTTGGTCATGGGATACCTGCCCGTCGCCAGCCGTGGCCGTGCTCGTCTATCGAACGGGTCGCGGAGCGATCTGCTGCTTGGAACGAGCCCGCGGGGTTGGCCGTCTCGCTCCCTCAAGGCGCCGAAGAGGGGGCATCGGCCTCGGCCTCGACCGAGGCGGAGGTGTCTGCCGGACGAGCGCCTTTGCGGCGCCGACGGAACAGCACGCGGAGCGGCCACAGGACGAGGGCGACGACCGCGAGAACCACCGCGACCACCACGCCCCACAACGCGCCCAGCACGGTGATCCCCGCGCCGGGACCGATGTACGCGAATGCAGGCGTCGCGAGCAGGCTGAGACCCAGGGCGACGGCAACCATGCCTCTCATGGCTTTCCTCGTTCTCCGTACTTGGTCGGAATCTGCAACGACGGCGAGCAGGCTACCCGAAGCCGCAATGAGAGTGAAACACGCTTGAGCCGAGAGTGTCAACTCAACCACCTGCTCACCGCCGGCCGAGCAGTCGGCGCCCGGCGCTTGTCTCTCCGAAGTACATTAGCCTTGCGCGGAAGCGCGGAGGCGGGGCCTGGACTTGTTCCCCTGGGCGCGCATGCTTCTTCCCGCTGGCCACTTGTTGGCTCTCCCAACGACGACAGCGAGGGATCGTTCGCATTGAGGAGAGCGAACGCGAAATGCCCAGTCAGGTTTCGCTAGCCATGCACGAGCCGGCATCAGCCGGAGCGGGTAGACCCGGACTGCGCCTTGATTCCAGGGTACCGCGAAGCCTTCGGCAACCCGGTCGCGGCCCGGCTGCGCGGACCACCGAGCGTCGCGGACGTTGGTAGCGCCCCACGCCGGGCGCGCTGAGGCTCGCCCGATTGTTGATGACGATGAGCCGCGGCGGTGAGCGCCCGGTTGTCCGGCGTACGAGGGTGATGACCCGTGCCTCGTCGGCGCTGGAGCCGTGCGAGCGTGGCGCCGACCCCCGCCTCGGCTGGATCGGTCGCGTGTGTCATGACGCTGATTCCTGCGTTGTGCGAGAGCCATGTCTTTGTTTCAGCGCCTTTTTTGGAATTCGTTTGGTTTTGGCGCCCGTCAACTCGAGCATGGCCGGGCCGGCGCCCGGGGCCTTTGGGGCTTGCGCCTGGCGCGCCTCGAGCGCGGCCAGCGCGCGGAACAGCTCGGCCAGCACCGCGCCGCGATAGCGCACCAGGATGTCGATCGCGCGCGGGCCATTGCCATCGCGCATCAGCCCGAAGCCGAGCGCGACCTGCGGGTCGCCGCCATCGCTGGGCCAGATGTCGGCGAGATAGCGGCCGAGCAACGCCGCCTCCATGCGGTCGGCGCGCCGCGCTCGCCAGGCGGCGCTCACGATCCGCGCGACCAGATCGGCCTGGAACGCGCCGGCGGGCGCGAGCTCCGCCCGCACCGCGGTCTCGAAGGCGGCGAAATCGGCGGGGTCCTCGTCGTCGAGGAGAACCATGAGGCGCGCGCGCAGGCCGTGCTTCAGGGCGTTGCGCGCCGAACGGGCCTTGCCGGCCGCGGTCTTGGGACCGCGCCTCCCGGCGGCGCCCGGCCGGACGACGGCATTGGCGCGGTCGCTGGTCATGGCAGGACTCCTTGGTGCAAGCTCGGGGAAACGGTCGGAGGGGCGACGAGGGAGTCGCAGCCGATGCAGCCCGGCATGTTACTATGTTATAGGAACAAATGCAAGACCAGCGCGGCGGCTGGGCAGCCATCCGTGATCCGCCCGGCCGTCGGCGGCACGTCCCGGACAGCTTCAACGAGGGTGGAGAAGTCGCATGGAGATCGCATTTGGGGATCGCATGGAAGGTCCGGTACTCACGGTGGATGCGTTTCAGGTTGGGGGAGAATCGGCACAGGAGCGGCAGGAGAACCTCGAATTCCGCGGGTTCGTTCGCGCGCCGACCCCGAGGGCACGCCGCCGGAGGGGCTTCTCGAAAAGCCGGCTTGGAAGGCGCACCGAAAATAGCTTGATTATGGGAACAAATTCCGGCACAAACCCACGAGCAGCATCACGGGACGATGCATGGAGAGCGACAATGACCTTTCGCCGGTCCGATCTGCAGGAAGCCTTCTTCGTGCCGGGAACGCACGCGTTCAGAGTGTGGGGCTACGGTACGACCGACCCGCTCGAGGAGGTGTTGCGGCGGGATTACTTCGGGACGGCGCGCGGGCTGCTGCGCCCCGGCGAGCTGATTTACGTCGGCACCGCGCCCGAGGCGCGCCGCGGCGAACCGCCGCGCGGCGACGTGCGCCTGGCGCTGGTGATGGTCCGGGCCGATGAGCGGGGCGCCGCTTCGGTGCGCCTGGTGCAGGACTTCGGCCGTCCGGGCGACCCGGCGGGCACGGTTGCCC
>JBOHKK010000242.1:0-9782 GCA_050729115.1 Geminicoccaceae bacterium | reverse complement strand
CTCCCAACCACCCCGAGGGTACCATTGGTGGGTGGTTGGGAGGGGGAGCGGGCCGGGGCGGTGGGTCCACCCAAGTGGAAAATGGTCTAGCCGAGCGTCATTTGGGGGGCTTGCCCGCGGCTGATGTGGCACAGCCGCTCAACTCCAGGCTGATCGCTTTGAGGCGGCGGCGCGCTTCGGCGTCGTAGGCCTGGGCATCGGCGCGCGCCTCACGCAGGCCGTTGAAGTAGAGACCGCTGCGCCCTTCGAGCGCGGGCGAGGTGGCGAGGTTGAGAATCGCCTCGGCGCCCTCCTCGACCGTGCCCCGGGGCGTGATCCCGGCCGCGCGCACCATGCTGGTGTTCATGTAGGTTGCGGGATGCAGGGCATTGACCGTGACGCCGGAGCCGCGGAGCTCGTCAGCGAGGTCGATCGTGAACATGATCTGCGCGAGCTTGCTCTGGCAATAGGCGCGCGTGCCGCTGTAGCCGCGCGTCAGCATGAGGTCGGTGAAATCGATCGCCTGCTGCCCGGCGGAGGCGACGTTGACGATGCGTGCCGGGGCGCTGTCCTTGATCAGCGGCAGCAGCAGACGGGACAGCAGGGAGCCGGCGAGATAGTTGACGGCAAAGCGCAGCTCGTGCCCGTCGGCGCTGGTCTGCCGGGGTGCGCCCGGGCCGCCGGTCCCGATGCCGGCATTGTTGACCAGGATGTCGAGCCGGTCCGTGTTCTGCCGGACGGCGTTTGCGAGCTGCCGTACCTCGACAAGCGCAGCGAGGTCCGCTGCCAGGAAGTCCGCCGTGCCGCCGCCATCCGCGATCTCGGTGACGACCCCCTCGCCTCGCTCCCGATTGCGGCCGTGCACCAGAACGCGCGCGCCCGCCTGCCCGAGCCGCCTCGCAACCAGCCGGCCGACGCCGTCCGTCGAGCCGGTGACCAGCGCCGTCTTTCTGTTCAGTCCGGTCATCTCGGGCCTCCTTCGCCACTGCCATGGTCTCAGCACGGCGCGACGAAGGGGTCAACCGCTCAGCTGGCCGGGTGCGAGACGGGGAAGACGCGGGTCGGGCATGGCCGGGGTGGACGAGCGTGCGGTGCGCCGGTTGCTCGCCTACAAGCAGCGCTCGCACATCGGCCAGATCGAGGCGGCGCTCGCCAAGCCCGGCAAGCGTCTCGAGATCAGCGTGCGTGACGCGGCTTAGCGTTCCGCGTGCGCTCCGATCCAGGAAGGGTCCCGGCTTCGAGAGGAAAGGGACCCGACGGCAGGGGCGGCGGCTTGAGGTCGCGCGGTGAACCAGTCGGGCCCGGGGCGCTCGCTCAGGCGGCCTGCTCCCCGGCCGCGGCGGTCTCGTCGGCGCTGCGCCGCGGCTTGAGCTCGACGTTCGGCGGCAGCTTCAGGCTCTGCGCGAACTTGGTGTCGGCAAGCTCGGTGTAGACCACCCCGCCGCCGCGCTCGGCAACGAAATCGACGGCCTGCTTGACGTTGTCGAACAGCGCCGCGTCGACCGTGCATGTCCCCGCCATCGCCATCTCCTGCAAGTCTGGCACGCACCGGCCATGATCGCATCGTCCCCGTGAACGGGGCCTTAACGGTCTGCGGGCCCGCTTCTGCGCCATCAGGGGAACGCAGGGTCTGCGGCCAAGACGTCGGCCGGCTACCCCGGGCCAAGCCTCGAACCCATGTCTGCCAGGCCGCATCCGACCCGACCGCACCCGCCTTCGCGCAATCTCGTGGCTGGCCTCCGGCGTTGGAGGTGGTGACCGCGCTTGCCGACGCGGATCCCGTACAGGCTGTTGCCCGCGGTGACGTACAGGTAGTTCGCAGCATCGCCGCGGCCGAAGTGGACGTTGGTCGGGAGCTCCGGGGTCGGAATATAGGCTCGTTCGGTCGCGACCCCGTCCACCACCGAATGGGCGTATATGCCGGGTCGACCGGAATCCCGGACCGCCACCCACAGGTTGCTTTCGGTGTCGCAGACCAGACCGTCGGGGCCGTGCCGAGGAGCGTAGTCGACCAGCATCCGACGGTTGGCGGCGGTGCCATCCGGCGCGAGGTCGTAGCGCAGCAGCGCCATCTCGCGATCGGCATCCGCCTCGAAGTCGTAGCTGCCGACGGTGATGTGGCGTTCGTCCGGGCAGATGGCGATGCCGTTCGGCCGCGCGGCATCGGAGATGACCGTGGTCACCCTGCCGTCGGGATCGATGCGGTAGACCCCGGGTTCCCGAAGCGAGCCCGGCTCGCCCGCGCCGTAGCGGGGGTGCGTCACGTAGATCCGGCCCTTCGAATCCACCGCGATGTCGTTGAGCGCGTCGTACGAGCCGCCCGTGTCGGCGCCGACGACCACCTCGACGCGGCCCGTGGCCATATCCGTCCGCACCAGACGGTGTCGTTCCGCGGTCAGCAGACGACACGCCAGATCCATGCGATTGCCGTTCGCGTCATTGCTCGGCGCGCGAAACACCGAAATCGCCTGGGCATCGGGATGATACTCGAGGATCCGGCCGTCCGGGCGTCCGCCACCTGGCCTGCCCAGTGGCATCTCGCTGAACAGGACGCGTCGATCGCACGTCACGACGACGCCTTCGGTGAGGATCTGATCCTGCTCGGCGCCGTCGACGAGCAGTTCCAGCTCGGCATCCGACGAGAGAAAACCGGGGTCCCCGCTCGGCCGCTTTTCCGGTCCGGCAACGCCGGCGATGTAGGCGAGAACGAGGGCTGCCAGGCCGAGCAGGCCCACCACATACCAGCGTCCGGACATGGCGCCGTCAGCTCCTCGATACGCCGCACCCTCAGCTTCGCCCAGGCAGGGGCGCTCGAGCCGGCCGCCGGGCGCTGCGCGGCGTATACCGATCCCAACGTCCTCGCCTTCGGGATCGGTATTGCGCGCGGGGTTGGCTGGTCGCCCGCGCGCCCGAAGAGGAGGATGATGCCGGGCGAACGAAGGTTCGAGCTTTGTGAGCCCGGTATCAGTAGTCGGCATGCACGCCCGTGGCAACGAGCTGCCCGGACCGATCGGGCCCGGGCCTTCACCGGCTGGCGTCGCCGCGGCGAGCGTGGCAGTGTTCCCACAATCGGTGGAGGGCCGGCTGCCATGGACTTCGCGTACTCGCCTCGGGGGGAGCAGCTGAGAGCGCAGCTCTCGGCCTTCATGGACCGGCACGTGGTGCCACGGCTCGCCGAGTGGCAGCGCGAGGTGGCGGCGGGCGTCTGGCCGCCGTCGATGATCGAGCCGCTGAAGGCCGAGGCCAGAGCCGAAGGCTTGTGGAACCTGTTCCTGCCCGGCCTGCGGGGCGACGAGCCCGGGACGCGGCTTTCAAACCTGGAGTACGCGCCGCTCGCCGAGATCATGGGCCGGGTGTTCTGGGCCTCGGAGATCTTCAACTGCTCGGCGCCCGATACCGGCAACATGGAGCTCTTGCACATGTTCGCCAGGCCCGAGCAGCGCGCGGCCTGGCTGGAGCCGCTGCTGGACGGCCGGATCCGCTCCTGCTTCGCCATGACCGAGCCCGACGTCGCCAGCTCCGATGCCACCAACATCAGGGCCCGGATCGAGCGGGCGGGCGAGGAATACCTGATCAATGGCCGCAAGTGGTTCATCACGGGCGCCGCCGACCCCCGCTGCAAGATCTGCATCGTCATGGGCGTGACCGACCCGGCGGCCGAGCCGCATCGGCGACACTCCATGGTCCTCGTGCCGATGGATGCGCCCGGCGTCACCGTGGTGCGCAACCTGCCGATCATGCATCACGTCGCGCCCGAGGGGCACTGCGAGATGGGCTTCGAGGACGTCCGCGTGCCCGTCGCCAATCTGCTCGGCGAGGAGGGCAAGGGCTTCGCGCTCGCCCAGGCGCGGCTCGGACCGGGGCGCATCCATCACTGCATGCGCTCGATCGGCCAGTGCGAGCTGGCGCTGGAGCTGATGTGCGCGCGCGCCCGCGAGCGCGAGGCGTTCGGCAAGAAGCTCTTTGAGCACGGCACGGTCGCCGAGTGGATCGCGCTCTCACGCATGGAGATCGACCAGGCGCGCCTCCTCGTGCTGCGCGCCGCCTGGCTGATCGACCGCCACGGCAACCAGGCGGCGCGCACCGCCGTGGCGATGATCAAGGTGGTGGTGCCGCGCCTGCAGACCGCGGTGCTGTCGCGGGCGATGCAGGTCTACGGCGCCACGGGCCTGACCCCCGACACGCCCCTTGCGTTCCTGTGGACCTGGGGCCGGGCGCTGCAGTTCGTCGACGGCCCCGACGAGGTGCATCTGCGGACCGTGGCGCGCCACGAGCTGCGCGCCCGGGAGCCGAACCACGCCCGCGCCGCCGACTATCTGCTCGCGCCCGAGCGGCTGGGGGGCGCCTGAGCGATGGTCGCGGCGGTGATCACCGGGGCGGCGGGCGATCTCGGCCAGGCGCTGTCCGAGGCGTTCCTTTCCGACGGCTACCGGGTGTACGGCGGCGACGTTGTGCCGGTGGAGCCAAGCGCCGGCCTGGTGCCGGTGACTCTCGACGTCACCGATCGCGCCGCGACCTTCGCGCTGGCGGAGCGCGCCGCCGCCGAGGCGGGCGCCTTGAAGCTCTGGATCAACGCCGCGGGAATCCTGCGCGTCGTCAAGGTGCTGGAGGCGGAGCTTGTGGATTGGGAGCGCATCATCGCGGTCAATCTCACCGGCACCTTCCACGGCTGCGCCGCCGCGCTCGAGGTGATGCGCCGAAACGGCGGCGGGCGGATCGTCAACCTCGGTTCGCTCTCGGGCCAGGTCGGCGGCACCGCGCTGCACCCCGCGTATGGCGCCTCGAAGGCGGGCGTGCACGCGCTGACCAAGACCTATGCGCTCGAAGGCGCCAGATACGGCGTCTATTGCAACGCCGTGGCGCCGTCGGTGATCGAAGGCACGATGGCGCGCCAGATGAGCGAGCGCCAGCGCGAGCATCTCAGCCGCGCCAACCCGCTCCGCCGGCTCGCCCGCATGCCCGAGGTCGTTGACGCCGTGCGCTACCTGGCGAGCGCGACGGCCAGCTACACCAACGGCGTCATCCTGCCGATAAACGGCGGCTCGTATCTGCCTTGAGGAGCGCCCGATGAGCGAGCTGTTCGACCTGTCCGGCCGCGTCGCCCTGGTCACCGGCGCCTCGCAGGGCCTCGGCCGGCGCTTTGCCAGGGTGCTCGCCGGGCACGGCGCCGCGGTCGGCCTTGCCGCCCGCCAGCTGGACAAGCTGCAAGAGCTGGAGCGCGAGATCGAAGATCAAGGCGGCCGGGTCGCGAGCGTCGCCCTGGACGTGACTGATCACAAGAGCATCGGGCGCGCCATCGGCACGATCGAGGACGTGCTCGGGCCGATCGATGTGCTGGTCAACAACGCCGGCACCGCGGTGTCCAAGGGGGTGCTCGAGCAGACCGAGGCCGACTGGGACCAGGTGGTCGGCACCAACCTCAAGGGGGCGTTCTTCACAGCGCAAGCGGTCGCGAGGCGCATGGTCGCGCGCGATCCCAAGCCGGCCTGGGGCGGGAGCATCGTCAACATCGCCTCGGTGCTCGCCCAGGGCGTGGTCGGCCACCTCGCGCCTTACGCCGCCTCCAAAGGCGGCCTGTGGCAGCTGACCAGATCGATGGCGCTCGAGCTCGCCCGCCACGACGTCCGGGTCAATGCGCTGGCGCCCGGCTACATCGTGACCGAGATCAACCGCGACTTTCTGGCGACCGAGGCGGGCGAGCGCATGAGGAAGCGCATCCCGCAGCGTCGGTTCGGCACGCCCGAGGACCTGGATGGCGCCCTTCTGCTGCTCGCCTCGGACGCGTCCCGCTACATCACCGGCAGCATCATCGTGATCGACGGCGGCCTGCTGCTGGCGTGAGCTGCGCGGGGACGATCCCCTCATGGTGCGCCAGGACAAGCTACTCGCCAGGATGCGGCGCAATCCGCGCGGCGACTGGCGCATCGAACAACTGAAAGCGATCGCCGATCATCACGACATTCCCTTCCGGCAGCCCGGAACCAGTCACGTGATCTTTGTCCACCGGGGAGGAATGTGTTATACTGACCCCACGAAGTCGCGACCGATGGCTCGGTGCGTCTTTTCTGTCATGCCCCGGCTTGTCCGGGGCATCCAGACTGGACCCCGGGTCAAGCCCGGGGGTGACAAAGAGTGGTTGATGGGTCAAGACTTCGTGGTTCTGGTATTATCCGTGCCGGCGCACCGGCCCATCAAGCCCGTCTACATTCGCCAGTTCGGCGCGATGATCGATGCCATGCGAGCCGACTTGAACGATGTCTGAGGTCGATCGCTATCCCCTCACGGTACGCCCGCTCGATCCGGACGAGGGGGGCGGATACTTGTGCGCGTTTCCGGACCTGCCTGGCTGCATGGGTGACGGGGCGACTCCGGAAGAGGCGATCGCAGACGGCAAGGAGGCGCTTCGGGCGAGCCTCGAGGCCCTACGTGAGTTCGGCCGCAGCTGCCACCTCCCAGCGCGCCAGGTGGCGAGTGGCGGATTCACGCGCCGAAATCCCTGCACCGCCGCCTCGTAACCCGCGCCAAGCGCGAAGGCGTGAGCCTGAACCTGCTGACCGTGTCGTTGCTGGCCGAGGCGCTCGGCGCCCGGGACGCACGCAAGTCCGTACGGGCACGCGGCGCGGCGCGCCAGCGTCGGTCCGCCTGAACGAATCCTGGCGTGCGCGAACCGCGCGCGGCGCCGACGATATCCTCAGAGCGCCAGCTGGGTGCGGATGGCGCGATCGACGGCTGCCATATCGACCGGATCGAGCCGGCCGATTCGCCGGCGCAGCCTCAACTTCGAGGCTGTGGTGATCTGGTCGGCCATCGCTTTGCGTCGCTGGCCCTCCAGCATCACGTAAGCTTCGCCGGGGTACAGACGATCGATCCGGCTGGTCAGCGGCACGACCTGGATGCGGTTAAGAACGCCGTTGGCGGCATCATTGCTGACCACCACCGCAGGCCGCGTCTTGCGGATCTCTCCGCCGACTGAAGGATCGAAGGTCAGCCACCAGACTTCGCCGCGGCGTGGCTCACCTGGGATCGTCGGCGACATCGCTGATCAAGCTCTCGCTCCATTCCAGCGCCTCCCGCTCTCGTTCTTCGTCTTCCGCCATCGCCCGGTAGCCTTCCTCGAGCGCTTCGTCGACCACGTGCGGTTTCGCGAGCTCGTTCAGAAAGCGGCTGATGTGGCGTCGGCCGACGACCCGATGCAGTCCGTCGTAGACCTCCTCGTCCACCGTAATCGTAAGCTTCTTGCGCACCACCGGCTCCTGATACGTGTTCAATACGTATATAGCTGGCCTGTCGATGTCCCGCAACGGCGTCGTCGCGTAGCGGAGAGGATGCTACGGTGCAGTCCATGGAACCGCATCCTTGGCTGAAGCCACTGAACCGACGCGTCGGCGTCGCGCTCGCCTGCGCGCTGTGGCTCGGCTTCGAGGCCTACTACGACCTGGGCGGGCTCTGGTTCTGGCTCGCCGCCGGCGCCACCGCCTACGCGATCTGGGACTTCTTCCTCTCGGGAACCTATCGCGACGCGCCCGAATGACGCTCGGGCGCGGGCGTGTGCGGATCGCCGAACCGGCCGACCTCGAAGGCGCCGATGAAGTCGACGTGGCTGACCAAGCCGCGGCCGTCGCGCCATTCGTGCAGCAGCGCGCCGGGCGGCTCCATGACCCAGCGCGACGGCTCGCCCGCTAGTGCCAGCCGCACGGCATGCGCGGTGCCCGGCGCGATCTGGCCGAGCGTGCCCGCAAACGCGCACTGCACCGAGCGGTGCACGTGGCCGCACAGCACCCGCGCGACCTGCGGATGCCGGCCGATCACCGCGGCGAGCGCGGCGCCGTCCTCGAGCATCATCGCGTCCATGTGGTCGATGCCAGTTCGAAACGGCGGGTGATGGAGGGCGACCAGGGTGGGCCGGTCCGGCGCCTCGGCCAGCCGGGCGTCGAGCCAGGCGAGCTGCTCCGGCCCGAGGCGTCCGGCGGGGTCACCCGGAACCAGGCTGTCGAGCCCGATCAGGCGGAGCGGCCCCAACTCCAGGGCGAAGCGGAGCGGCCCTGCGTGCGGGAACAGCCCGAGCTGAGCGCACGCCCCGCGCATCAGCTCGCGATCGTCGTGATTGCCCGGCAACGGCCAGATCGGCGCCTCGAGCCGGCCGAGCGCGGCCATGAGCTCCGCCCAGACCGCGGCGTCGCCGTCGTTGGTCAGATCGCCGGTGATCAGCACGGCATCCGGCCGCGGCTGCAGCGCGTTCAGGTGATCGATCGCGCGCTCCAGGCAGCCGGCGACGTCGATTTGGCCGAAGGCGAGCATGCCCTTGGGCAGGAAATGGAGATCCGAGATCTGCGCGATCAGCATCAAGAGAGCTTTCCTTGCCGGCAGCGCTGGGCGCGGGCTGCGGATGCCGCCACCATTGCCCCTCCTGGCGGGCCGTCGTCAAGCCGCGCGCGGCGCGCCGACGTCGCCCACGGAGCTGCTGGCCTGACCCAGATCGGGCCGCGTCTTTCGGACGAGGCGAGCCCCGTACGGCCCGAGCGCCGCGCCCGAGGTCGGCTCGAACCTGGCCTCGGATGATCGGCAGGCCTCGCCGGCTTGCGCGACGAGGCCAACCCGGTCACCATGGCTGCGGGCTTCGACGTGGGAGGCGCATGATGAGGAGAGGGTGGATCGCCCTGGCGCTGGTGGTCCTGGCGACCGCATGCGCTCAGCACGACCAGGCATGGGACGACGCCTGGGCGGCGTGTCAGGCCGAGGCGATCGAGCAGATGGAGTTTGCCGATCCGGACCCCGATCAGCGCTCGGAGTGGCAGGAGAACTACATCAGAGAGTGCATGCAGAAGAAGGGGTTCAGCGAGTGAGCCGCCTGGCGGGGCCCGGGCAGACCTGTGCCTGCGGCCGCCGCGGCGATCAGCGTGACGACACGCAAAGGAGGCATCGACCATGTGCGTTCCGGGTTGCTTGGAGACGGTGGGCCGGCGCCTGAGCCGGCGCGGCTTCGTCAAGGGCGCGGGTCTGGCCGCCGCCGGGGTGGCCTCGACGACGATCGGCGGCGCCGTGAGGCCGCTTGGGGCCGCGGAGCCCAGAAGCTTCAGCCGCGTCGTCGACCTGACCCATGTCATGGGTCCGGACTTTCCGACCTACGACGGCGGCAGCAACCTCGAGCTCGAGACGATCGTGACGCTCGCCAAGGACGGCTACAACATGTACCGGTGGCTGCTGGTCGAGCATACCGGCACGCACATGGACGCGCCGTTCCATTTCGGCGACGGCGTGCAGTCGGCGGACGAGATCCCGATCGAGCACCTGGTGGTGCCCCTGGTGATCGTGGACATCCGGGCCAAGGTGCAGGACGATGCCGACGCCCAGCTCACGCCGGACGATCTCGAGGGCTTCGAGGCCGAGCACGGCCCGATCCCGGATGGCGCCTGCGTCGCCATGCTCTCCGGCTGGGACGCGCGGGTCGCCGGGCCCGAGTTCCGCAACGCCGATAGCGACGGCGTCATGCACTTCCCGGGCTTTCACGTCGAGGCCGCGCAGTACCTGATGGGCGAGCGCAACGCGATCGGCATCGCGGTCGACACGCTCTCGCTCGATTACGGCAGGTCCGCCGACTTCGCCACGCACTACGCTTGGCTGCCGACCAACCGCTGGGGCCTGGAGGCGGTCGCGAACCTCGCCGAGCTGCCGCCGACCGGGGCGACCCTGGTGGCGGGCGGACCCAAGATCAAGGGCGCGACCGGCGGCCCGAGCCGGGTCCTCGCGCTGCTCTAGGAGCACCTCGGAGCGCCGCGGACAAGTGGCGCCGGCCGGCCGGCGCC
>JBOHKK010000241.1:0-9862 GCA_050729115.1 Geminicoccaceae bacterium | reverse complement strand
AGCGGAACCCAACGATCCCTCGGCGCCCGGACGCCAGACTGACACCAGACCGCTGGGTTCCGCTCCGCTCCACCCAACCTACGGGATCGGGTTCGCTTCCCGAAAATCAGAGCCGGGTCGTGGTCCCGACCGTCATGCGATCAACCGCCCGTGGCCGCCTTGACCGCAAGGGGATGGGTCTCGCTGAACGCCGGCAGCGCCATGCAGCGCTCGAGGACGCCTTGCACCCCGGCATAGGGATCGAGCGGGCAGTTGAAGTAGCCGGCGCCCGCGCAGTGCGAGGCGAGCGCGATATCGGCGATGGTCGGCGCATCGCCATAGCAGAAGGCGCCCTGCGGTCGCTCGGGCCTGGCCAGCAGCGCCTCCATCGCGCCCAGCCCCTGATCCATCCAGTGTCGTCCCCATGCCTCGATCGCGGCCTCGTCGGCGCCGAAGGTCTCGGCAAGGCGGTGCCGGATCCGGGGCACGATCAGCGGATGGCAATCCGCGATCGAGATCAGGGCGAACTGGCGCGCGAGCGCCCGCTCATAGCGGTCCTGGGGCCAGAGCGGCGGCGCCGGCCGGACCTCCTCGAGATACTCCAGAATCGCGAGCGACTGGGCGAGCATGCGGCCGTCGTCCAGGACCAGCACGGGCAGCCTCTGCTGCGGATTGCGCCCGGCGAAGGACTCCCGGAACTGCTCCCCCTTGAAGAGATCGACGATCTCCTCTGCCCACGCGAGCCCCTTCAAAGAAAGGCCGATCCGCACGCGATAAGTCGCGAGCGATCGCCAGAATCCGAACAGCTGCAAGGGTTCCGTGCGTGCCGTCATGTCGATGGCCTCCCATCGCAGGGCCTGCTTATCCCGATCCCACGACCACGTCCATCTACTTTCAGGCGCGCGCGTTGGATCTGCCGCTCGAGGGGTGCTTCCCGCCCGCGCTGAAGGGATGATCGTCTCATGCCGATCCCACAAAGTCCTGACCTTGGGGATCGGTACCGCGCGCGGGGTTGGCGTGCCGCTTTGCACCGACCACCGCGGTCGCGTGGCGCTCCGGGCTCGCTTGGCACTTCGGACCGATCACCAAGACCGGTCCGCTCCAGCGAGCCACCGAGGTCGCCCCTTTGAGCCAGCCACGGGGAGCCAGGCACGCGGCCGCGCGCCCCAAAAGCGCGCGGGGTTGGCCGCGCGCCCCAAAAGCGCGCGGGGTTGGCTGGTCGGCCGCGCGCCCCAAAAGCGCGCGGGGTTGGCTGGTCGGCCGCGCGCCCCAAAAGAAGGATGATGCCGGGGCGAACGAAGGTTCGAACTCTGTGCGCTTGGTACCACGCACCCGGCGACAGCTCCCCCTCATGGGAAGGTCCCTTGAAATGGGAAGCGAAAGGGATCCAGCCTTCCGAAGGCAGCCTGCTCCGGCAAGGTAGGCGTGCCTCCGGCATCACTGGTGCGACGGCCGCGCCGCGATCCTTGCCGACCCTGGCTCGGCACGCGCGCACACGGTGCCAACCGTCGTCGCCTGAAGTGGTCGGCGCGCCCAATTCGTAGCCCAGGCGCGAGCCGAACAAGAAGTCGCTGTTGCCTCTGACTTGCTTCCCTGATAAGGTTTAATAAGAGTAGCGGAACCCGATTGAGGGCCATTTACTTCTCTTCTGGCCTACTCTTTCCGCGTCTCTTGAACCGGTGCCGCCATGCGGTAGCCTAGGCCTGAAGATGTAGGATTTGGCGATGCTCAATCATCCTCCTGGGTCACCATCCCCGATCTGCCGGCGCCTGCCGGCGCTTGCTTGCCTGAGCGTGCTTGGGCTCAGCGCCAGCCCGGCCGGCGCCCTGCCGCCGCTCGAGACCGACCCCGCCCCCGGGCTCCAGCTCGTTCAGGGCACAGCGCCAGGATCCGAGCAGCCGCCACAGGAAAAATTACAGGCGCCGTTCGCCGAGCTCAACGAGGTTCTCGAAGCCACGCGCGCCAAGCTCGGGCAGCTGAGCGAAGCGGCGGCGCTCGCGGCGGAGCACACCGGCCTGCGCGAGGAGATTCAAGCCCTCGAGCAGGAGAATCAGCGCTTGGCGGCACAACTGCAGGAGGCCAACGCCCGTTCGACCGAGCTGGCGAGCTCCAAGGAGCTCGCCGAGGCGCGCGTTGCCGAGCTCACCAAGGCCGTCGAGGAGGCGGTCCGGAAGGCGGCTCGCGTGGATGAGGCGCTCGCCGGGCAGATCCGGCGGAACCAACAGCTCGACGAGGGTCTCGCCGACGCTGAGACTGCCCGCGAGCGCGCGGCAGCCGAGGCCGCGAAGATCCGGGCCGAGATGGCAGCCAAGCTCGAGGCGGCGACGGCCGCGGCCGAGCAGTCGAGCGGCGAGCTGGCGGGCCTGCGCGAAGAGCTCGACGAGACCCGCAAAGAGCTCGCGACGGCGAACGGCGCTCGCGAGGAGGTCGGGGAATGGGTGAGCGAGCTCGAGAAGGTCGTCGAACGCTCCGCCGCTGACGCCGAGCGCCTGAAGACGGAACTGGCGGCGGTGAAAGAGCAGCTTGGCCAGGCCGTGGGCGCGGCCATCCAGGCGGAGCGGGCGCGCCTGGCGGCGAGCAATGAGGCGGAGTCGCGGCGGCACGAGGCGGCCCAAGCGCGCGACCAGTTGACCACGGCAACCACCGAGATCGAACGCTTCAAGACCGCCAATGCCGAACTCGAGAAAGAGGTAGCTTCATGGCGGACGTCTTCGGCGTCGGCGATCGAGACGGCGCGTCAGAACCTCGTCATGATGGAAAAGAAGATCGAGGAGCTGAACGCCGCCCTCGATCTGGGGCCACCGGAGGAAGCGGCGCCGGCTCTCAGCGCGCAGACGAAGCCGGCTTCGCCCGAGGACGAACGCTCCTCCACCGCCACCACCCGGCCGCCTTCGGCGAGCGCCCGCCCGAGCGCGCCAGAGCCCGCCAGCAAGACCGGCGACGGCCAAGCCGCCGACCGCCCCGTGTCGAGCTTTCCGAGGCCGAGCTCGCCATGGTGAGCCCCTCCGCGGCAGCCGCGAAGGCCGATCCTCGACTGGCGCGCTTCCACGCCGACATCCAGGCCTTGAACGACCTGGAGATGAGCGCCGCGGGCAGCAATCTGTTCTCTGGCATCGAATCGGTGAGCGGTCGCACGGTGCACGTCGCCGCGACCGACGCATGGGATGCTTTGCTGCCGGTTGGCAAGGAAAGCTATCTCGATTCCCTGCTCGACTACTGGCTGGCCGCCCAGGGCGGCCAGGGCCCCGCGGCCGTCCGAATCGTCGACCCGAGCGGCCGGGTGCTCGTCGAGAAATCGTGGCCGTGAAGGGTGGCGGATCCCAAACGCAATGTCGGGGGCTCCGGCGGAGGCGTCAAAGGCCTCGCGGTCGAGCACCGCGGGCAGGGTCAGCGCGTGATCGGATGAGCATGCCGGCGGCAGGTTCGAACCAGCCGCGCCCGCCCATGGCGCAGCCGTCGGAAGAGTGGTACGAAGGTCGCCGAGCGCCCGAGCCGGGCTTGCGGCGGTCGCACGTTCGCGATCGCGCGTCATGCGGCGGCGTCGCCGACCCCGGATGACGGGTTTGCTCCGGTCGCGCCGAGGGTAGCAAACGCACCCCAGACCAGGCGTCGCACTGGCGGACTTCGGGCAAGAACCGAGCAAGGAGACAGAAGTGCTTACGCGAATGCTCGTTGCGGTCCTTTTGACCCTGTCGATCTGCGGACCCGGGATCCAGGGCGCGCGCGCCGCCGACGTCGCAGCTCAGCGTGACCTGGTCAATGGCGGCGTGGTCGGCCTCATCTCGGGCGGGGTGACCGGGACGTACGTCCGGATCGCCGCCGACCTCGCCAATGCGCTGGATGACGGCTATCAGCTGCGCGTCCTGCCGATCATCGGCAAGGGCTCCGTGCGCAATATCGAGGACCTGCTGCTTTTGCGCGGGATCGATGTCGCGATCGTCCAGTCGGACGTCCTGGACTTCTACAAGCGGGGCGAGCTGGTATCGAACATCGAAGGCAAGATTCGCTACATCACCAAGCTGTACAACGAGGAGGTGCACGTGCTCGCGAGATCGGAGTACGGCACCATCGACGATCTGGCCGGCAAGCGGGTCAATTTCGGCACCGAGGGCAGCGGCACCTTCATGACCGCGAGCATCGTTTTCGATGACCTTGGCATCGACGTCGACGTCGGGAGCGATCCCGAACCGATCGCGCTCGAGAAGCTCCGGACGGGCGAGATCGACGCCATGGTGTTCGTCGGCGGCAAGCCGGTTGCGTTCATCGGGGAAGTGGACCGAAGCGAGCAGTTGCATCTGCTCGCCATTCCACCCGAGCGGATCAAGGCTGCTTACGTCCCCTCGGAACTCACCCCCGACGTCTATCCGAAGCTGATCGACCCGGGAGATCCGGTGGAGACCGTTGCGGTGAGCGCCGTACTCGCGGCCTACAACTGGCCCGAGGGCCACCCCCGCCGGCACAAGCTGGACCGGTTCATTCAGAGCTTCTCCACGAATTTCAACCGCCTGCTGGAGCCGCCGTTCCATCCGAAATGGCAAGAAGTCGACCTCACCGCGCAAGTGCCCGGATGGCAGCGGATAACGGCAGCCGAGCAAATGGCCGAGGCGGCGGAATAAGGGTTGCCTCGCCGCGTGCTGAACCTCCGGCCGCGGATCGAGAACAGCGGGGCGGGCGCGATGAGCAACCGATCGAAGACTGCGAATGTCGCGGCAGCGGTCGCGCGAGGACGCCGTCCGGACCTCGGCGCGTGGGCACTCGCGCTGCTGATGCTGATGACCGGGATTGCCGTGCCTGGCGCCCTCCGGGCCGATGTCATCGTCTTGAAGAACGGCGAGTCGATCGAGGGCTCGATCATCGATGCCACGCGCAATACGGTGATCGTCCGGCGGGCGATCGGCGGCATGCGCCAGATGCCGATCCAGGACATCGAGGAGGTGCGGATCGATCTCGGGCAGGGCGCGGTGATCACGGGTCAGATTGTGAGCTGGGTCGATGGCGTCTCTCAGGTTCGCTCAGGCGGCGAGGTCGTCCGCATCAGGGCGGGCCGGATCTTGACCCGAGAGCGGGCACAGGAGGCGACCAGGCAAGCGCCACGAGCCCTGCCGCCAAGGCCTGAGGAGGAGGAGCCGGCGGTCGCAACGGCAGCGGCATCCGCCGCCGAGCCTCGCGCCGCCGAGCAGGCCGCCGCCGAGCGTACGGTCGCCGAGCCTCGCGCCGCCGCGCGCACCGCTGCCGGTAGCCCCGCCGCCGGAACGTCGGCCACCGAGAGTCCCAGCGCCGAGAGCCGTGCCGAGGAGACGACTGCTGCGGAGAGCACCGCTGCCGAGGCCACAGCGGACAGGAGTCCTGCTCGCGGGAGCAGCGCTGGACAGCAAGCGGAAAGGGATGGCCAGGCCGTAGCGGTCAAAGCATCGGTCGATCCGGCCGCCGCGGGCGCCGCCGACGTGGTCTTCAAGATTGAGCTCTCGCGGCCCGCGGAACAGACGGTCGTGTTGATCTATGGCACCGTCGATGGCACCGCCAAAGCGGGACAGGACTATGAGGCGCAGCAGGGCGTGGTGACACTCGCTCCCGGCGCCAGGAGCGCGGCAGTTCATGTCCCGCTGATCGAGCCTCAGCGGCCTCGAGGCGACACCCGATTCGAGCTCTTCCTGGCTGCCGATCCCAAGGTCGCGGAGGTCGTCGATCCGCGGATTACCGCCACCATTCCGGGTGACGACTGACCCCGGTTCGCCCGACGCGCCAGGATCGGTCGACCTCACTCCATTGCCCTTCGGCACCGGTTTGCCGATTTCCAGGCAGTGCGGTCGTAACCCATCGCGGGAACTCCGCGCCCGCAGCCGGCCGAGCGCCGCTCCCATCGAGATCCGGGCCACGATCCGGTGCCGGAGCGCGCCCGGCTCGATCGTTCATGAGAGACGGAAAGCTGCCACCGAGCTTGCCAGCGGCCAGCGAGTCGCGTAGGGCTTCGCCGAAGGATCAGCTCGTCCGGGAGGTCCGGGCTGCAAGAAGGGAGTCGGGTTTGTGGCAATGACCAAAGAAGACGTCATGACATTGATGAACAAGTTCCATGACGTCGTCATGTTCGACAAGGGAACGGCGGCCGCGCAGGCTGCATTCTTCCTGCATCCGGAGCCTCGGATTTTCATTCCTCATGGCGAGGACATCACTTTGCAGACCAACTATGAGATTCATCAGAAGCTCACGGACGAGGCCCACGTCGCCTTGGACCCGTGGGAGATCGTCCCGCTGTCGAGCCAGCCGGAACGCGCCCGCGCTGTCGGCGCCGTTTATTGGCAAGGTCGTCTGATCGATTCGGAAAAGGCAGCCTTGATCAAGTGCATCGTTGGCGAGGATTGGATCGTGCAGCGCATCCCATCGGGAGAGCTGAAGATCGCGCTCTACATCAACTCCTATCACTATTTCTTGCCGGATTCGGCCCCGATCGACTTGAAGTGATGGCGGCGGCCTGGTGAGCGTCTCTCGGTACGCAGAGGTGGTCCCGGATCCCGAGGGCGTTCTCGAGAGCACGCTTGCTTCGCCGAGCGCGAGACTTGCCGGCTGGGCCTGAAGCGGGCAAACTGGGTGCCCGCGATCGCACGTCGGATCGCGCACCATCGATCCAACCCCCTGTTCGACGGGCGGCCGCAAGCGGCGGTGTGATCGCGAAATCCGGAAGGAGGCGGACATGCGGAAGTACATCATCGAACGCGAGATCCCCGGCGCGGGCAGTCTCGAGCGCGAGCAGCTGAAGGAGGCGGCCGCCAGGTCCAACGCGGCGCTCGCCGAGCTCGCGCCCGACATCCAATGGGTCGAGTCCTACGTCGCGGACGACAAGACCTTTTGCGTCTATCTGGCCAAGGACGAGGCGCTGATCCGCAAGCATGCCGAGCTGTCGGGCTTCCCGGCGAACAAGATCACGCCGGTCAAGCGGATGATCGACCCCAGCACCGCCGGCTGAGGCCGACCGAGGCAAGGGCGACGCCTGGCGGATCAAGGTTCCGATCTCGTGAGCCCGGCAATGCGCAACCCCAATGGAATGCGACGGGGCCCTCGTTCGTTACCTCCAACAGGACCAGCACTTGTCGAGGACGCCCCATGCTCACCGCACAGCCCAGCTGGCAGAGCGTTCGCCTGCGTCTGCTCGGCGCGGCTGCGGCAGCGCTCCTGCCCGTGGTCGCGCTGGCGCAGGGCGCGGACGAGCTCGCTTTGACCATCGAGCAGGCCCTTGCCGGGATCGAGTTCCGCATCGACGTGCGGCCGCAACAGGCGGCGGCGGACCTCGAGGCGCAAGGGCGGCAGCTCGACCTCCTCGCGACCGAGGCACCGGACCATCCCGCGCTGCCCGAACTCAAGCAGAAGTTCGGCGAGCTCCAGGATTCGCTCGCCGCGGGTCTGGCCGAAGCGGCGTCCCCCACCGCCGATCCCGGCGGGGTGGCAGAGGTGCCGAGCGCCCCGGAAGCCTTCACCACCGGCATGGAGGAGGTCGACGCGCTGCATCGTCAGGCGGAAGCGGAGTTCCTGCGCGGCGAGCCCGACGAGGCCGTCGGCTATCTGAAGCAGGCGGAGGCGCAGATGATCGCCCTCGAGCGCCGCTATGGCGACGAGCTGCCGGCGGGCCACGTCCCGCTCCTGGTCGCGAAGGAGAAGATCGCCGCGCTCAAGGACCAGCTCGCCGACGCCATACCCGCCGACTGAGCCGGCGCCCGTCGGCGGCTCCGGCTCCCGCAGCGAGCCGATTGAGCGCGCCGGCGATCCGCACTGCACCGCATCGTGCCGAACGAGGAGCGTGGTTCCCGCAAGCGGGCATCGAGCGCGGCGGGCGAGTGCGCTCGTTGAGCCGGGCGGCCGGGGAACCAAGCGCCGCAGCGCGCGTTCGCATCGAAGGCCTGCTCGAGAGGCGACATGGACGACGCCGGCATCTCGCTTTGGGCGATCGCCGTCATCATGGGCCCCATCCTCCTGGCCGGGGCGATGGGCTATGCCATCTTGCGCGCACGCCTGCGACGACGACGCGCGGCAGCAGCGAACCAGCGCTCGGCGGCCGCGGCGCCGCCCCATCGAGACCGGCGCAACTGAGACACGCCGCCCGGCCATTCGGGGTCCGGTCCCGGTCCGGGCGCACAGCTCGGGCCCGTAGCGCGACGAGCAGGTTCGCCAGCGGCTTGGCACGAGGTCACCGTGGTCGGCATCGCACGGGCCGATAGCCGCAGGTTCATCGTCGAGGGCCGCCCGGCACCCGCCAGAACCACGTCGACCGCTATTGCCGAGCGCGTACGCCCCTCGTGAGCGGGTGTTCCCGTTCAGGCGCCGGTCAGCTTGCCGCGGCTACGACGCTGCGGTACGGATGAGAGCTGATCACGAGGAAACGGCCCTCAATGGCAGCGGGCATCAGCGCGGGCGGCGGCGGTTCGAGGCGCTCTGCCGCGCCCGGAGACACCGGTGGCTCCGGCCGCAGAGCCGTGGCGCCTTGGGCGCTGTGCGGGCTGCTGCTGGTCGCGTGCGCCGGCTGTACCTCGCGCCCCGAGCCCGCCCCTTTGATGACCGACACCCTGCTTCTCAAGCCGGTCGATCAGGGGCGCCTCAGCTCGGGCTACGGGCTGCGCCACCACCCGATCCTGAAGCAGCGGCAGACGCACCGGGGGATCGACTGGGCGGCGCCGCGCGGCACGCCGGTGCGCGCCGCCGGCCATGGCGTGGTGGTCGCCGCCGGGCGCTTTGGCGCTTACGGTCAATATCTGCGGATCGACCACGGCGGCGCGATCGCGACCGCCTACGCCCATCTCGAGGGCTACGCGCCCGGCCTGCGCCCGGGCCGCGCCGTGCGCCAGGGCGACCCGATCGGCCGGGTCGGCAGCACCGGGCGCACGACCGGCCCGCATCTCCATTACGAGGTCCTCCTCGGCGGCCGCCAGGTCGACCCGCTCGCCTTCCCGCCGACCGTGATCGCGCACGCACCCGAGGCGTCCACGCCCAGGCACCCCGCGGGCTTGCCGAGCGAGCTCGGCATCGGCGGGCCCGGCATCGCCGCGGACGCCGGGGCTGCCGATCCGGCGCGCTCAGACGTCCGCCCTCTGCCGCTCGACCCGAACGGCGCAGCGACGCTGGTCCTTCGGGTCGAGGATCTGCTCCGCCGCCCAGGCCCTTGAGGCAACGGACCTTCGGACACCGTCATCCACGCCTTTCCGTCACCCCGGGTCTCGACTTGCAGATACGCGGGTTGGGCCAAGCCCAACGACGCGCTGCCCTGTTCTTGTCCCCCGTGGGCGCGGCGCTTTCTCGTGCCCCGGGCTTGAGGCGAGAGTCCCGGTCGTGGCTGCGCGCGGTCGACTCGGAAGGAACCACGGCCGATATCGAATTTCAGGCTCGGCCGGGCCGCCGCGGCTTCACCCGGCGCGACGGGTACTATCGGATCACCTCGACGGCAACACCGACGTCGACGGCGCGCCAGGCTCGGTCCGTGGTCAGCGCCGTGGCATCGAGTTCGCGCGCGAGCGCAAGACAGGCGCGATCGCCGAGCGAAAGCCCCTGGCCGCGGGTGGCCGCCAACAGCGCCCCCGCGGCGTAAGCGAGCTCTCGATCCAACGGTCTGACATCCAGCTCGAGGGCGTCGACCCATTCCCGGATCACGCTGATCGCAACCTGTTCCCGAACGAACTTGGATGCGACCTCGGCGAGGTTGACGGCGCCGATCACCGCGCGATCGATCACCGCCGCGACCCGCTCTGCGCCCCCTTTTCTGCTGCCCGCGCGGAATGGGAAAACGGGGTCAGACCCCTTTTCTGCGCCCATTTTCTGCTTCTGCGCCCAGACCCCTTTTCTGCGCCCGGTTCCGCTTTCATCAGGGCAAGGAGCGCGGAGGCATCCAGGACCACCTCACTCC
>JBOHKK010000240.1:0-9964 GCA_050729115.1 Geminicoccaceae bacterium | reverse complement strand
TCTGTGGTCTGCTCGGGATCGGGGGCGAGATGGAGATAGGTGAACAGCACCTGGTCCTCGCGCAGGCGCGCCCGCTCGTTGGCCTGCGGCTCCTTGACCTTGACGATCAGCTCGGCGCTCGCGAACACCTCCTCGGCGTCGGCAGCGATGCGCGCCCCGGCGTTCTCGTACAGCGCACCGACCAGACCGATCGCCTCGCCGGCATTGCTCTCGACGATCACGTCGTGCCCGTGCTCACGGAGCTCGCGCACCGAAGCGGGGGTCAGGCCGACCCGGTATTCGTGGGTCTTGATCTCTTTGGGCACGCCAATCCGCATCACATCATCCCTCGCTTAGCGACCAGAATGTAGGCGCTGAGGCAACCGGCCACCAGGGCGTCGTCGGCCCGCGGCACGGCGGGTCGGGTGCGCGCCGGGTAGCGATCACGGGGGCATCGGCACCTGCTCGTCAGCATGACGACCTAAGGCGGCGCAGGCGCTGTCCTCTCCCCGGGCGCAGCGTTTCTCACCTGCTTCCCCGCGATGATCAGCGCGAGGGCCAGGGCAACGAGCCCGACCATGCACGAATAGAAGAAGAAGACGGTGTAGCCTGCGCCCAACGCCGCAGCGGAAACGCCGAGGTCGGCCGCGCCGGCGGCGAACGCGGCGGGGGGCAGGTCGGAGAACCAGCCGGTCAGTCGCGCAAATGGCCCGCCCGGTGCCGCCATGCGCGCGCTCGCCTCGACGATCGTGCCCGACTGCGCCGCGATCAGTTTGCCGGGAAGCGAATACAGCGACGAGAAGAGCGCGTACTGGGTCGCCGTGAATCCTGCGCTGGTAAGACTGGACATGTAGGCGATGAGAATCGTCCCCGCATAGCCGGCGGACACGTTGTCCACCATGATCGCAAGCGCGAAGGCGCCCGGATCCGGCCCCTGCATGGCGAGCCAGGCGAACGCCAGGTTGGAGACCGGGCCCGCGAGGGCGCCGATGATCAGGGACCGGGTCAACCCGAAGCGGGCGATCGACCAGCCGCCCACGCCGACGCCGAGCATCAGCATCGGGACGCCGATGCCCTTGCGCACCTCGGCGATGGTTTCGAGACCGAAGCCGAGATCGAGATAGAACGGGTTCATGATGTTGAGGACGAAATCGCTCAGGCGATAGCAGCAGATCATCGCCAGGATGAGCCCCGCCGTGCCGGCGAACCGACTGAAGAAATCGCGCAAAGGATCACCGTAGGAGCGGACGAAGTACGTGCTCGGGCGCGTTCGCGCGCCAGGAACGGGCAGCGCCGCACCCACGATCAAGAACAGTCCCAGGCACGCGAGCCCGACCTGGATGAACACGCCCACGGGCCGCTGGTCCCAGAGCACGTTCAGTCCCCTGAGCGAGTCGGGGGTTGCGCCGACCGCGGCGGCCAGCCATTCGATCATCACGAATTGGCCGGTGAAGCCGGCGCCGAACACGTAAGCGCCGCCCAGAAGCGCGGAGAGCCGCCCGAGCCATTCGAGCGCTTCCGCGGCCGGTTGCGCCGGCAGGTCGTGGGGCAGCAGGGGCGGCATGACCGGGCGCGGTTGCTCGCGCGGCGCGGCGAGCGCGGCCGCAATGCCGATCGCCATCAACGCCGCCATGGCCGCGTACGCGAAGCCCCAGTCGATGCGCGTCGCCAACACCAGCGGCGCGATGCCCGCGGTGAGGATGGCGACGCGGTAGCCCCACTGATACATCGCCGCCATGGCGCCCTGACGCTCTTCCCCCGCGGCCTCGATGCGCCATGCGTCGATCACGACGTCCTGGGTCGCCGAGGCGAACGCGACCAGCACGGCGAACGAGGCGACCAGCCACAGATTGGCGGCCGGGTTGGACCCCGAGACCAGCCACAAGCCCAGGACGATGACGGCCTGCGTCGTCAGCATCCAGGCCCGGCGGTGCCCCAGAAGAGGCGTCAGCAGGGGGATCGAGGTGCGATCTACCACCGGCGCCCACAGGAACTTGAGCGAGTAGGCGAGTGTTGCGAGGCTGAAGAAACCGATCGTGCGCAGCGGCACGTCGACTTGCCGCAACCAAGCCGAGAGCGTGTCGAAGATCAGCAGGTTGGGCAGTCCCGCCGCGAACCCGAGAGCCAGCATGACCAGCATGCGTCGCTCGAAGAACACGGCGATCGCGGCCATGGTCGATGGCTTTCGCACAGCCCCCGCGGCCTCGCTCCCGGCCCGGCCCGAGTCCAGGTTAACGACGCCGACCCGCCGCGCCCACGCCCGCAGGCGCCCGGTCAGCGACGGCGCCGCCTGCCTGCCTTCCGCCATGCGACTCAGGCGGGGCCCCGCCCGCTCATCGGTTCGGGCCCACGCCCCTCATCGACGCTCACCCATGCTCAGAAGAAGCGCTCCGTGACCTCGATGATGTCGCCCGGCAGCACCTCGGTGTCCGGCAGCGCCTGGATCTTGGGACCGTTCGACCCACCCCGGCTGATGATGATGTCGTCCTGATCGGCCCGGTAGGTGTAGCCGCCAGCCAGCGCAACCGCGTTGATCACCGTCATGCCGTTGACGTACTCGAAGCTGCCCGGGTTGTTGACCTCGCCGATGATGTAGAAGGGGCGATAGTTGAGGACCTGGATGCTGACCTGCGGATCGACCAGATAGCCGCCGGTTCTGAAGGCAACCTCGATGTCGTCCTCGAGCTGACGGGCGCTTCGTCCACCCCCCAGGATCTCCCCGACCAGCGGCATGGCGAAATAGCCTTCGCCGTCCAGCGAGAACTCGCCCGAGAGATCCTCGTGGCGGAACACGGTGACGCGCAACGCATCGCCGGGCCCAAGCTTGTAGCCGGAGATGTCCTGGAGCGGCGCCTCGCCGGAGGCCTCCGCTCCGGCGCTGCCCGCCGCCTCGGGAATGGATGGGGGCGGCGACGAGGACGAGCAGCCGGCCGCCAGTCCGGCAGCCAGGACGAGCCCGAACAGCGTGATCATTCGCCGATGCCAGATCATCATGACTCTCCGCGGCTCTTCGAGGCAAAGCGGGGATCTGGTTCGCGAACGGACCCGCACCGCTCCGAAACCTACCCACGCCATGTCAACGAACGGTGAACATAGCGTCATTCCGCGATCTGTTTCCAGGGGCGATCACGGATCTACAGTTGTGCGGTCACCCTCAGCGTGACCAGGTTGCGGTCGAACTCCCGCTCGCTGTCATCGGAGTCGCGGGTCGTGAACAGATACTCCGCGCCGACCGAGAAGTTCCGGTTGACGAAATACGTGATGTCCGGTCCCACGTCGATCCGGTTGTCGACCCGGTTGGCATCCTGGAAGTCGTCGCGTCTGTAGCGCACCTGGCCGCCGATCAGCAGGTTGCGCAGCAGCTCGTGATCGACCCGCACGCCGATCTCGCTTTCCAGCCTCGATGAGCCGACGTCGCTGGGCTCGAAACCGCCCTCGCCGTTGAGTCGCACGCTCGTCAGTGGGGTCGGATTCCAGGTCAGGTTGGCGCCATAGGTGAAGCCGTTCTCGCTGTCGAACTGAGACTCGTCGAACTCCTGCAGCGACCAGCCGGCATTGACCTCGCCGAACAACAGCCCGGTGAAGTCGATCTCCGTGCCGACGCTGGCGCTGTACACGTCGTTGTCCCGCTCGCTGCTGGCGTCGCGCATTTCGCGGCGGAAGGCGCCTTGGACGAACGCGTTGATCCGAGGCGAGATGAAGTAGCCGGCCCGCAATCGCCCGCCGAACAGATCGCGGTCGCGGTCGCCCTCGTCCCCGTCGGTGTAGTCGCGCCGATCGAAGGTGCCGAGCAGGCCGAAATTGACGCGGTTGAAGTCCTGCTGAAAGCCGAGGTCGCCGCCGAAATCGTAGAACTTGAGCGGCTCGTCCGTCACGTCGGCGCCCGGATCCTCCGGATCGTCGCGCGATTCGTGACTGCGCGCGAAGCTGGCGCCGGCGGTCAGTCGATTGTTGCGGGTGATGTCCAGCCGGCCGCTGAGGGCGGTGCCGAAGTCCTCATAATCCTCGTCGGTCTCGCTGACGTAGCGTGCGATGTCCGCCTCGGTCGTCCAGTTGATAGAATGGCGCGGGAAGTTCGAGCGGACGAGGATCCTGGGCAAGAAGTTGAAGATGAAGTCGTCCTCGGTGTCGTCCTTGGTCGCGAAAACGTTGCTGTCGTACGAGCTCCCCACAGTCACGCTCGGATAGATCAGGAAGCCTCCGGCACGGATCCCGAGCGGGTCGAAGTCCGGGCGCGGCCGGGCGGTAACCGGGACGTTCGGATCCGGTTCCTGGCTGTGCGCGTTCTGCGTCATGACGGCAGCCGACAGACTCGCTACCAGAGCGAGCGAACGAGGCGAGCGGCGAATGTTCACGGGCGTCTCCTAAGCTCTGGGATATTGGAGAAGCAGCCGGTCGAGCCCATATCCGGGCTCACGCGGTTATAGCGGGCCAGGGCGTTCAGGCAAGGCGGGCGCTTTGTCTGCAAGCCGGAGCATCCCGGTGCGCCGCGCGCGCTCGACCTGAGCGGCCTGGGGTCGGTCTTGTCAAAGCCGCTCGGAGCCGCGAGGCTAGCCGTATCCGACCCGGACCGGCGGCCTGCTTCACCCGGAGCCACGGCCTGGATGCGAGGCATGTCAGAAAACCCAACCTTTCCAACGAACTGCACCGAGATGCTAACGACTAGCTCGGTCTCGACGGCTTGGCAACCCTGGGCGTAACTACGGATGGGGAATTCATCCCATGGTCGAGGCAGCCATGGCGGCTGAGCGAGCGCGCCCCGACCGGCGCTCGATGATCGGCTAGAGCCTTGCTGCGCAGCCTTTTCCGCCGTACCCCGGATCATCTGCCGAGCCCGCCGCTGGTGGGCGGCAACCCTGCGCGCGTGCCCCCGGGCGTATGCGTGTATGCGGTCGGCGACATCCACGGGCGCGTCGACCTCCTGGCGGACCTGCATCGCCTGATCATCGAAGACGCAGCTCACATCACCCCCGGCACCAACAAGGTGGTCGTCTACCTCGGCGACTATGTCGACCGCGGTCGGGAGAGCCGGGAGGTGATCGACCTCCTGCTCCATGATGGCTTGCCGGATGTTCAGGCGGTGCATCTGCTCGGCAATCACGACGCCTGGCTGTTGAGCTTCCTGGTCGATCCCACGATCGGGCCGACCTGGCTGCGGTACGGCGGCGAGGCCACCGTGCACAGCTATGGCATGCACCTGGGCGTGCCACAGGACGACCTCCGCTACTATCAGCAGCTGCAAGTGGACCTGCGCCAGCGGATTCCGCGCGAGCATGTGAATTTTCTGCAGGGACTCGAGCTGAGCTTCGAGAGCGGCGACTATCTGTTCGTCCACGCCGGGGTGCACCCGGGCCTGCCGCTCGACCAGCAGGCAGCCGACGATCTGCTCTGGATCCGGGAGCCGTTCCTGAGCTCGAGGCGCGACCTCGGGCGCGTGATCGTCCACGGCCATACCGTGGAGTCCGAGCCGATCGTCCGGTCCAATCGCATCGGGATCGATACCGGCGCCTGCTGGACCGGCTGTCTGACCTGCCTGGTCCTCGAGGAAGGAACCTATCGCTTCTTGACCACGGGCGGGCAGGCATATACCGAGCAATTCAGCGGTCGCGTGTAGTTGCTGCGCCGGTCGAGATGCGGAGGCTCGATGGCTCCTCGCCAGCCGGTTCCGGTGACCGGCGGTGCCGGTTACATCGGCAGCCACGTGGTCCGGTGGCTGGGCGCCGCGGGCTATCCGGTGGCGGCTTACGACGGCCTGTCGACGGGTTTACCCTGGGCGGCGCTCGATGCCGAGCTGATCGTTGGCGACCTGGCCGAGCCGGCGCGACCGGCGCCCCGGTTCGGCGCCGTCATGCCCCGGCCGGCACCTGCGGGCGCGCCGACGTTCATGTGGACGATCACGCCCAGGCCGGTCTCGACGCCCTCGACCGCCCGGAGAGCGGTGGCGTTTCGACCGTGCTCGATCGCGGCTACGGCCACGGCCACCTTGGGCGCGAGGTGATCGAGACCGCGCCCAAGGTGAGCGGGGCCGACTTGCCGGTCGAGGAGGGGCCATGGCGGCCGGGTGACCCTGCGACCCTGGCGGCCGGCAATCGCAGGATCCGTGAGGGGCTCGGCCGGCAGCCGCGCCACGCCGACCTGGAGTTCAGCGTTCGGACCGCCTGGCGCTGGGAGCAGTGGCTCCAGGCGTGCGGCGGCCCGGACGCGTTCGGCGCCGCTCATCGTGGGCGTCCCATCGCTGAGCCCGGAGCCCGTTGAGGTCGCGGCGTGGCCGGCACCCGCACGAGCGCACGTCAGGCAACCCATCGCGCGCATCACCAAGGGCGGTGGCGGCGCGCCGGTCTGCTGGTCCTGGGCTTGATCGCTGCCTGCGTGCCTCGGGATGCCGCGGATGACCAGCCGGCCGCGGACGCCCAGGCGGAGGGTACGGCTGCGGGCGCGGAGGTCGCTCGGGCGGGCCTACCTTACGAGCTCACCATCGAGGGGGTCGACGACGAGCAGCTGCGCGACCTGCTCGACGAGGTGTCCGAAACGCGTCGGCTGATCGACCGCCCGCCCCCCAGCCTCACCAGATTGCAGCGGCGCGCCGAGGACGATCGCGCGCGTCTGCAGCGGGCGCTGCGGTCGCGCGGCTACTACGGCGCCGCCGTGGCGGTCGCGATCGATGCCGAAGCCGAGCCGGTGCGGGTGGTCTTTCGCGTCGACCCGGGGCCCGTCTATCGGCTGCGCGACGTGTCGATCGAGGTCGTGCCGCCGGATGCCGATCTCGCCCTGCCGAGCCTGGAGGAGCTGAGCATCGCCCCGGGTGACCCTGCGCTGGCGCAGACCATCCTGGATGCCGAGACGACGCTGGTGGCAAGGGCGGAGGCGGAGGGGTTCGCCCTGGCCACGGCGGGCGAGCGCCGGGCGGTGGTCGATCACGACGCCGATGCGATGGATCTCACCCTCAGGCTGGATGCAGGGCCCCCGGTGCGCTTCGGCACGATCGCGGTGACGGGGGTGAACGAGGTCGAGCGCGACTTCGTCGAGAAGCGCCTGCCGTGGCGGGCGGGCGAGCTGATCACCTCGGAGCGGCTGGCCGAGGGGCAGCGTGCGCTGCGCGAGACCCGCCTGTTCGCGACGGTCCGGACGGAGATCGGCGAAACCCCGGATGCTCGGGGCAGAGTGCCGGTCGTCGTGGCAGTGACCGAGCGCAAGCACCGCTCGATCGAGGTCGGGGTGCGCTATCGAACCGACGAGGGCCCGGGCGGCAGCATCGCGTGGGAGCACCGCAATTTTTTCGGCCGCGGCGAGCAGGTCAGGGCGGAGCTCGACGCCTCTCGGATCGCGGGCCTGGCAGCCCTGCGCTTGCGCAAACCCGACTTCCTGACCCGCGACCTGGCCCTGCTGTCGGATATCGAGCTCGCATACCAGGCACCCAAGGCCTACGACAGCCGCTCGGCCAAGACCAGGGTCGCTCTCGAGCGCCGGTTTCGGGAGGGCATGACGCTCACCGGCGGCGTCGCCTTCCGGGCCTCGCAGGTCGAGGAGGCCAACACCGGCCGCGAGGACACCTTCGGCCTGATCTCGCTGCCGGCCCAGTTCGCCTGGGACCGCAGCGACGACCGCCTCGATCCGACCAGGGGTGGCCGCTTGGTGGTCGAGAACGAGCCCTTCGTCGACGTGTTCGGCAACGACCTCGCCTTCAACAAGACGCGGCTGGAGTATTCGCACTACGTCCAGGTGCTGGATACGCCGCGCGTGGTGCTCGCCGGTCGCAGCGCGATTGGCACCCTGTTCGGCGCGTCGCGCGCCGATCTGCCCGCCGATCTGCGCTTCTACGCCGGCGGCGGTGGCTCGGTCAGGGGCTTCGCGTTCCAGAAGGCAGGCGAGCTCGACGACGAGAACGATCCCATCGGCGGCCGGTCCTTGTTCGAGGCCTCGGGCGAGGTGCGGGTACGGATCACCGAGACCATCGGGGTCGCGGCGTTCGTCGACGCCGGCGCGGCGTTCACCTCATCGTTGCCCGACTTCGACGACGAGCTCAGGATCGGCGCCGGGCCGGGCATCCGCTATTTCAGCCCGATCGGGCCCTTTCGCCTGGACGTCGGCTTTCCGGTGAACCCGCGCAACTCCGACGATGCCTTTCAGCTCTACATCAGCATCGGGCAGGCTTTTTGATCGCGAGAAGCAACGTCTTCGGGTCGGGCGAAACACGGCATTCGATGTAAAATTGCCGCAAATCTGCCCCATTCCACCCCGAAAAGGCTTGCTGCAATCCCATGGTACGGTCACAATCTCCACGATAGGCCGAAATCCGACCAAATGGTGTTGGGCGTCGTGTGAGAGATCCCGCATGCCTGCCGAAGCGATCATCGATAAGCGTGCCCTGCTGGCCAACCATCCGTTGTTCGGTCAGTTGGCGCCGGAGGAGCTCGATCGACTGGTGGCGTACATGCGGCTGGTCCGGCACCCGGCGCGCACGGTTCTGTTCCGCAAGGGCGACCCCGGGACGCACATGGTGGTCGTGGTGCGCGGGCGGGTGAAGGTCTGCACCCATTCCGAGGACGGCAAGGAGCTGGTTCTCAATCTCATCAATCCGGGCGAGGTGGTCGGCGAGATCGCGCTGCTCGATGGCGCCGACCGCACCGCCGATGCGGTGACCTTGGCCGACAGCGATCTGCTGATCCTCGAGCGTCGCGACTTCATCCCGTTTCTGCAGCGTCACCCGGATGCCTGCATGCGGCTGTTCGCCGTGCTGTGCGAGCGCGTCCGCAGGACCAGCGAGCTGCTCGAGGAAGCGCTGTTTCTGGAAGGCTCGTCGCGCCTCGCCAAGCGCCTCGTTCACCTGGCCGAGATCTTCGGCAAGCCGGTGCCGGACGGGGTCAAGATCGACATCTCGCTGTCCCAGCAGCAGCTGGGCAACATGGTCGGCATGTCGCGCGAGAGCATGAACAAGCAGCTCAAGCAGTGGCGCCAGGATGACCTGGTCCGGATCGAGGACGGCTGCTACGTCCTGACCAGACTCGACGCGCTGCGCGCCATTTGAGGGCCATTTGAGGGAAGGCGGTCGCCAAGTCGGGATTGGCCGTCCGGCCCGGCGGCCACTATATGTCGAGTAGCTGACATGGAAACATGGCGGTCGACGAACGCCGCCGGTCCTCGACTGCCAAGCTCTCATGATCCGACGAATCGGCCTCATGCTGGTGTGGGCGGTGGCCCTGGTCGTCCTTGCGATCGCGGGGGCGTTCGGGTTCGCCCAGACCGACGCCGGCAGGCGCCTGATCGCCGGGCAGCTCGGGCGGGCGCTCACCAGCGCCGGCACCACCGCCCACCTCGAAGGTCTTCACGGCCTGATCCCCTTCGATCTCCGCCTCGAGCGGCTGCGTCTGGCCGACGCCGAAGGCCCGTGGCTGGAGCTCGACGATGCTCGGCTCTCCTGGTCGCCCGCGGCGCTGTTGCGCGGGCGCCTCGAGATCGACGAGCTCGGCGCCCGGCGCCTCGCCCTGCTGCGCCTGCCGCCCGGCGAGGACACCGAGGCGGAGGGCGCGCCTGCCGGGTTGCCGCGCTCGATCCCGATCGTGATCCGGCACGTCGATGTCGAGGCACTCGAGCTCGGCCAAGCGGTGCTCGGCGAGCACGCGGTATTCACGCTGCTGGGTGAGCTGACCACCACCGACGGCGGCCGGGTGGTGAACCTGACGGTCGATCTCGAGCGCACCGATGAGGACACTGCGCAGGCGTCGATCGAGACGCGGCTCGATCTGACGCGGCGCGAGCTCGCTCTCGATCTCAGGGCCAGCGAGACCGGCGGGCTGCTGGCCGCGCTCATGGGCCAGGCGGATGCCGGAGACTTCACGCTCGAGCTGGTCGGTAACGGTCCCCTCGAGGATTGGCGCGGCGAGCTCCGGGCGCAAGGACAAGGGGTCGGGCGCGCCGAGGCGCAGATCGCGCTGGCGGTGGACGGCTCGACCCGACTGGGCGTGGACGGCGTGCTCGAGCCGGCGCC
>JBOHKK010000239.1:0-9973 GCA_050729115.1 Geminicoccaceae bacterium | reverse complement strand
CACCCACCAATGGTACCCTCGGGGTGGTTGGGAGGGGGAGCGGGCTGGCGCCGATCTCAACTGAACCGAAAATGCCCTAGCCATTCTTCAATCCGAGCAGAAGCGCAACGCCCAGGCGCCAAGATCGAAGGCGCGCCGCCAGCCACGCTCTGCCCTCTCCTCGAGGTCGACGACGGCGCCGGCAGCAACCTTGCTCCGCCGCACTGACGGAGGGCCTCGGAAGCCCGGCCCGATCACGGCGTTGCCGGTTTCGGCGCGATCGTGGAAGAATGGGCACGAAGGCGCCCATGCAAGATCGCGGTCGCCGCTCGTTCCGGCGATTGCCCGAGCCTTTCCGACCTTGGCGAGGGAGCAGTTTGATGCCTGACAGATCGCACATGCGAAGAGCGCTCGAGCTGGCCCGGCGCAACGTCGCGGACGGCGGCTGGCCCTTCTCGGCGGTCATCGTGCGCGATGGCGCCGTGGTATCCGAAGGCGTGAATACCGTTCAGAAGACTCTCGATCCATCGAATCATGCCGAGATGACGGCGATCCGCGCCGCCACGACCAGCCTCGAGACGTTGGATCTTTCCGGATGCGAGATGTACGTGGTCGGCCTGCCCTGTCCGATGTGCATGACCTGCATCCTCGTGAGCAAGATCGATCGGGTGATCTTCGCCGTGGATGCTGCCGCCAAGGACAAAGCGCTCACGGCGTTGCCCTCGACGAGCGAGCTGTACCATATTCTCGGCCGGGATTTCAGCGAGATGGGACCTGATTTTATTCACTTGAACGAATTCTCGGACGCCGGCGTCGGCGTCTTCGAAGAGTGGAACGACAAGACCCGAAAATAGGCGGCTATGATTGCCCTTTCGGCTTGGCGGGTTTCGTTGGGCTCGGCCGTCCGCGTCGTCGCCAGGGCGAACGGGGCGGCAGGATCCGCCGCCCCGCCGGTGGGCCCGTCTCAGGATTCGCCGAGCCCTGGTCCTTGTGGCTTGATCGCCAGCGCGCGGCTCAGGCCGCCGCTCATGTCCACGATCTTGGCGCTGGTCGCGATATAATAGGCGCCGCGCGCCGGCAGGCTGCCGACGTTGCGCACGAACTCGGTCCAGCTGCCGCCCTTCTCGAGAAAGCTGACGTGGGTCATCTGCGCCATCGGATGGTCGCCGTCCATGACCCCCGCGGGCCCCATGCTCGGGCTGTCGATCGCGAGATGGGTGACGCCCTTCTCCGCGAGGTAGTTCACCGCGTCAGGCGTCGGTGCGGGCCACCCCGGCACGTCGGCCTTGACCAGCGGATCCCAGGCCAGTCGATTGCCCTCGGGAAACGGCTTGTAGTACTGGTCGACGTAGCCGCTGTAGAAGATCACGACGTCGCCCGCCTGGATCTCGCCGTTCTTTTCCTCATCCGCCTTGATCATGTCGACCGTGATCAAGGGACTCATGCCGGGATCGGCCTGATCCAGGATGGCGCGCACGTCGATCACCACCGCCGGCCCCATCATCCTCTCGGGCGGGTATTTGTCCCCGGTCAGCCAGCCGGTCTCGTTGGCGAACTCCAGGCCGCTGTCCGGCGGCGGCACGAAGTGGGCGGGATAGTCGATCTGTGTGCCGGTGTGATCGTCGATCACGTACTGCTGGCTGTAGTACGGGAACACGCTCTGGAACACGTTGCCGTGGACCGTATCCTCGGCTCCGCCCGCGCCTTCACCCGGATTTTTGCCATATGGCCCAGGCACTTCCTGGAACCAGTTCATGGTCCAGCGCTTGAACGGCGGGTGGAACGGCCAGTGGGCCGGATAGTTGTCCGCAATCGTCACCGTGAGGTCGACCACCTCGCCGTTCTTCACGGCATTGGCAATTTCGTCGGCCGGAGCCGCCTCGGCAAGGACGGGAACGATCAGAGCCGCCGATGCGAGCGACGACACCGCCAGATGTCTCGAGATCGATTTGTGCATGGCATGCCCCCCTGTTTGCTGCCCGCGGCGTTCGCTCGCGGGCTGCTCGAACCTAGCACACACCGCTTGGCGGTAGAATAGGACGCTGCGCCGGATTTCGGCTTCGAACTCACCGACACGCTTCGTTTCGGGATGGCAGCGGCGCCGTCGACATGCCAGAGAGAAGCCGAACGAGCGATCGCGGGTCCATGCCGAACCTGGCCGCAACGTGACCATCGTCCGGATCGTCGCCGACGACCTGACCGGCGCGCTCGATGCGGCGGCGCCATTCGTCGCGACGACCGGGCCGCTGCCCGTCTTTTTGGAGATGCCGTCGCATCGGACGCCCGGCGGCAGCCTGGTGCTCGACAGCGAGACGCGTGATGCCAGCCGGCCGCGGTCCGACTGGATCGACGGGTTCAAAGGCGCCGATCTCGCCTTCAAGAAGATCGATTCCCTGCTGCGCGGGCGGACCGTCGACGAGATCGCCGCCTGCCTGGCGAGCGGCCGGTTCGAGAGCGCGCTGATCGCGCCGGCGTTCCCGGCGCAGCAGCGGATCACGCGGGGCGGCCGCCAGTACTGGCGAGCGGGAGCGGGCGCCGCCTGGCAGCCGGTCGAGCGCGACCTCATGGCGGAGCTGCGGCGCCGCGGCGTGCCGATCCGCCACGCGTCGTCCGGCGATGCGGTCGCCGGGCGCGGCTTTTACTTGTGCGATGCGACCACGGAGGCGGAGCTGCAGGCGATCGTCGGCGCCGGAAGGCGTCTGCCGGGCCCTCTGCTTTGGATCGGCACCGCCGGCCTTGCGCGCGCGCTCGCCGGCTCCACGGCGCCGATCGCGGCGACCACGCTGGCGGCGCCGCTCCTCCTGGTGATCGGCAGCCATCACCCGGTCACGCTTGCTCAGATCGAGCGCCTTGCGGCGCAGGCGCCCGAGGCGATCGCAACCATCGACCTGGACGGTACCGAGGTCACCGCCGCGATCGGGGTGGTCGCCGCCGCGCTCGATGCCGGGCGGCGAGCCGGGCTCGTGCTGGCGCTACCCGACGGCACCGGCGCCGAGGTCGCGGGGCCGCTGTTCGACCGGGTGATGCGCCTCGCCACCATGCGGCTGCCGATGCCCGGCTCGCTGGTGGTGAGCGGCGGCGCCACGTTGTTCCGGCTGGCCCGTGCCCTTGGCGCCGGCTCGCCCTCGGTCACGGGCGAGCCGATGCCGGGCGTCGCCCGCTCGCGTCTCGAAGGCGGTCGCTGGCCGGGTGCGACCGTGATATCCAAATCCGGCGCTTTCGGGACGCCGGATCTCCTCGTACGCTGGTGGAACCTGGTGCAGCCTTAGGAGAGCTTCGTGGCGGTTCGGCTTGGCCTGACCATGGGCGACCCGGCGGGGATCGGCCCGGAGATCATTCTCACTGCCGCGCGCGACCTGGCAGCGCGCATTGCGGCCGGGGAATTCGCTCTCCTGGCCGTCGGCACGCCCCGCTGCTTCGAGGAGACCGCCCGCCGCCTAGGCATCGGCGCCGACATCGTCATCGGCGGCGATGGCATCGCGTGGCCGCGGGTGCCCGTGGTCGAGGCGGCCCGGACCGACATCGCGATCGAGCCCGGCAGGCTCAGCGCCGCGGCCGGCCGCCTCGCCTATGCCGCGATCGAGCGCGCCGTGGCGTTGGCGCTGGCGGGCGAGATCGACGCCATCGTGACCGCGCCGGTCAGCAAGGAGGCGCTGCACCTCGCCGGCCATCCCTTTCCCGGCCACACCGAGATCCTGGCCGAGCTCACCGGCAGCACGGGCAGCTGCATGATGCTGGTGCACGAGCGCTTGCGCGTGAGCCACGTCTCGACCCACGTGGCACTCGCCGACGTGCCCGCGCGGCTCACGCCGGAGCGCCTGCGCTACGTCATCGACCTCACCCATCAGGCGCTTTGCGACCTCGGGTTCGAGCGCCCGCGGATCGGCGTGTGCGCGCTCAACCCGCACGCCGGCGAGGGCGGCATGTTCGGCCGCGAGGACATCGACGTGATCGCCCCCGAGGTCGAGAGCTGTCGGGCGCGCGGTCTCGACGTCACCGGGCCGGTGCCCGCGGATACCATCTACGTCAAGGCGCTCGCCGGCCAGTTCGACGCGGTCGTCGCCATGTACCACGACCAGGGCCACATCGCGGTCAAGACGCTCGGCTTCGTCATGGACCCGAACAGCGGCCAGATGAGCGCGCTGTCCGGGGTCAACGTCACGCTTGGCCTGCCGATCGTGCGCACCTCGGTCGACCACGGCACGGCGTTCGACATCGCGGGCAAGGGCGTGGCGAATCCCCAGAGCATGATCGAGGCAATCGAGGTGGCGGCGCAGCTGGTCGGCGCGCGCCGAACCCGAAACCGCTGACGGGAGGCAAGGGCCATGGGTATCGCGGCGGCGCCGCTGCAGGGTCTGGTGCAGACGATCTTCGAGCAGGCCGCAGCGCCGCTGCCGAGGCGCAGGCCGTGGCCGATCACCTGATCGAGGCCAACCTCATGGGCCACGACAGCCACGGCGTGATCCGGGTCGCGCCGTACATCGAGCTGCTGCGCTCCGGCAAATGGGCAGCCAACCGGCACGCCGAGATCGTCGAGGACGCCGGCGCGGTGGTGGTGGTCGACGGCGGCCAGGGCCTCGGCCAGGTGATCGCCAGGGAGGCGATCGATCTCGGCATCGAGCGGGCGCGGGCGCACGGGGTCGCGATCGTCGGCGTGCGCAACAGCGCCCACATGGGCCGGATCGGCGCCGTTGCCGAGCAGGCGGCGGCCGCCGGTCTGGTGTCGCTGCATTTCGTCAACACCACGGGCTTCGGCATCCAGGTCGCCCCGTTCGGCGGCACCGACCGGCGCCTGTCGGTCAATCCGATCGCGCTCGGCGCGCCGCGCCCCGGCAAGGAGCCGCTGGTTCACGACATGTCCACCGCCGCGATCGCCGCCGGCAAGATCCGGGTGGCGCGCAACAAGGGTGCGCTGCTGCCGGAGGGCGCGATCATCGACAACCAGGGGCGGCCAACCCGTGACCCGGAGGCGTTCTTCACCGATCCCCCCGGCGCGCTCACCGCGACCGGCGCTCACAAGGGCTACGGCCTCGCCCTGTTCGTCGAGGTGCTGGCCGGCGCGCTCACCGGCGGCGGCTCCGGCCACCCGGACAATCCGAGCGCGGACCGGCCGATCAACGGCCTGCTCTCGATCCTGATCGATCCGGAGCGCATGGCCGGCAGCCCGGCGCTCGCCGCCGACCTCGAGCGGCTCACGGCGTACGTCACGGCGTCGCCGCCCGCGACCCCCGGCGGCGAGGTGCTGCTCCCCGGCGAGATCGAGCGCCGCACCAGGGCCGAGCGCCTCGCGCACGGCATTCCGCTCGATCCCAACACCCTCGAACAGCTGCGCGGGGCGGCCCGCTCGGTCGGACTTGCGGAGGCGGCGATCGAGCGGGGCATCATCACCCAGGCGGGGAGTCCGGCCGGACACCAAGGCTGATCGCCAAGGCCTGGTCCCGGAGCCGCCTCATGGCGGCCAGTGCAGCTGCGGCCAGGGAATCTCGAACGGATGGTCGTGGCAGATCGCGTCGATCAGCGCGCGCGACAGGGGCACGGTGTCCGGGTCGAGGCGCCCGCTCGCGCACCACTCGGTAAGCGTCGGCCCCACGGCGAGGGCCAGCTCGGCGCCTTCGACCGTGTCGTCTCGCATGTGCGCCGCCTTGGCCGCGCGATAGGTGAGGCCGCGACCGAGCAGACGGCCCATGCGACCGTTGCGTCCGCCCTGGCAGGTCACGAACAGATCGCCGGCGCCGGCCAGCCCGCACACCGTCTCGAGGTTGCCGCCCAGAGCGTGGACCATGTGCTCCATCTCGCCGAGCGCCTGGCTGAACACCGCGGCGGCCGAGTTGTGCATGCGCGCGCCGTTTTCGGCCTCGCCGACCAGCTCGAGCCGGCCCATCACCGCCCCGATCGCCATCACGACCAGGTTCTTGAGCGCGGCGCAGGCCTCGACCCCGACCACGTCGGTGCTCGGGCGCACGTGGTAGTAGGGCGCGCTCAGCAGGTCGATCAGTCGATCGAGCACCGGTGCGTCGGGAAAGGCGATCACGGCCGCGGTGTCGCGGCGCGCCGCCAGCTCGAGGGCGAGACACGGACCGCCGATGCCGCCGACGCCGTGGCACTCGAGACGCCGCGCCCGCAGCGCATCCTCGACCAGCGCGGGCAGGATCCGGATCTCGCCGCCTGCCGCCGCGAGCCCCTTGGTCACCAGGAGGATCGGCGGCACCCGCGCCAGCGCCGCGGCGAGCCGCTCCGCCGCCCAGGGGACGCCCGCGGTACTGACCGCGATCACCACGAGCGCGACCTCGCCGCTCAGCGCCTCTTCCAGCCGATCATGGGGCAGCGGGCGGACGGCTGCCGGCAGCCTCACCCGAAGGCGCGGATGCAAGCCGCTCGCGCTCAGCGCCTCGATGATCTCCTCATCGACGTGGGTGCCGACCAGGTGGACCTCGTGCCCCTGATCGGCGAGCGGGACGCAGAACGCGCTGCCGGCGAGCCCGGCGCCGAGCACGACCACCTTGGCCACTCAGCCCTCCTCCGTCACGAAGTCGTCCAGACGTCCGGCATCGCCCGCCAGATCGAGGATCGAATACCGGCGCCGGATCTCGCGCGCATGGCGCACCGCGCTTTGATAGAAGCCGCGCTCCAGTCCGAGGTCCAGCGCCCCCATCGGCGCGCCGGCCGCGGCCATCGCGTCTTCGAGCCGCGCGGTCGGCAACATGACCTCGCGCAGCCGCGCGGTCATGGCCGGCCAGATCTCGGCGAGCCGCGCGTTCATCCGCTCGGCCGCGCGCTCGTCCATGGCCTTGGCCCGGAATTCGGCGATGCACCGATCGCCGAGGCGTGGCCCGTAGCGTGCCCGCATCGCGGCCTCGTCGATCCGGGTCGGCCGCAGCTCGGGCGGCCGCGCGGCCCGCAGCACGGCGTTCTGCAGCCGACTGACCGTGAGCGTCGCCACCCCGACCTGCTCGCCGTGCAGGCTGCCCGGATGCGGCGAGGCCATCATGTCGACGTAGTGGCTGATCAAGTGTTCCCCCATGCTTGCCGGCTCGCTGCCGCCGACGATGCCCATGCCGAGCCCCGCCAGCACCAGCAGCCGGGTGAGAGCCCGAACCCCCTCCACCTCGCCGAGCGCGATCGCCGCTGCCCGGCTGAGCAGGGACGGCTCATCCTCAATCTGAAGTAGATACGGCGTGTCGGAGTATGGCGCATCTCGTAAATAATATCCTAACAGCCAGTCGGTCTGCGCGGTGGTGCGGCAGATCGAATCGCCGATGCCGGCCCGGATCAGGCGCGCGGGCGCCGCGGCCAGCACCTCGAGATCGAACAGGGCGGCGACCGGCGGCCGCGCCGGCAGCGAGCTCTTCAAGCCGTCCCGCGCGAGCGACGCGGTCGCGGTCAGATAGCCGTTCATCGACGGCGCCGTGGCGAAGACGGCATAGGGCCGGCCAGTACGGTGGGCGACGTATTTGCTGAGATCGTTGATCGTGCCCGACCCGACCGCGATCAAGGCATCCGCGGCGGCCGCGCGGGCCTGCAGCGCGGCGGCGGTGGCAAGGTCGGCATGGGGCGCATCGAGCACGATGCCGTGGGTCGACGTGATCTTCGCGAGCGCCCGCTCCACCCGCCGGCCGAGCGCATCGAAGGTGCTCTGATCGCTGATCACCGCGATGCGCGGGCCGAGCTCGCACGCTCGGACCAGCTCCGCCTCGCCGCCGGCGAGCGACCGCTCGATCACGATGGCCTTGGTCGGGATGCGCACCAGCCGTCCGGTCGCCGGATCGCGCCAGCGCCCGGCGACCAGGTCTTCGATCAGGCTGGCGTCCGCCATCTCCATTGCCCGTCCGAGGCGACGAGGCTCGACTGCGCCGCCCTGAGCGTCCTGTCAAGGCAGTGAGACCGACCCCATGAAGTCGCGACGATGGGTCGGTGCGTCTTTTCTGTCATGCCCGACTTGACCGGGGCATCCGGACTGGACCCCCGGGTCGAGCCCGGGTGACAAGAAGAGCGGTCGATGGGTCAAGACTTCGTGTTCCTGGTATCAGATCAAGCAGAAGGGACCGACGCCAGCGCCAGGAGCGGCGAGACGACGGTCCGGCGACGCGCGCCAGACCGTCCGGGCATCACGCGCTCTGGTGAGCGCCGGGCAACCCGATGAAGTTCGTCCTCGATCACTCCGCCGCCTGGGCCGCGGCGGGCCCGGCGAGCGCGGCGCGGCGCTTGAGATCCTCGATCGCGAGCAGCACGCGCTCGGGCGTGGCGGGGGCATCGAGGGCCGGGCTGATCCGGCCGCCGGCGACGCTCGCGATCGCATCGTTGATCGCGTGGAACACCGAGATCGCGAGCATCAGCGGCGGCTCGCCCACCGCTTTCGAGCGCGCGACCACCTGCTCGCGATTGCTGCCGCGCTCGAAGATCCGCACCCGGAAGTCGGCGGGCAGGTCGGAGGCCGTCGGGATCTTGTAGGTCGACGGCGCGTGGGTCGTGAGCTCGCCCCGCTCGTTCCAGCACAGCTCCTCGGTGGTGAGCCAGCCCATGCCCTGAACGAAGCCGCCCTCGATCTGGCCCATGTCGATCGCGGGATTGATCGAGCGGCCGACGTCGTGCAGCACATCCGCGCGCAGCAGCCGGTACTCGCCACTCAGCGTGTCGATCACGACCTCGGACACGGCGGCGCCGTAGGCGAAGTAGAAGAACGGCCGGCCGCGGGCGCGGGCGCGGTCGTACCAGATCTTGGGGGTGCGATAGAAGCCGGTCGCCGACAGCTGCACGCGGTTGTGGTGGGCGAGCCTCGCCAGCTTGGCGAAGCTCATGCTCTGCGCGCCGATCTGCACCTCGCCGTGGCGGAACGTCACCCGCTCGGGCGGGACCTCGAAGTGATCGGCGAGGAATTCAATCAGGCGCCCCTTGATCGTGCGCGCCGCCGCCAGCGCCGCCGCGCCGTTCAGGTCGGTACCGGCGGATGCCGCGGTCGCCGAGGTGTTCGGCACCTTGCCGGTGCTGGTCGCGCTGATCTTGACCTGATCGAGGTCGATCTGCAGCTCCTCGGCGACGAGCTGGGCGACCTTGGTCATCAGGCCCTGGCCCATCTCGGTGCCGCCGTGGTTCAGGTGCACGCTGCCATCGGTGTAGACGTGCAGCAGCGCGCCCGCCTGATTGAGGTGGGTCACGGTAAACGAGATGCCGAACTTGACCGGGGTCAGCGCCATGCCGCGCTTGAGCACCGGGCTCTTGGCATTGAATGCGGCGATCTCCTCACGCCGCTTGAGGTAGCCCGAGCTTTTCTCAAGCTCTTCAATGAGTTCTGGCAGGATGTTGTCTTGGACCCGCATGTGATAGGGGGTGACGTCGCGGCCGGGGCCGTACAGGTTGCGCCGGCGCACCTCGAGCGGATCCAGGCCGAGGTCGCGCGCGATGGCGTCGATCACCTTCTCGATCCCCATCATGCCCTGGGGGCCGCCGAAGCCGCGAAACGCGGTGTTCGAGACCGTATGCGTCTTGCAGCGGTGCGAGGTGATGCGAACCTGCGGCAGATGGTAGGCGTTGTCGGCGTGGAACATGGCGCGATCGGCGATCGCCGCCGAGAGATCCGGCGAGAAGCCGCAACGCGCGGCGTGGGCGAACACGATGCCCTGGATCCGCCCGGCATCGTCGAAGCCGACGTCGTAGTCGATCAGGAAATCGTGGCGCTTGCCGGTCAGCAGCATGTCGTCGTCGCGATCGAGCCGGAGCTTGACCGGGCGCCGCGTGTGGTGCGCGAGCAGGGCCGCCATGCAGGCAAACGGCGCCGCCTGGGTCTCCTTGCCGCCGAAGCCGCCGCCCATGCGCCGCACCTCGACCGTGACCGCGTGGTGCGGCTTGCCGAGGACCGAGGCGATCAGATGCTGCACCTCGCTCGGATGCTGGGTCGAGCTCCAGACCAGCATGTCGCCGTCCTCGCCCGGCACGGCGAACGCGACCTGTCCCTCGAGATAGAAGTGATCCTGGCCGCCCATCCTGATCCGACCGGAGA
>JBOHKK010000238.1:0-10047 GCA_050729115.1 Geminicoccaceae bacterium | reverse complement strand
GCCGGGTCGATGGCTGGCCCACCCTCGAGCGCTCACCCAGCGACCTTGACCTCGCCGCCTGAACGCAACAACCATGCCCTTCGGTTCCTACGCTGTCCAATTTCCACCAACTTCGCGACACGACCCGTTGGTGGGAAAATAGAGGTGGTAGACGCCCGGTTTGGGCAAGGCCCCGGAGAGTTCATCGATAACCAGACGGATAAGCTGGCCGAATTCCTCTCCCGTATGAATCTGGCCCGCAAAAGCCCCTATCTGCGTATGCTCGATCGCGTAGCTCTGCGTTCCCAGTCTCAGGCGCAACTCCACAGGAGGGCCGGTACCGTCCTTCTCCGGATGGGAAATATCGGCACGCGTCTCCCAGTCCGGGCCTCCAGAAGCCTAACAACAACGTCGCACGCTTTGCCTTGATTGCTCACACCTGTACCCACCATCACAGCCCGATCAGGATGTTGCCGAGGGGATCGAGCGAGGCGCGAGCGCCGGGGGGGACGACGCAGGTGGCATCGTACTCCTCGACGATGCAGGGGCCCTCATGCGGCGTCGCGAGCGCGGCCCGGGTGATGACCGGGGTATCCAGCCAGCCGGTCTCCGTGCCAAAGTAGGCGCGCCGCGGCGGCAAGGGGTCGTCACGGTCGGCGGCCTCGAGGTCGAGCGCCTGGGGCGTGAGCGGGCGCTCGGCGATGCCGTGGCCGATCAGGCGGATCTCGGTCAGCTCGACCGGCTCCTCCGGCCCGGCGCGGTGGCCGTAGGTGCGCTCGTGCTCCTGGCCGAACGCCTCCTCGAGGCGGGCGAGCGCGGCCGGGTCGAGCACGCCATCCGGAACCGGCACGGTAAGATCGAAGCTCTGGCCCTGGTAGTGCAGGCTCGCCTGCCGCTGGATGCGCATCCGCGCACGGGCAAAACCCTCGGCCTGGAGCTGCGCGCGCGCCTGGAAGGCTAGATCGTCCCACGCCTGGTTCAGCGCGCCCAGGTCCATCTGCCGGAGCAGCCGGCGCAAGCTGCGGCCGTAGTGATGCTCGACGTCGGCATAGAGCAGGCCGAACGCCGAGAACAGGCCCGGCGCCGGCGGCACCACGATGGTGCGCATGCCGAGCTCCTTGGCCATGGCGCAGGCGAACACCGGGCCGTTGCCCCCGAACGCGCAGAGCGCAAAGGCGCGCGGATCGCGCCCGCGCTCGATCGAGACCGCGCGGATCGCCCGGATCATGTTGGCGGCCGCGATCCGATGCGCCCCATAGGCGGCGTGCTCGAGGGACAGGCCGAGCGGCCGGGCGACCTGGTCCGCGAAGACTCGGCGGGCGAGGTCGGCGTCCAGGCGCAGCGCGCCGCCGATCAGATAGCCGGGGTTGAGGTAGCCGAGGATCACGTTCGCATCGGTGATCGTCGGCTCTACGCCGCCGCTCGCGTAGCAGACCGGTCCGGGCGCGGCGCCGGCGCTCTCCGGCCCGACCGTCATCGACCCGCCGGCATCGATCCGCACGATCGAGCCGCCGCCGGCCCCGACCTCGGCGAGGTCGATCGCCGGCACCTTGAGCAGATAGCCGGCGCCGGTGAGCAGGCGGGAGCCGGTCATGATGCCGCCGCCGACCTGATATTCCAGGGTGCGCGAGACGGCGCCGCGCTCGATGATCCCGGCCTTCGCCGTGGTGCCGCCCATGTCGAACGTGACGACGTTCTCGGCGCCGATCGCCCGCGCCAGCGCCTGGGCCCCGACCACGCCGCCCGCCGGGCCGGACTCGACGACGTGCATCGGCCTGGCGGCCGCCGCGGCCGCGGTCATCAGCCCGCCGTTCGACTGCATGATCAGAAGCGGCCCGCGCACCCCCTGGCCCGCCAGATTCCGCCCCAACCGCTCCAGATAGCGGGCGACGATCGGGGTGATGTATGCGTTGATCACCGTGCTCGAGGTGCGCTCGTACTCCTTGATCTCCGGCAATACCTCCGAGCTGATCGAGGTGGGCAGACCCGGCGCGAGGCGCAGGGTCGTCGCCGCGATCAGCCGCTCGTGCGCCGGATTGGCGTAGGCGTGCAGCAGACAGACCGCGATCGCCTCGACGCCTTGCGCGAGCAGGCTTTGCACCGCGCGCTCGGCGTCCGCGGGATCGAGGGGCCGCACCACCTGGCCCTGGTGATCCATCCGCTCGTCGACCACGACCCGCAGATGCCGCTCGACCAGCGGCGGCGGCTTGGTCCAGGTGATGTCGTAGAGCCGCGGCATGCGCAGGTTCCTGATCTCCAGGACGTCGCGAAAGCCCCTGGTGGTGATCAGGCCGGTCCGAGCGCCCTTGTGCTCGAGGATCGCGTTCGAGGCGACGGTGGTGCCGTGGCGCACCTCGGCGACCCTGTCGCCGCCGATCCCGAGCTCGGCGAACACCTCTGCCAGAGCCTCGGCGATCGCGCGGGCGTAGTCGTCGGCGCTCGAGGCCACCTTCCTGGTGTGCACCCGGCCGTCATCACCCAGGAGCACGATGTCGGTGAACGTGCCGCCGATGTCGACGCCGACCCGAAACGCCTCCATGTCCCGTCCCTGCTCGGAAGCCATCAGTCGCGGATGACCGCGGGCACGGCGGTCCAGCCGCGCGCCGCCCGCAGCGTTGCGCGCAGCCGGGCGGTCGCCGGCGAATCCACCCCCCCGTCGTCCCCGATCACCACGCCGTAGTCGGCGCGCGCCGCCGCCCGGCTCACCACCTCGTTCTTCACGTCGCGGGCCACCGCCGCGGGGTCGCGCTCGAGCGGATCGCCGAAGCCGCCGGCGCCCGCGACCTCGTGGCGGAAGACGTCGTCCCGGCGGACCCCGATGTTGAACTTGGACGGCAGGACCCGGTTCTCGCCGTCGGGGTTGAGATGGTTCCAGGACGGCTTGCCGGCGCCGCCCCCGTACAGCCCGTAGGGCCGAAAGCGCCGCCGGTCCGAGCGCACCTGGAGAATGCCTTCCTCCTCGAGAAACCGGTAGTCGCGCCGGAACGGCACCCCGCCGCGAAACCTGCCTGGCCCGGCCTTGTCCGGCACGAACTCGTAGGCCTCGATCCGAAGCGGCTGCTCGGCCTCGGTCACCTCGACCGAGTGCGAGGCCATGTTGGCGAACATGTTGGAGTTGCCGTCCAGACCGTCGGCCCAAGGACGCCCGCCCCAGGCGCCGCAGGTGAAGTCGACGTAGATGAACGGCGTGCGATCGGCGTAGTAGCCGCCGATGGTGATCCCGGTGTTGCCGCCATCGGAGGCCGCGAACACCCGCTCCGGCAGCATCATCGCGAGGCAGCCGAAGGCGCAATCCACCATGCGAAAGCCGGTCAGGCCGCGCGCCGCGCAGGCCGCCGGCAGCACGCCGTTCGCGATCGTGCCGGGGGGTGCCACCACCTCGATCGCCCGGAACACGCCCTCGTTGTTGGGGACGTTCGAAGGCAGCACCGAGCGGATCGCGGTGTAGCTCGCCGCCTTCGAGTACGAGTAGGTGTTGTTGATCGCGCCCTTGACCTGCGGGTCGGTGCCGGTCCAGTCGACGATCATGTGATCGCCCCGCTTGGTCATGGTGACGAACAGGCGGATCGGCTTCTCGTAGTCCACGCCGTCGTCGTCGATCCAGTCCTCGAAGCTCCACGTGCCATCGGGCAGCTCCGCGAGCGCGGCCCGGGTCAGCCGCTCGGCGTAGTCGATCACCTCGGCCATGTAGGCGGTGACAACCTCCGCGCCGTAGCGCTCGACCAGGCCGGAAAACTGCTGCTCGGCGATGTGGCAGGCCGCGAGCTGGGCGCGCAGGTCGCCGAACAGGCGCACCGGCAGGCGCACGTTCTTCTCGATCAGGGCGAACAGGGTGTCGTTGCGGCGCCCGGCATCGTACAGCTTGAGCGGCGGAATGCGCAGGCCCTCCTGGTAGATCTCGGTGGAGTCCGAGGCGTTCGAGCCGGCGACCCGGCCGCCGACGTCGGTGTGGTGGCAGATCGTGGCGGCGAACGCGAGGCGGCGCCCGCCGTGATAGAGCGGCTTGAACGCGAAGATGTCGGGCAGGTGCATGCCGCCCTCGAACGGGTCGTTCATGACGAACACGTCGCCCGGCGCCATGTCGTCCTTGTACTTGGCGACGACCACGTCGAGCGCGGTCGGAATCGAGCCGAGGTGCCCGGGGAGCGTCAGCCCCTGCGCCACCAGCTTGCCGTCGGCGTCGCAGAACGCGGTCGAGTAGTCCATGTTGTCCTTGAGCACGCCCGAATAGGTCGTGCGGAACACGGTCAGCGCCATCTCGTCGGCGATCGCGAACAGCGCGTTCCTGAACAGCTCGAACTCGATCGGGTCATCGTCGATCGCCATCGCCGCTTCCGACTTCGCAGTGGATGGGAGGGCGCGCTGCCAAAAGAGCCACCCCGGCCCGGGCGACATCAACCCGAAACCTCGCGCCTCGGCAAGTGTCCGGTGCGTCGGCAGGGAGCATCCGATGGCGAGGGTCCCGGGCCGCGCTTGCCCCGACCGGCCGCTTTCCCTGGGCAGGTCGCGCTCCAGATGCCGGCGCCAGGCGGCGGCCAAAGCTCCGGCGGCTCCAGCGCGAGCATCCCGTCGGCCCGGCGTCGCAGGCGCGGCGCTCGGCGTGGGCCGCGCCCGAAACATTTGAAACACGATTTTGGCGGCGCCGACATCAAGCTGACACATGGCCGCCGTACCAAGCTCTCGGGCTTGCGCATGACCGAGTCGAATCCGGCTGGCTCGGCGCCCTTTCGAGCCGTGCTCGTCTTGATTCGCTGGCATCGCGCGGGCGAGCGTGCGAAACGAAGGGGCCAAGGCTGCCGGGTCAAGACGTGGCGTCCGAGGATCGCGTCGCCTGGTGTGACGCAGGCATTTCGGGGAGAGAGAAATGGCAACGTGGACACCTGATCCGACCTTCTATCCGTCGCCGCGCCTCGCGGCGCGCGCGCCCGCGGAAAGGCTCGCCTACGTCGCGAGCTTCGATCCCGAGCGGCGGCGCCCCGATGCCATGGCCGTGGTCGATGTCGATGCGGGCTCGTCGAGCTACGGCCAGATCGTCGGCCGGACCGAGCTCGGGACCGACGACGAGCTGCACCATTTCGGCTGGAACGCGTGCAGCTCGTGCCTGTGCCCGAACGCGCCGCACCCGCACGTCGAGCGCCGCTACCTGATCGTCCCGGGGCTGCGCTCCTCGCGCATGCACATTCTGGACACCAAGCCCGATCCCAGGCAGCCCTCGATCGTGCGCACGATCGAGGGCGACGAGATCGCCGATCGCGCCGGCTACACGCGGCCGCATACGGTGCACTGCGGGCCAGAGGGCATCTACGTCACCGCGCTCGGCAACGCCGCGGGCAAGGGCCCGGGCGGCGTGTTCATCATGGACCACGAGACGTTCGAGGTGCGCGGCCGCTGGGAGGTCGATCGCGGGCCGCAGTATTTCGCCTACGACATGTGGTGGCACCTCGGCCACGACACCATGATCACGAGCGAATGGGGCACGCCCGACATGGTCGAGGACGGGCTGATCCCGGAGAAGATCCTGGGCGCCCAGTACGGCCGCCGCCTGCACTTCTGGGACCTGCACAAGCGCAAGCACCTGCAGGAGATCGACTTCGGCGACAAGTACCAGCTGGTGTTCGAGCTGCGCCCGGCGCACGACCCGACCAAGGCCTATGGCTTCGTCAACTGCGTGCTCTCGCTCGAGGACCTGTCGTCGTCGATCTGGACCTGGTATCGCGACGGCGACAAATGGGCGGTCAAGAAGGTGATCACGATTCCGGCGGAGCCGGCCGCGGCCGAGCAGCTGCCGCCGATGCTCCAGGGCTTCAAGGCGGTGCCGCCCTTGGTCACCGACATCGACCTCTCGGTCGACGACCGCTACCTCTACGTGTCGTGCTGGGGCACCGGCGACTTCCATCAGTACGACGTGTCCGACCCGATGGCGCCCAAGCTCACCGGCAAGGTGCGCCTCGGCGGCATCGTCAGCCGGGCGGCACATCCCGCGGGCAACGGACCGCTCTCGGGCGGGCCGCAGATGGTCGAGGTCAGCCGCGACGGCAAGCGGATCTACTTCACCAACTCGCTCTACGGCGCGATCGACCCGCAGTTCTATCCGGACGGGGTCAAGGGCTGGATGGTCAAGGTCGACGCCAAGGACGGCGGCGGCATCGAGCTCGACCCGGAATTCTTCCTCGCCTGGCCCGACGGCCAGCTGCCGCACCAGGTGCGCCTCCAGGGCGGCGACGCCTCGTCGGACTCGTACTGTTATCCGTGAGGCGCCGCGCCGGTTGTGAGCCAGCCCGACGCACGCGTTCTCGATCCCTTCCGGCCCGGGCGGACGCCCACCCGGCCGCTGCCGCCCCGGGTAGGCCCCACGTAGGTTGGGTGGAGCGCAGCGCAACCCAACGACGGCGGCCGCAAGTTGTCGGGTTTCGCTTCCGGCCCACCCAACCTACGACCTGCTGCTCAGCTCGAGGCGGCGTTCGGGCAGGAGCACGAGCGCACCTGCGGCCACCGCGCCGGCCCCGAGGAGCCGGTCGAGCTGACCGAGATCCGCGTCGGCCACGGCATCCCCGAACGCCCGCTCACGCCGCAGGCGCAGGAGGGCGCCGGTCCGCCGAGGGCGACTCCGGGCGGCCGAGCGCCTCGTCGTGGGATGCTGCCGTCCCGCTCGATGCGGCGCGTAACGGGCGCTTTCGGCGATCTCCTGCTCCCGTCCGGTAACGGCGCGGCATCGCTCTCGTCACGAGAGCCCGCCCGTGCTAGGAGCCTGTCCGGGAAATGCAAAAATCGGTTAAGTGCATCAACATGTAGTAGAGATTCGCGCACCCAAGCTACCAAATGTCGACGCAAACGCCCTGAAACAGATTACTCGGACAGGCTCCTAGGTTACATGTCACCCTTGCGGAGATCAGCATGGCAGCCTCGACGAGGTCCAGACCGGCGCGGGACAAGGTGCGAGCGCACCGGCAGCGCTTGCGCGAGCGCGGCTTGCGGCCGATTCAGATCTGGGTGCCAGACGTGCGCTCGCCGGCGTTCAAGGCCGAGGCGCATCGGCAGTCCCTGGCCGTCGCCAGCAGCCCGCACGCCGACGAGGATCAGCACTTCGTCGATGCCCTCTCGTGACCGCCGGGATAGAGGACGGGGTGCGGTTGGGGCGCGCGAAACCAAACGAACCCGAAGAATCGGCCATAAATCAGCTCTTTAGCGCTTCGGTCATGGCGCTTCTCGGCCGATTCTGAGATCCCGAGCGAGCTCTGGTGGTGCGGCGCTACTCCTGCGCGGTCTGGTCCGGCTCGGCGGCGGTGACCCGCCAGATGCGGTTGCCGACGTCGTCCGCGACCAGGAGCGCCCCCGCTTGGTCGAGGGCGACCCCGACCGGGCGGCCCTGCGCTTCGTCGTCGGCATTGACGAACCCGCTCAGCACGTCCACCGGATCGCCCGCCGGCTGGCCGCCCTCGAACGGCACGAAGATCACCTTGTAGCCGCTGCGCGGCCGGCGGTTCCATGAGCCGTGCTGCCCGACGAAGGCGCCGGCCCGGAACTCGGGCGGCAGCCCCGCAGCACCCTCGGCAAACGCGAGGCCGAGCGAGGCGGTATGGGCACCGAGCGCATAATCCGGCACGATCGCCCGTGCCACGAGATCCGGCCGCTGCGGCTCGACCCGCGCGTCGACGTGGTCGCCGAAGTAGCTGTACGGCCAGCCGTAGAAGCCGCCGTCCTCGACCGCGGTCATGTAGTCGGGGACCAGATCGCTGCCGAGGCCGTCACGCTCGTTGACCGCGGTCCAGAGCGCGCCGGTCTCAGGCTGCCAGGCCAGGCCGACCGGGTTGCGCAGGCCGGAGGCGAAGATGCGGTGCTCGCCGGTCGCGGGATCGACCTCCCAGATCGCGGCGCGCCCCTCCTCGGCCGCGATGCCGTGCTCCGCGACGTTGCTGTTCGATCCGACGGTGACGTAGAGCCGCGCGCCGTCCGGGCTGGCGAGCACGTTCTTGGTCCAGTGCTGGTTGATCGGCCCCGCGGGCAGCTCGACCACCGTCTCGCCGGCCGCCTCGATCCGGGTCTGGCCGTCGCGATACGGAAACCGCACCAGAGTGTCGGTATTGGCGACGTAGAGGTCGTTTCCGACCAGGGCCATCCCGAACGGCGAATGCAACCCCTCCAGGAACACCGAACGGCTGTCCACGACGCCGTCGCCGTCGGCATCGCGCAGGAGCGTGATGCGATCGGCGCTCTTCCCGCCGGCCCCGGCCCGCGCCATGAGCAGGCCCATGACCCAGCCCTTGATGCCGCCGCCGCCCTCGGGTCGGGGCGGCGCGTTGGTCTCGGCGACCAGGACGTCGCCGTTCGGCAGCACGTACAGCCAGCGCGGATGATCGAGCCCGTCGGCGAAGGCGGCGACGGCCAGGCCAGCCGCCGGCGTCGGCGTCGCGCCACCCGCCCAGCCCGTGGCCTCCGCGACGTTGACCGTGGGCAGCAGCGTCTCGTTCGGGGGCGGCAGCTCGGGGTTCGGCCCGATGCCCGCGGCAACCGGAAGCGTCGCCGTCTCGCCACACGCCGAAAGGCCAACCGCCGCCGTGACCAGCGCCGGCAAAGCGTGGTGGATCCTGCGCATGCGATCGGACCTCGCGTGGGTGGCTCTGCCTCGGCCAACAGACGTCGCCCGGTTTGGTTCCGCGCCGGCCGGACCGCGAGCCTTCGAGGCAGTGAGCGGGCCGCCGCCCGCCGGAGCACAGGCAACACGCCGCGGCTCGAGGCCTCGGCAAGCAAAAGGGGGCGCGCAGCGGCGCCCCCTCGGCGGCATTCCGTTACGTTACTGCGCGATGCACGTGTCCACGTTGTCCGCCGTGCATTCGTCGAGGCCGGTGAAGATCACGTCGTCGACCTCCTTGCCCTCGATCAGGTCGATCATCACGGACGGCGCGCGATAGCCCATCTCGAACGGCCGCTGGCCGATCTGGGCATGGCTGCGGCCGGCCTTGAGCGCGTCGATCTGCGGCGGCAGCGTGTCGCCGGCGACGATCACGAGCTCCTTGCTCTCGAGCCGGTCCATGACCTGGTCGGTCACCTGGGCATAGGCCTGCGGGCCGAACTGCGCCCAGCCGCCGACCAGAATGAACGCGCCCAGGTCCGGATTGGCGGTGAAGACGTCGGCCATCTGCTGATTGGCGAGATCGATCTGGTCGTTGGTGAAGACCGGGCAGCCTTCGATCTCGGTCCAGCCGCCCTCGCCGTTCAGGCGCTCGATGCCCTTGGTGCCGGCGATGGTGTCGCGGAAGCCGGCGGCGCGGGCATTGATGTTGTCGGCCGCGACGTTGCCGAGCTGCAGGCAGACGGTGCCGCCGTCCGGCTTCAGCTGCTGCAGGTGCTCCGCCATCAGCACGCCCATGGTGTAATTGTCGGTGCCCAGATAGGTCAGGCGCAGGTCGCGGTCCGCCTCGAGCAGATCGGCGTCGATGGTCATCACCGGGATCTGCGGCTGCCGCTGGCGCAGCAGGTTCGCCGTGAGCGGCGCATTCGACGGCGAGATCGCGATCGCGGCGACGCCCCGGGTCAGCAGGTCGTCGATGATCTGGATCTCGCCCGCCTCGTCGGCGCTCGACGCCGGGCCGGTGTAGAGACACTCGTACTCCGAATCCGGATTTTCCGACTGCCACTTCTGACAGCCGAGGTTGACCTGCTCGAAGAACGGGTTGTCGAGCCCCTTGACCACGATCGCGAGGGTCTTCTTGTCCTGGGCGGACGCCGAACCCGCGGCGATCGCCAGCGCCGCCGCGGCGGCGAGCACGATGGATTTTCTCACGAGTGCCTCCCTGCTGATCGAATCGGTGCTTTATGCTTCTGGACCGTCTCGGGCCGGCTCGTCCAGCATGCCGGACTGCCCTGGACCAGCCAGAGCAACGCCGGCATTTCCTGGCTCCTCTCGGCGCGAACCCGGCGGGAGACCGGCATGCGTCGACGCTGTCGTCATGCTAATGGACCTCGATCGCACGCGTCAATGTCCGCGGCGGCGGGCACGCCTGCCTGCGCGCGGGCGCCCGCCGATCTCCTCTGCCCTATGCCAGGCTCACGAACTCTGCACCCTGGTCC
>JBOHKK010000237.1:0-10054 GCA_050729115.1 Geminicoccaceae bacterium | reverse complement strand
CCGGGGGGTGACAAGAAGAGCGATCGATGGGTCAAGACTTCGTGTTCCTGGTATCAGTTCCCCACCGGCAAGGCCGGCCCGCTGGGGATGAAACCCGGGCGCCGCACCGCCACGCGCCTGCGCAGCGTCATCGCGAGGGCGCAAAAGCGCCCGTGGCGATCCAGGAGCGGCGGATTGTGTTGTCGCTGCGCTCCTCGCAATGACGGTGCCGAGCGTGGCGTCCAAGTTTCTTTCCAGGCGACGCCCGGCCAGCGCGGCGATGGCGACCGCCCGCCGCCAGCGGCCCGACCGCGGCGGATCTGAAGCCGGCCCAAAGAAAAAGGAGGCCGAAGCCTCCCCAGCGAGTGATGCTCTTAGAGCAGTTGCCGTTCCCGGCTTATCTTCACGCCACTGATCATTAATGGTTTTCCACAACCTGTGCAAGACCCATTGAGGTTGAACAACTATATGTGACGCTCAACCAATAGTGTTTTTATCTCGGCGATCGCCTTGGCGGGGTTCAGGCCCTTGGGGCAGGTGTTGGCGCAGTTCATGATGGTGTGGCAGCGATACAATCGGTATGGATCCTCCAACTCGTGCAGCCGCTCTCCGGCGTGCTCGTCGCGGGAGTCGGCGAGCCAGCGATAGGCCTGGATGAGCGCCGCGGGACCCAGGAATCGCTCGGGATTCCACCAGTAGCTCGGGCAGGCGGTGGAACAACAGGCGCACAGGATGCATTCGTAGAGGCCGTCCAGCTTGGCACGGTCCTCGGGCGTCTGATGCCACTCCCGCTCGGGCGCGGGCGAGTCGGTCTGCAACCAGGGCTCGATCGCCGCGTATTGGGCAAAGAAGTGCGAGAAGTCGGTGACCAGGTCCTTGATCACGGCCATGTGCGGCAGCGGGTAGACCGCGACCTCGCCGGGGATGTCGGCGATCGGCGTGGTGCAGGCCAGCGTATTGCGGCCGTGGATGTTCATGGAGCACGAGCCGCACACGCCCTCGCGGCACGAGCGGCGGAAGGTCAGGCTGCCGTCCTGCTCGGCCTTGATCTTGATCAGCGCATCCAGGACCATCGGCCCGCAGTCGGCAAGGTCCACCTCAAAGACATCGAGCCGCGGATTGCCGCCCCCCTCCGGATCGTACCGGTAGACCTTGAACGCCCTGACATCCTGGGCGCCATCCGGGGCGCGATGCGTCGTGCCTGGATGGACCCTGGAATTCTTCGGTAGCATGAATTCTGCCATCGTGCATTCGCCCTCGTCTTCGTTCGGCGCCAACGCGCGCTCAGAGCAACTCGACCAGAGCCACCGTCACCCCAATCACCGTAATGCCGTGCGCTACCATGACGCCGGCGAACCACTTCACCAGCTCCTTGGCGATTCGCTCGAGGCCAGTCTCGAAGTTCTGACGGAGCAGATCAAGGTCATGCTTGGTCGCCAGGGTCTCCGTCGCCGTCTTGGCGCTGACCCGAGCCAGCCGCTCGGCCTGCTCGCGGCTGAACACGCCATCTCGGGCGAGCTCCTCAGCAATCGCCAGGGTATCCATCACCGCCATCGCCTCGCCCATCCGCCCTTGTGGTTCGAGCCAAACGAAGGAGTCCCTTGGCTTGGTGCCTCGCGAACCACTAAACTAATGATTCTAGCGGTCTGTGCGACCAATCGTGGGGGGATCATCTGCCTGATCCAGACCACTAGACCATTTTCCCCTTGGGTGGACCCGCGGCCCCGGCCCGCTCCCCCTCCCAACCACCCACCGATGGTACCCTTGGGGCGGTTGGGAGGGGGGCGGGCTGGTGCGAGCTCATCGAAAAATGCGCTAGTACACCCGCTTTTGCGGGGGGATCGGCTCGACCTCGTTGGTCAGCGGCCGCGTGTGCACCGGCCGGTCGCCGAGCTGCACCCGGTGCTCGTGATCGACCCAGCAGAGCGTGTGCTTCAGCCAGTGCTCGTCGTCACGCTCGGGAAAATCCTCGCGGGCATGGGCGCCGCGGCTCTCGGTCCGGTACAATGCCGAGTGCATGGTCGCGACCGCCTGGAGCATGAGATTGCGCAGCTCGAGCGCCTCGACCAGGTCCGAGTTCCAGATCATCGAGCGGTCGGTCAGGCGCAGGTCGCTGAAGCTGCGCGCCACCTCGTCCAGCTGCTGCGCGCCCTCCTCGAGCACTTGGCCGGTGCGGAACACGGCAGCGTAGCGCTGCATCGTGCGCTGCATGTTCAAGCGGATCGCGCCGGTCGACTGCCCGCCATCGGCGTGGCGCGTCCGGTCCAGGCACTCGATCGCCGCCTCGCCGGCATCCTTGGGCAGTGGCCTTGGCGTCGCGCCGGGGGTCACGATCTCGCTGGCCCGATGGGCCGCGGCGCGGCCGAACACCACCAGGTCGATCAGCGAGTTGCCGCCCAGCCGGTTGGCGCCGTGCACCGACGTGCACCCGGCTTCGCCGACCGCCATCAGCCCGGCCACCACGAGCACGTCTTCGCCGTTCGCCCCGGCCACCGCCTCGGTCAGATAGTTCGTCGGAATCCCGCCCATGTTGTAGTGGCAGGTCGGCACCACCGGGATCGGCTCCTTGGTGACGTCCACGCCGGCGAAGATCTTCGCCGTCTCGGAGATCCCCGGCAGGCGCTCCTGCAGCAGATCGGCATCCAGGTGCTTCAGATGCAGCTCGATGTAGTCCTGATTCGGGCCGCAGCCGCGCCCCTCGTTGAGCTCGATGGTCATGGCGCGCGAGACCACGTCGCGCGAGGCGAGATCCTTGGCGGACGGCGCATAGCGCTCCATGAACCGCTCGCCCTCGGCGTTGACCAGGAAGCCGCCCTCGCCGCGCGCGCCCTCGGTGATCAGGCAGCCGGCGCCATAGATGCCCGACGGGTGGAACTGGACGAATTCCATGTCCTGGAGCGGCAAGCCGGCGCGCAGCACCATGGCGTTGCCGTCGCCGGTGCAGGTGTGGGCAGAGGTGCAGGAGAAGTACACCCGGCCATAGCCGCCCGTGGCGAGCACCGTGAGCTGCGCCTGGAACCGATGGAGCGTGCCGTCCTCGAGGCACAGCGCGATGATGCCGCGGCAGGCGCCGTCCTCGTCCGTGACCAGATCGAGGGCGAAGTACTCGTTGAAGAACTGCACCCTGTTCTTGAGGGCCTGCTGATACAGGGTATGCAGCATCGCGTGCCCGGTGCGGTCGGCCGCGGCGCAGGTGCGGTACGCCTGGCTCTTGCCGTAGTCGAGCGACTGGCCGCCGAACGCCCGCTGGTAGATCTTGCCCTCGGGGGTGCGCGAGAACGGCACGCCGTAGTGCTCGAGCTCGATCACCGCCGCCGGGGCGTGCTTGGTCATGTACTCGATCGCGTCCTGATCGCCCAGCCAGTCGGAGCCCTTGACCGTATCGTACATGTGGAAACGCCAGTCGTCGGGCCCCATGTTGCCGAGCGCCGCGTTGATGCCGCCCTGGGCGGAGACGGTGTGGCTGCGGGTGGGATAGACCTTGGAGATGCAGGCGGTATGGAGCCCCGCCTCGACCATGCCGACCGCGGCGCGCAGTCCGGAGCCGCCGGCGCCGACCACCAGGACGTCGAACGCATGATCGGTGACCGGGTAGGCCTTGGCCATGGGATCAGCTTTCGATGGAGACCTGGAGCACCGCCACCAGGCAGGCGGCGGCGAGCGCCAGCATGATCAAGGTCAACGCGATGATCGTCGCCACCTTCATGCCGTGGTGGTGGACGTAGTCCTCGATCACCACCTGCATCCCGAGCTGGGCGTGGTAGAAGACCGCCACGATCAGGAGAACCATCAGCGTCGCCGCCACCGGCGAAGCCAGCCAGGCGCGCGTCTGGGCATAGTCGGCGCCGGCCAGCGCCATCGCGCTGAAGACGAACCACAGGACCAGGATCAGACTGGCAATCGCGGTGAGGCGTTCCGCCATCCAGCGGCGCGTCCCGGCGCGCGCGGCGCCGAGCCCGCGAACCCTGGCGATGGGGGTCTGCAGCGCCATCCCGCCTCCCCTAGGCCACGGTTGCGATCACGAGCCAAGTCACCACGGTCATCGCGCCGGCGAAGACGAGCACGGCGATTCCGGAGCGCCGGGCCACATCAACGTCGAAGCCGTAGCCGAAATCCCACACCAGGTGGCGAACGCCGTTGCCCATGTGATAAAACAGAACGAAGGTGTAAAGAAACAGGGCCAGCACGCCGATCCAGGAGCTGACGACCGCTTGCACGACCGCGAACGCCTCCGGCCCGTGGGCGAGCGCCAGCAGCCACCACGTCAGCAGCACCAAACCCAGGGTCAGCGCGATGCCGGTGGCGCGATGCGCAATCGACAAGGCCATCGTGAAATACCACCGGTAGATCTGCAAGTGCGGTGAGAGTGGCCGATCAGCCCGGGCCATCGCGCATTTCCGTGGTTGAGGCTTGGTTTGTCGCCAGGCGAGACAATAGTGTCCGCCAGAGCCGAGTCAACGCCAGCGCAAGTGCGCTCCGGGACCCGGATGGCCGGATCGATCTGGCCCGGATCGATCTGGCGATGTCTGCTGGTCGATCGGCAGCCTCGCCTCCTCCACCGAACGTTGCGACCTCGTGCTCCGGCCGCCCGGGCGGGTGCCATCCATGCGCCGGCTGCTGCCGAAGCCTCGCCCGTGAGCGCGAGATCTGTCTCTAGAGCAATTCCCGATGAGGTGGACCCGTTGCGGATCGCGACATTCTCTCGCTCATCGGGAGAAGATGGCTCTACTTCAGATGATGAGAGCAGCTTTGTTTGGACGATGATCGCCGTCGGCGATCTCGTCCATTCGGGGCTGCTCTAGAGTGCGCACGCCTCCGGCAGCGGGTGGCCAAGCTCGAGCATCACCGTCAGCGCCAGCGCGAGCGTCTTCAGGTCGAGCTGCGGGTCGCGGTAGTAGTGGTCGAGGCCGACCTGCAGGATGGTCATGCCGCCGTGCGCCAGCTGGTCGACGATCGCGGTCAGGCCGTCGTTCGGGCCGATCCTGCGCGTCCGCGCGTAGCCGAACTCGGCGCCTGGGCTGATCTGGCCGGACAGCGGCACGGCCACGAAGTTGACCACCAGGATGTGCTCGGGGACGGTCTGCCGCGCGAAGCGCGCCCGGCTGCGCCCGGTCGTCAGGCTCGCGATGCTCTCAGCTGGATCGAGGCCCTGATACCCGTAGTACAGCCCGGCGAGCCAGCTCTGCGGCCAGGCGCTCGCCCAGTCGGCGAGCGGCGCCCCCTTCAAGAGGCCGCCGACATTGATCCAGGCCCGGACCGTGCGCGTCGCCTCCGGCTCCAGGACATGGCCAAGCGCGTGCGCGACCTCCGGCCCGCCCTTGCTGGCGCTGACCAGGATTACCCGTTCTCCCGCCTGCTCGAGCTGCCGGATCTCTTCGGCGATGATCGTCGCGTTGCCCTCGACCGTACCGTTCTCGACCACCGGAATCAGATGGACGTCGACCCCGAGCCGCTCGAGCAGAGCGCGCTGCCGCGCGAAATCCGCCCCGGTGCCGGGATTGCTGCGATAGAACCAGCCGGGCGCGAACCACAGCGCCGGCAGCTCGGATGCCCGGACGCACGCCGCCAGCCGCCCGCCGCCCGCGCGGCGCAGCCCCCGGATGCGCTCGAGCTCGCGCCGGAACAGGAAGCGCGCCCGGGCGTTCGCCGGATCCTCCGCGAGCACCTCGATCAGGTGCATGGTCGCGAGGTCGACCGAGAGCGCCTCCGACAGATCCCGAAACGCCTCGCGGCTCGGCGCCGCCGGCAGCTCGGCGAGCGCTTGCTCGATCCGGCGATCGAGCGCCGGTTGGACCTGGCGCCGGGGCAGATAGTGCTCGAGATAGTAGCGCGCGATCTCGGCATCGACCGTGGTATCGATCGCATGCCCCTGGAGCTCGCCCCGCGCCGGCAGCCGGGCCCAGTCCGGCGCGCAGCCGGCCAGCGCCAGCCCGGCGCACAGGACGATGAACCCGGCCGGGACGGACCCTAACCGGAATGCAAGGCGAGGCGCGCCTACTTTTCCAGGGGAACGTCGCTGCGCGAGCGCACCTCCAGCTGCTTCACGCAATCGATCGTTGCCCCGGCGCCGTTCTCGCACCACGGGACGTCGTTGATCAGGATGCTGCCGAGCGAGGCACAGGGGTCCTCAGCCAGCAGAAACGACGCCACGACCTTCTTGTCTTCGTACAGCGGCGCCAGGTCGAGCAGCAGTTGCTTGGCATAGACGCCCTCCGGATCGAACAGGATCAGATCGAGCCGGAACCGGTGCAGCTCGTGGCCGGTCTCGTTGTCGACCACGAACAGCGAGCGGCAGCCCTCCTCGGTGTCCTCGAGCTTGTTGAGCTCGATCGTAAGTTGGCCCTCGGCGGCGAGCAGTGGTGGCACAGCGAACGCGACGCCGAAGGCGGCGCCGAGCCCGGCAATGCTTCCTCGAAGCCGGGGCACGCGGGCGAATCGTTGCATCGGACGATCTTTCGGGCCTCTGCAGCCAGCTCTTTTAGCCACGAAGAGGGCTCGCAGTACGTGAACACGACCACAGCCTTATTGCGCGTTTACACGCAGCGGGATGCCTTGTCCAGTGCAGGGATTGTCGCTCCGGAGTTGAAATCTGGCCATTGCCGAAGCGCGCCGCCTGCGCTACCGGTCTAGAAAGTAACCTGGACGCCACGCTCGCCATCGTCATTGCGAGGAGCACAAGCGACGAAGCCGTCCAGACGCCGCTCCTGGATCGCCACGGGCGCTGGCGCGTCCTCGCGATGACGCTGCGCCGGCGCGTGGCGCTTGCGCGCCCCGGTTTCATGCGCCGGGGTCGGCCCCGTCGGTGGCAACTTACCGGGCTCACAAAGTTTGAACCTTTGTTTACCCGGCATCATACTTCTTTGCGGGACGCGCGGCCGTCCAGCCAACCCCGCGCGCTGGGGCGCGCGGCCGATCAACCAATCCCGCGGGCCGACCAGCCAACCCCGCGCGTTCTCGGGGGCGCGGCCGCCCAGCCAACCCCGTGCGCTACCGATCCCAAAGATCAGGACTTGCGGGATCGGTCTCAGGCGCATGGGCAAAGCGGAAGCAGACATGAGCAAGACCGTCCAAGGCAACTTCTTCGAGGACTTCAGGCTCGGCCAGGAGATCCTGCACGCCACGCCACGCACCGTGACCGAGAGCGACGCGACGCTCTATCTGGCGCTGACCGGGTCGAGGTTCGCGGTGCACTGTTCGGCGACCATGGCGCGCATGGCCGGACTGCCCCGGCCACCTCTCGACGATCTCCTGACGTTTCACCTGGTGTTCGGGCGGAGCGTGCCGGACGTGTCGCGCAACGCCATCGCCAATCTCGGCTATGCCGACGGCCGGTTCGGCGCGCTGCTTTATCCGGGCGATACCCTGATCGCCACCTCCCGGGTGATCGGCCTCAAGGAGAACTCGAGCGGCACCAGCGGCACGGTCTACGTACGTACCCAAGGGAAGAAGGACGATGGCAGGGAGATCCTCGACTTCGTGCGCTGGGTGATGGTCGCCAAGCGGTATCCGGCGAGCCCTGCGCCCGAGGCGGTGCTGCCCGAGCTGCCCGATCACGTCGCCCCGGAGCGGCTCACCGTGCCGCCGGGCCTGCGGCCGCGGCACTTTGACCGGGTGCTCTCGGGTTCGCTCTACCGTCATGACAGCTATGCGGTGCGCGAGCGGATCGACCACGTCGACGGCATGACCATCGACGAAGCCGAGCACCGGCTGGCGACGCGCCTCTACCAGAACCCGGCGCGCGTCCACTTCGATGCCCATCTCGCGCGCGAGAGCCGCTTCGGCCGCTGCCTCGTGTATGGCGGGCACGTGCTGAGCATCGCCCGCGCCCTGTCGTTCAATGGTCTGGCGAACGTCCTGCACGTGGTGGCGATCAACACCGGCACCCACGCCAACCCGGTGTTCGCGGGCGACACCATCTACGCCTGGTCGGAGGTGCTCGACAAAGCCGAGCTCCCGCATCACCCCGACCTTGGCGCCTTGCGCCTGCGCCTGGTCGCGACCAAGAACCGGCCGTGCGCCGACTTTCCCGACAAGGGCGGCGACGGCAGGTATCTGCCCGAGGTGGTCCTCGACTTCGACTATTGGGGCATCGTGCTGCGCTGAGGGGGGCGGCAGGCCGAGCGCCTCACTGCCCACCGCCAGTTGATGACGAGGTGTCCAGCTGTGCGCTGCGGTCGCCGGCCTTCGAAGGCACGTATGGGCACGTCGTCGATCACTGACAGGTTCGGCTGAACCCCGTCCACCGCCGGTGCGCGTTCGGCAAGCGTGCCCTCGCCGAGCCACGCCCAGGAGCATCGCTCGGCCCGCCACGGCGGCAACATCGAAATCGTCACTCCGTGGTCAACCAGCCATCACAGGACAGGCGCCATCGGCAGCGGGAAGGCGCAGGGCGGTCTCGATCCGGATCGGATTTCGCAGCGCGATGAGACGGCGGTTGGGAGTTTTTTCGCTCGAGTCCCGTTTACCCAACGGAAACCCTTGCTGATCGGGTGACAAAGTCAAGACGGGGCAGCGTCGCACGGATGAAGCCGAAACAAGTGAGGACGAGTGCCGAGCGAGCGCGCGAGCAGGAGTCGCTGCCGGACAAGGCCTTCTTCGGCGCGTTTGTGGCGGCGCTGATGGTGATGGCCTTCGTGGGCGGCGCCGTTGTGACCGCAGCCGGGGTCTCTCCCGGACCCGAGATCGCCCGTGCCTATCAGGGAGGCAAGGCGCTCCACGACAAGCTTACGGCCTATCAGGACGTCTACGCCTCCGACCTCTGGCCTCCGGCGCGCAGCTCCGATCAGGGCGTCACGGTCCACGATCCCGCGCGCGTGCAGGACGGCGTGACGCTCTATACCTCGGGCCACGAGGCCGCGGCCTACCTCATCGCCATGGACGGCGAGGTGCTGCACGAATGGCGGCGGCCGTTCAGCACCGTGTGGGACGAAAGCGCCCGGACGACGCGGCAACAGCCCGACTCGCATGTCTATTTCCGCACGGCGGCGGTCTATCCGAACGGCGACCTGCTCGCGGTCTACGAGGGGGTCGGCGACACGCCCTACGGCTACGGCCTGGTCAAGCTGGACCGCAACTCGGAGGTCATCTGGCGTTATTCTGGCCATGCCCACCATGACATCGACATCGGGCCCGATGGACGGATCTACGCGCTGACGCACGAGTTCGTGGACGCGCCGCTCGAGGGGTTCGACAATCTCGCCTCACCGCGGCTCGACGACTTTCTCGTCGTCCTCTCGCCCGAAGGCGAGGAGCTGAGGAAGACCTCGTTGATCCACGCGGTGGCGGCATCGGAATACCGGCATCTGCTGCACACCGTTTCCTCGTACGCGATCGCGGATCCGCTGCACGCGAACACGGTCGAGGTGATCGCGGCAGAAGCCGCCGCCAACTTCGCCTTCGGCGAGGCCGGACAGATCCTGCTGTCCTTCCGCGAGCTCGGCGCGATCGGGGTGCTGGATCTCGACGACGAGGCGCTCCTGTGGGCCTCGCGCGGCCCCTGGATCGGCCAGCACGATCCGGACATCCTGCCGAGCGGCAACCTTCTGCTGTTCGACAACTACGGCAATTTCGAGAAGCCGGAAGGACGTTCGCGGGTGATCGAGTTCGATCCCGAAACCATGGAGATCGTCTGGCAATATGCCGGCAGCGCCGAGTTGCCGTTCGAAAGCGCGATCCGATCCTCCCAGCAACGGCTGGCGAACGGCAACACCCTGATCACGGAATCCAGCGGGGGACGGGTGCTCGAAGTGACCCGCGCGGGCGACGTGGTGTGGCAGTTCGTCAATCCGGTCCGCGGCGGCGAACAGAACGGCCGGATCCCGATCATCTGCTGGGCGCAACGCCTCGACCCGGACGACCTCGATCCCACCCTCGTGGCCCGAGGCGACGCGCAACCACACGCATCCGGGTCGATCATCAGCGCGACTCGCTAGTGGACTGACGCATTGGCTTATTAATCTCCCATAAATATACCTGACATTTGGATGGACATGTGCTAGGCCTAGGGCATGCAAGCGCGGGACTTTCGCAGCATCGGCAGGGCGGCACAGGAGGCGCTGCGGCGGCGCGCGATCGT
>JBOHKK010000236.1:0-10064 GCA_050729115.1 Geminicoccaceae bacterium | reverse complement strand
CCTGCCGACCGAGCAGGCGATGATCGCGGCGCTCGGCGTCAGCCGCACCGTGGTGCGCGAGGCGATCGCGGCGCTCCGGGCGGAAGGGCTGGTGACGACGCGGCAGGGCGTCGGCGCGTTCGTTGCCGACGGCGCGCTCCGGCCGCCCTTTCGCCTCGAGACCGAAGGGCTGCGCTCGATCGCCGAGGTGGTGCACGTCATGGAGCTGCGCACGGGCGTCGAGATCGAGGCGGCGGGGCTGGCGGCGGAACGGGCGCAGCCGATGCACGTCGCGGCGATCGCGGCGGCGCTGGAGGCGATCGATCGCGCCATCGAACGCGACGAGCTGGGCGTGATCGAGGACTTCGCGTTCCACCGCGCGGTCGCGGAGGCGACCGGGAATCCCCAGTTCTCGAGGTTCCTCGAGTTCCTCGGCCGCTACATCATCCCGCGCCAGAGCGTGCGCACGGAAGCGCCGAGCCTGCGCGGCTATCTCGAGACGATCCAGGCCGAGCACCGCGCGATCCTCGGCGCGATCCGCGACGGCTCCATCAGCCACGCGCGCCGCGCCATGCGGCGCCATCTGCTACGCTCGCGCGAGCGCTACCGCCGCCTCGCCGCCGGCACCGCAAGAACTCCCTAGGCTCCCGCCGGCGACTGCGGCTCTCGTGGCGGCTTGGTCGGGGCGAGGAAGCGGACGGCGCGGCTCTCACCGACCCGTTGCCGCGACCGCCTCCAACTGCCGGTCGAGCGTGACCAGCTCGGAGGCCATCCTGTCTGCGAGCCACAGGTAGCTGGCGTCATAGGCGGTGAGGCCGGATCGTTCGGCGAGGACGAGCGCATCGCCGTGGTCGACCTCGATGACGCCGACCTCCATCTGATCCAGCATCCCGAACGCGACCATCAGGGCGTCCCGCTGATCGGGGTGCCGGCGCATCTTCTTGAGGCTGATGTTGGCGACCTCGAAGGGCAACAAGGCGGGAGCGATCAGCTCCGCTCCCCGCAGACGTTCGGCGACCGCCGCGCCGTCCGGCTCGCCGAACAAGAGCGCACCCAGCGCGGAAGCATCGACGACCTTAACGGCGATCGCGATCCGCGCGGATCATGGCAGCAGCCTCGCGGGAGGTCGACAGGCCGAGCTGTCGGACCTTGGCAAGGACCTCGTCCGGGGTGAGCGGTCTCGAGGCGCCGACCGCCTCCTCGAGGATGGCAATGAGCTCCCCCTGCAGCGAACGGTGGTGACGATGGGCGCGCTCCCTGAGGCGCTTCACCATGTCATCGGGAGCGTTCTTGATCGAGAGGCTGACGGGCATGGCGGCTCCAAGTCGGCTCCAATTCGGAACCAAAATAGTGATGGCAAGCCTGAAAGCAACAGCCTCATCACCATTTCCGACATGGAGATCTGCCTCGACGAGCTGGGCCGCCACGCGTGGTATCCCCTGAATGAAGACGTGTGTGTCCTTACGGCTCGTACCCTTGAATGGGCATTCAATAGGGGTTGGGATCTTTCCTACAAGCTCCTGTTCTTCAACGAGCGCTGTGCCCGCATAGGCTACCCGAACTTCGCCGCCGAGCGGGTCCGAGCCCGACCGTCCAGAGGGAACTAACCGACCCATTACCGGGAACTATGGAGGACCGAAGCGCACTCAAACGGGGGCCGTATAGTCCCATAGGCGCTTGAGCTGCTCACGAGTTCTGACAATCAAACAAGGGAAGTACGGGGTTATCATAGATCTATGCCGGTTAACACGCACAGCCAAGACTACAACAGGAGGGAGTTCAACTATATCCTTATCAAAGAGGATATCTATATGTGCTAGTTTGCCATCACCAAGCCAAACACTGAGGCTTTCGTTATCGCGAAACGTTTGACCGTTGCCATCGATATGTCATTGCCAAAAATCTACCCGAAGTTTCTTTCTCGGAAAACACAGATCGACATCCGTTACCTCAACAGCATGACTGGCAATATTGCGCACTGAGATTCGATACGTCCGTTCCCCGCCTTCGTGCACGGCCGCCAATGTTACTAGCGGCCGGCGCTCTAGTATCCTAAGCAGAAAGAGATAGGTGCTTAGGGCGGCGCCCCAGATAATTGCGAGATCCTTCAGAGCTTCCATTCGACAGCTAGCGATGTCCCACGGCATGCGCGGAGGCCCCCGCCGTCGCAAGTTAGCGAGGGCGGCGGGCGCGCTGTGGGTTATAGCCGGGACAGAACGATCGGTCCAACAAGGACCATGGCGGAGAAGTATCCCCCGACTGCCACTTCAGTGGGTGCGTTCTCTTACTTGCGACGTCACACTGGGCGCTCGCCTTTGGTCATGAGCCGGTGCATGCGGCGGCGGCCGTGGCCGGCGAAGCCGTCGCGGCGGTGCATGGTGCAGCGGTTGTCCCAGATGATCAGATCGCCGACCTGCCACCTCTGGGTCCAGGCGAGCTCGGCGCGCGTCGCGTGCGCCCACAACTCGTCGAGCAGCGCCTCGCTCGCCTCGAGCGCGAGCGGCGGGATGTACGAGCCGAAGCGGCGGCCGAGGAACAGCGCCTTGCGCCCGCTCTCAAGATGGGTGCGCACGATCGGGTGGAGCGCGCCCGGGAGATCGCGCGGATCGTCGCTCGCGAGATCCAGATAGCCGGGCCGGCGCTGGCCGGTCGAGCCGTGGCTCGCCTGGTGCTTGAGCGACAGGGCCTCGACGCGCTCGCGCAGGTCGCCCGGCAGCTCCGCGTACGCCCGGTACATGTTGAGGAAGCTGGTATCGCCGCCCTCGGCCGGCACCTCGCGCGCGAGCAGCATGGTGAAGCCCGCCGGGCGCGCCATGAAGCCGTGATCGGTGTGCCACCTGAGCTCGCCGTCGCCCGACTCGCCCTTGGCCACGCCGTCCTCGACGATGTTCGAGATCACGCTCATCTCCGGGAACTCGACCGCGGTCATCGAGGCGGTGCGGGTGTGCGCATCGGGCGGCTCGATCTCGCCGAAGGTGCGGCCGAGCGCGACGTAGCCGGCATCGTCGAGGGCGGTGCCCCGAAAGCGCAACACCAGATGCTCCCGCAGCGCCGTGCGGATCTGGTCGAGCACGGCCCCGCTCGGGTCGGCGAGCTCCACGCCCGCGACGTCGGCCCCGAGCGCGGCGCCGGTCGGTCGAATCTCGATCGTGGTCATCTGGTTGGTCTCCCGTGAGAGAGAGTCTCCCTTGTCCAGGTAGAGCGCCGGCGGCGGCGCAGCTCAAGAGGGTGGGCAGATGGCGGCCCTGAGCATTTCAGCGCTCCTGCGCGAGCGCCGCGACGATGTCCTCGAAGCGCCTGGCCTCGCGCCGCCAGTCCTCGGGCGACGTGCGTCCGAGCGGCGTGTCGGCCACGTCAGCGTAGAGCGCCGCGGCGCCTTCGAAGGTCAGCGGCGTGAGCCCGCAGGCGCCGAAGGTCCTGGCGATCTCGTCCATCTCGCCGACCCAGCGATGCGCCTTGGGCACCATCTCCGGCACGGCGCGCTGCATGCGCTCGAGCATCGCCGCCTGGCTCTCTGCGAGCTCCTGGCGCAACGCGTCGCTGACGCCGAGCCGCTCGGCCGCGATCGCGAGCTCGGTCATGAGCGCCGTCGTGCCCTTGGTGAGCGCGGCATAGCACATCTTGATCGCGGACGCCTGCCCGGGCTGGTCACCGACCACGCGCACGTCCAGCCCGAAGTCGGAAAGGCGCGCGAAGTCGGCAGCATCCCTGCCCGATGCATAGAAGCGGGTCGACGAGGCGCCCGGCCTGGGCGGCGGGCCGATGATCCCGGCATCCACGAACCGGGCGCCGGCCGCCGCGAGCGCCTCGCCGATCTGCCCTGCCGTCTGGGGCGCGATCGCATTGCACTCGACGTACACCAGCTCGGCATCGCTGGCCCGGACCGCGTCCGCGATGCGCCGGGCGAGGGTGGTCGCCTCGGCTGGCACCACGATCGACATGAGGATGTCCGCCGCGCGCACCAGAGCCGCATCGCCCGCGACCTCCTCGAGGCCGGCGCGGGCCGCGAGCGCCCGGGTGCGCTCGCTCCGGCCGTCCAGGCAGGTGATCAGACGCAGCCCGCCCCGGCGCAGGACGGCTGCCACCGCGTGTCCCATGTCGCCGGGCGACATGATGGCAACGGTCGGCGTCATTTCGATCTCCCCCCGATAGCGCGCCCCCGCGTTCCCGATCGGGCACCCTACCCGGGTTGCCGGCGGCTTTCCAGCAAGGCGGGCGCGATCCGCCGCCCGGCGCCGCGGACCGCCTCGCTTCCCCCTCAGGCCGTGACGGCAGGATGGCTTCTGTGCTTGGATGCGGCGGGTGATCGAGACGAGGGGCCGCACGCATCGAAGCGGCAAGTGCCGACTTCATGTCGATCGGCAGCAACGATCTGATCCAATACGTCATGGCCGCCGGGCGCGACGTCAGGGCGGTGGCCGATCTTTACGACCCGCGCAACCCCGCCGTGCTCGAGCTGATCGAGCGGGTGGTGGCCGCCGGGCGCCGCCGCGGGATCGAGGTCAGCCGGTGCGGCGACATGGCCTCCGAGCCGACCCTGGTGCCGCAGCTTTTGGAGCTGGGCCTGCGCCGGCTTTCGGTCGCCCCGACGAGCCTTGGCGCGGTCAAGGCGGCGATCGCCAGCTGGCGCCGGACCGGACCAGGCGCGGTGAGCGAGGCGGCCCGCGGCGCCCGGGCGCCTCACGCCAAAAAGGATGCCGCGATCACCCAGCTGGAGGTCAGGCGCTGATGGTTCGCTTCACCTGCTCAAACAAGAGCACCGCAGTCACTCCGCCTCACACCAGTCACACGCACTGAGGGCGACGACCTTGATTGCCGTGATATAGTCATCTATCGACACATATTCGTCGGTGGCGTGCATGACCGCAGTCGAGCCCGGACCAAAGATGACGGTGGGCGTGTTGGCGTACTGGTTCAGGAACCGGGTGTCCGCGGCGCCTTGACGGCCGCTTACCTGCGGGTCTTCTCCGACGACCTCCCGGTAGCTGTTCCTGACCGTCTGGACGATGGGATGGTCCCGGGGGATTTCCGAAGCCTGGGCGTCGTAACCGACGAACCGGACGATGGGCGGGTGGTCTTTCATCCACGGGTCGCTCGCCGCCGCCTTTGCGACCTGATCGACCAGGCTCTGCTTGACGCCCTCGTGATCCTCACCGGGGACCGTGCCGATGCTGCCTTTCAGCAGGCAACTGTCGGGGAACGAGCTGGGGTAGTTGCCGGCGGAAAACGCCCCGATCATGCACGGCAGGGAATCCAAGGCGTTCGGATAGAGGGGATGCGCAACCGTCGCCACGCGCTTTGCCTCGAGCGCCTGCACCGCCTTGACGATCTGGTTGCCGAGATCGATGCCGCTGACGCCCTCGTACCGTTTCTGAATGCCGGCAGCTTTGCCGGCGATCGCAATCTCGAACCAGATCCGGCCGATGCACGCCGGCTGCACGGCCAGATCGCTGGTCTCGCCGGAGATACCCGCGTCGGCCCGGTAGCCCCTGATGACCGTATCGAGGGTGCCGTGTCCGCTCACCTCCTCGTCGACGACGACGTTGATGAGCACGTCGCCCTTGAGCCTCAGTCCGGCGGCCTTGATGGATTCAACGGCGACGATATGGCTGGCGACGCCGCTTTTCATGTCGGCGGAGCCGCGGCCGTAGATCCGGCCGTCCCGAATCGTTGCCGACCAGGGATCGTCGCTCCAGCCTGCACCGACCGGAATCACATCCGTATGACCGTTCAGCAGCAACGATCGGCCGCCGCCGGTGCCCTTGAGCGTCGCGACCAGGTTCGGGCGGCCCTCATAGCCGCGCTGCACGGGACGATACCCCGGATGCTTTCTGAGTTCTTCCCAGTCGGTCTCCCACATGTCGACATCGAGGCCGATGTTCTCCAGGTAGCTCGCCAGGAACTTCTGGATCGCCGCCTCGTCTCCGGTGACGCTCGGTATGGCGATCATGTTGCGCAGCAATTCGATGGCCTTGTCCCGATTCTGCTCGATCGTCTGGAGCAGTTTCTTTCGGCCATCAGGCTTCATGCCATTTCTCCTGTTGCAGGCGTGGGACCGGCGGGTCGGGAGCCCGTCAAGAGATACCTGTGCGATGGTCGGTGCCGCCGGCCCCCTTGCGCCCTCTCTCACCGTCACCTGCGCTTGTCAAGCTTCGGCAGGCTCGTCTATAGTTCTATCTTACTAAACTTAGAATGACGACGAACCGGCGAAGCCCCGACCTCGCCGGCCGGGGACACAGAGGAGGTGAGACGGTATGAGTCATCAGACCAGAACCGCAGCCGTGCTGGCCGGCTTTGCGCTGGCCGTCGCGGTGCCGACGATCGTCGCGGCCGACACCATCAAGATCGGCGTCAACCAGCCGCTCACCGGCGCGGTCGCCGCGTCGGGCAACTACGTCGCCAACGGCGCCCGAATCGCCGCCGACGAGATCAATGCCCAGGGCGGCCTGCTCGGCCAGCAGGTCGAGCTGATCATCGAGGACAACAAGAGCAATCCGACCGAGGCGGTGGCGGTCGCCGAGAAGCTGATCGTGCGCGACGAGGTGCCGGTGATGATGGGCGCCTGGAGCTCGACCTTCACGCTCGCGGTCATGCCCAAGCTCATGGAGTACGGCGTGCCGATGCTGGTCGAGACCTCGTCCTCGGAGAAGATCACGACCGAGGGCAATCCCTGGGTGTTTCGCATCTCGCCGACCTCGGAGATGGAAGCCAGGGCGTTCTCGGAACAGGTCGATCAGTTCGACATCGAGAAGGCGGATTTCCTGGTCGTCAACAACGACTGGGGGCTCGGCGCGGCGGAACGGTTCAGCGCCATGCTGGAGGAGCAGGGCATCGGCGTCGGCGCGGTCGAGACCATGGACCCGGCGGCGCAGGACATGAGCGCCCAGCTGTCCAAGATCAAGGCCTCGGATGCCGACACGCTGTTCGTCACCACCGGCGTCGAGCAGCTCACGCTGGTGCTCAAGCAGGCCAATGCTCTCGGCCTCGAGGACCAGATCATCACCACCGGCGGCTCGCAGGCGCCCGACCAGCTGATCGAGCAGGCGGGCAGCGCCGCCAACGGCAGCTACCACCTCGTGTTCTTCACCCCCTGGTTTCCCGAAGCCGCCGAGAACCCCGAGGTGGCCGAGAACTTCGTCGCCGAATGGGAGGAGCGCGGCTACAACTTCGCCGGCCTCACCGAGGGCTTCCGCGGCTATGACGGCATCATGACCATCGCCGCCGCGATCGAGGCGGCCGGCGAGGCCGAACCCGAGGCGATCCGCGAGGCGCTGTGGACGGTCGAGGTGGAAGGCGTCAACGGTGACATCGCGTTCACCAAGCAGGGGCCGCAGGGTAGCGAGAGCGGCCAGAACCTGCCCAACGTCTACGTCATCGAGATCTCAGACGGCAAGGTCGTCCAGGTCCCGCTCTGAGGTAGCCGGCAAGCGACCCCCGACCTCGCCTGCGGAGGTCGGGGGAGCGCCCAGGCGGGACGGCCGTGCCGCCTCGAATGAGCGTTGCCCGCCTCGCCGCCGGCCTCGCAGCGGGCGCCGCGACGGCCCGGAAGGCCGCGCCCGTGGCGCACCGCGAGCGACCTTGGACGGACGACGTGCACGGCGTCGACGCTGATCGGAGGCCAAAAAGCCAGGACCGGGCAGAGTCCCGGGAACGTCTGGGGCGTGGCAATCACCGACGACGAGGTCGTCCCGCCGGTGCTCTGAAGCGGCGCGGCACGATCCCGGGGTCGTCGCCTTCAGACGACCCTTTCCGAGCGCGGGGCCTCGGCGCCAGGTGATCGCCGCTTTGGAGACATCGCTTCTTGGACCAGCTCCTCCAGCATCTGCTGAACGCGTTGATCCTCGGCGGCACCTACGCCCTGCTCGGGATCGGCTTGACCCTGATCTTCGGCATCATGCGGGTGGTCAACTTCACCCACGGCGAGCTCTACGCGTTTGGCGCCTACATGGTCTACTTCTTCGCCATGGTGCTGGGCGTCGACTTCTTCCTGGCGCTGGTCCTGGCGGTCCTGCTCGGCATCGCGCTCGGCGGCCTGATCGAGGTCGTGCTTTTGCGCCCGCTGCGCGACGCCAGCATCGACACCACCATGCTGGTGATGATCGGCGCCTGGATCGTCATGCAGAACGCGGAGCAGCTGGTCTGGAGCGGCGTCGCCAAGTCGATCGTAACGCCGTTTCCCGCGGAGCCGCTCGTGCTCGGCCCGGTCTCGGTGTCCTGGACGCGGGTGTTCGTGTTCGCCGTGGCGGCGCTGCTGATCGTCGGCGCCCAGCTTCTGATCCAGCGGACCCGGCTCGGCAAGGCGATGCGCGCCACCTTTCAGGATCGCGACACCGCGGCGCTGATGGGCGTCAACATCAACGCCGTCTACACCGCGACCTTCGCGCTCGGCTCCGGGCTCGCCGCCGCCGCCGGCGCGTTGCTCGGGCCGGTGTTCGTGGTTACCCCGACCATGGGCAACCTCGCCGCGCTCAAGGCGTTCGCCATCGTCATCCTGGGCGGCCTCGGCAACATCAAGGGCGCGACGATCGGCGGCTTCATCCTCGCGTTCGTCGAGGAGATCGGGGCTGGCTACGTCTCCTCCGGCTACCGCGACGCCATGGGCTTTTTGCTCATCATCATCGTGCTGGTGTTCAAGCCGACCGGTCTGTTCGCGCGCGCGGAGCGGGTCGGATGAGGCGCCTGCTCCCTTGGCTCTGGGTCGCCTTCCTGTTGAGCGTGCCGCTGTGGCTCGCCGACCAGTACTACCTTCACATCCTGATCGCGACCGGCATCTTCACGATCGCCGCGATGAGCCTGAATTTGCTGCTCGGCTTCACCGGCCAGCTCAGCCTCGGCCATGTCGCGTTCTTCGGGATCGGCGCCTACACCAGCGCGCTCTTGTCGCTCGGCTTCGACCTCGAGCTCGCCGAAGGCTACACCTTCGTCCTGGCGCCGACGCCGGTGTGGCTCGCCTTCCTGTGCGGCATCGTCGTCGCCGGCTTCTTTGGCTGGGTGATCGGCAAGATCTCGTTCAAGGTGCGCGGCGCCTATTTCGTGATCGTCACGATCAGCTTCGCCGAGGTGGTGCGCCTGGTCGCGCTCAACTGGGTCGATCTGACCGAAGGGCCGATGGCGCTCAGCAGCATCCCGCCCTTCACCCTCGCCGTTCCCGGCCTGTGGGAGCAGACGCTCTATCGCAAGGCGCCGAACTACTACCTGATGCTGGTGATCGCGATCCTGTCCTACCTGGTCATCCGGCGCCTCGTCCGCTCGCGCATCGGCCGGGCGATGATCGCTCTGCGCGAGAACGAGCCTCTGGCGACCTCGGTCGGCATCGACGTCACCCACTATCTCGTGCTGGCGGCGGTGGTCTCGGCCGCCATTGCCGGGGCGGCGGGCGGCCTTTACGCGCATTATGTGCGGATCGTCGACCCGGACGTGTTCCTGTTCATCTACACCGTGACCATGGTGATCATGGTGATCACCGGCGGCAAGGGCACGCTCGCCGGGCCGATCGTCGGGGGCCTGATCTTCGGCATTCTGCCCGTCATCCTGCGGGACATCGCCGAGCCGGAGGTGCAATGGATCATCTACGGCGCCTTCATGATCGTGATCGTGTATTTCCTGCCGAACGGCATCGTTCCGGCCGTCCGCGGCTGGTTCGAGAGCCTGCGAGGCGGCCGACCGCCGACGGCGGCCGGTGCCGACCGGCGCGCCCGAGCGCAAGCAGACTGAGATCATGAGGGGCAACAGCGAAACCGCCCGGATGGCGCTTTCGATCGAGCACGTCGCCGTCCATTTCGGCGGCCTGATCGCCATCTCCGACATGAGCTTCGCCGTCGACGAGGGCGAGGTCGTCAGCCTGATCGGCCCGAATGGCGCCGGCAAGACGACGGCGTTCAACGTGATCACCGGCTTCCTGCGGCCGACCAGGGGCGAGATCCGGTATCGCGGCCGAATGCTCAACGGCCTGCGGCCGCACGAGGTCGCCGAGGTCGGGCTCGTGCGCACCTTCCAGAAGACCAGCGTGTTCGCCGCCAATACCGTGTTCGACAACATCCTGATCGGGCTGCACCGCCGCGGCCGCGCCACGGCCTGGCAGACCT
>JBOHKK010000235.1:0-10172 GCA_050729115.1 Geminicoccaceae bacterium | reverse complement strand
GGGTACCATCGGTGGGTGGTTGGGAGGGGGAGCGGGCCGGGGCCGCGGATCCACCCAAGGCGAAAATGGTCTAGCCTCATGGCTGAGCTGCGGCAGATGGCGAGGGGTGCAGAGACGAGACTCGCCGGAACCACGCTCGTCGTCCGCATCCCGATGAGCTTTCAGCGCCGCGGCGGACGAAAGCGCATTGTCGCTCCGGGCGGCAGCGAGCTTGTGCCGACCACAAAGTCGCAGCCGGAAGGCGACCTGGTGAAGGCGATGGCGCGAGCGTGGCGCTGGCAGAAGCTGCTCGATGCCGGCGTGTACACCTCGGTCACGGAGATTGCCGAGGCCGAGGGAATCAGCAAGAGCTACGTCAGTCGCATGATGCAACTGGCGCTGCTGGCGCCCGACATCGTGGAGGCGATCCTTTCAGGGCGGACGCATCAGGTGCTGATGCTGGAGAGGTCGGAGCGGCCGCTGCCGGCGGGCTGGGAGGAGCGGGCATACCGGTGTGCCGGCTAGGCGGCCATACGGCGGCAACTCTCGGCACAGCGGCGGCAGGCTTCCGCGCATTCCTGCATATCGTCGAACCCCTCGCAGCTCTTCGCGCACTCAGCGCACACCTCCGCGCAAACCGCGCAGGTGCGCTTGTGGAGCTCGGTCCCAAGTTCCATGAAGAACGCACTCGTGCGGCAAATCTCGGCGCAGGCCAGCATGAGCCGCGTGTGCCGTGGCTCGATGTGCTTACCGCCCACGTCGAGGCAGTGCTGCGAGAGCGTCGTTAGGCACACACGGTGACAAGCCAAGCAGTCGTCTACGCAGCGCCTCATCTCCTCGTCCATCGGGTGCATGATCTTCTCCACTGTTGCGCAGCGGCTCTCGCTGGTTTCGGAGCCCCGGGCTCGCTCGGCAACTTGCGTCCGCAAGCGCCGGGCCGCATTCGGTCTCCTTCGATATAGAAATGTCTCTCGACCGAAATCGCTCCAGCGACTGACAGAACCGTGCCGAGCACGAGCGCGAGAGGTCGGCCGTCGCACCTGTGGGAGATTACCGGATGCAGAGGCTCCCACTGCTGGCGCCGGACATGACAGAAGGCGATCCTCGCGGGGCGGACAGACCAGGCGCTGATGCTGGGGAAGCTCGAGCGGCCGCTGCCGGCGTTGTGGCAGGAGCAGCGGCGCCTTCGTTCGCCGGATAGAGGCGGTTGCCCGATCGGCCATTATGGTGGATGATTGTCAAGCGCCTCCGACAATGCCCTGCCTGTCTTAGTTTGCCATTGGGTGGCGCAACGAATGCGCCCCGACCCAGGCATCGTATGCCGCCGGCGTATCGATGTCCTGCACGTAGTGCGGGTTGGGGGCTTCTATCCTGACCACCGCCTCGGGATGCCGCTCAATCAGGGTGCGGCAGCCGAAGTTGACGCCACCCGCGAGCAGCGCCCGACGCTGCTTGCCGGGGAGCACGATGGGATTGCCGCGCTGCCCGCCATACATCGGTACCAGGATCTTCGGCTCCGGCAGAGCCAGGAAGGCGTCGACCACGAAGTCGATATCCGGCGGCTCGAGAGCCGGCTGATCGGCGAGCGCCACGACGATCGCGGCCGGATCCTGCTCGAGCGCCTCGACTCCAGCCCGCACCGAGCTCATCTGGCCGAGAGCGTGGTCGCGATTGACCACGGTTCGCAGCGCCAGGCTGGCGAGCGCTTCAGCCACGCGCGCATGATCATGGCCGAGGACGGCGATGACCTCGCAGACGCGGCTCTCGAGCAGGATCTCTGCGACTCGCGGGACCATGGGCTGGCCGCCGATGTTCAGGAGGAGCTTGTTACGATCGCCCATTCGCTGCGATCGCCCGGCGGCGAGCAGGATCGCGACGATCCGTACCGAGCCCGACTGCGCGTCCGAGTCTCTCGTGGCCATTGGGGGTCAGGGCTCCATCCGGTCGGGCAAGGTGAGGTCGAGCCCGACCTCCTTGCGGCGGGCCGGCCGGCTAGGAGCTGCTGCTTCGCGCGCGCCGCGCCGGCGCTCGCGGACAATGTCGGCGAGGATGGCGAGCGCGATCTCTTCTGGCGTGATCGCGCCGATGTCGAGGCCCGCAGGTGCCCGCAGACGCGCCACGACCTCCGGCGCCAGGCCGTCCTCGACCAGCCGTCCCTTGAGCGCCGTGGCCTTGCGACGGCTCGCGATCAACGCGACGTAACGGCTGCCGGAAAGGAGTGCCTCGCGCAGCGCCGCCCGATCGCCCCGGCCCTGCGTCGTGACGACCACGAAGCTCGCCGCCGCCGCCGGTTCGGCACTCAGATCGAAGCCCTCGATCCGCCGCTCCACCTCGACCAAGCCCACCTGATCGACGGCCGGCGCCGCCACCGTGACGGCGAACCCGATCCGGCGCGCCAGGTCACAGAGGGCGCGGCCCGCCGGCGAGCCGCCCATGATGATCAGCCGGGGCGGCGGCAACATCGGCTCGACGAACACATCGACCGTACCGCCGCTCGGGCAGCTGCTGAGATGCACTTCCAGATCTTGGGCCGCCGGTTCGCCGTCGCCTCGCGGCTGAATGCGGATCAGGCGCGCCCGCCCGTCGCTCAGCGTCTGACGCGCCGCCTGCTCGACCGCGCTCCGGGTGCAGCCGCCGCCGATCCAGCCGGTCATCGAGCCGTCGGCCCGGATCAGCGCCTTGGCGCCGGGCTTGGCCGCCGCGGCGGCGACGGTGCGGACCACGGTCGCAAGCACGCACGGCTCACCGGCACGAATCAGCGCCGCCATGGTGCTGACGACCTCGTCCCGAGGTCCATTCATCCAGACGATGCTCCTCTCATAGCGCGGCGAGATAGGGCTCGAGCGCTGCCAGGCTCTTGAGGTTGTGGGCAGGCGCGAACAGATCGACGTGCGGCAGCGCCGCCGCCATGCCACGCGCGACCGGCTCGTAGCCCTGCCAACCGAGCATCGGGTTGAGCCAGATGATCCGCCGTGCGCGCCGCCTGAGCGCCGCCATCTCCTCTGCAAGCTGCTCGGGCGGCCCGGTGTCGTAGCCATCGCTCACGACGACCACGATCGCGCGGCGGTTCAGCACGCTTGCTGCGTAGCGCCGGTTGAAAGCGGCGAGACTCTCGCCGATCCGGGTGCCGCCGGACCAGCCCTCCGCCAGCAGCGAGAGGCGCAGGATCGCCCGCTCGGTGTTGCGCTCGCCGAGCGCCGGCCCGATGTGGACGAGGCGCGTGTGGAAGACGAAGGCGTCCGCCTCGCGGAAGCGGTCCAGGATGCTCTTCAGGAAGCGGACGAAGAAGGTGGCGTACGGGCTCATCGAGCCGCTGACGTCGAGGATCGCGACGAGGCGCACCGGCTTGTCGCGGCGCCGCCGGAACACGAGGCGGATCGGCGTGCCGCCGCTCTGCACGCTCTTGTGGATCACCCGCCGGAAGTCGAGGCGGCGGCCCCGCCGCCGCGCCTTCTCGCGCCGACTGAGGCGATGGCGCATGCGTGCGGCGAGCCGCTCGGCCAAGGCGTGCAGGCGCTCGAGCTCGTCCGGATCGGCGATGTGGCGGAGGTCGGTTGCGGCCAGCGATTCGGCAGCGCTCGCGCCGCCCGCGCGGCCCTCGGCCGCGGCGCCGGCCACCTCGCCGTCGTGCTCGACCCGCTCCGGCGCCCCGAAGCGGGCAGCGATCGGTGAAGCACTTGGCCGCGCCGCCGCCTTGGGTGCCCGGCCGGCGCCGAGGACCGCGCGGCGCATGCCACGACGCAGCCACCAGGCATCGAACAGCTCGTCGAACCGGCGCCAGTCGCGCTCGCACGAGCAGAGCAGCGCCCGCAGCGCCTGGCGCAGCGGCTCCGGCCGGGCAAGGCCGGCGGCCGCGGCGGCGCGCAACGCGTCCTCGGCCTCGCGCAGGCCGAGCATGAAGCCGTTGTCACGCAGCAGGCGGACGAAGCCGACCAGGCGCCGGGTCAGCAGCGGATCGGCAAGCGGGACCGGCGTCATGTCACGCCACCTTGCCGAGCAGTCGTTCCGCCACCTCGCGCGACACCGCGCGCTGGTCCTCGTGGGTCTTGAGCAGGCAGAGCAGCGTGTCGGCGACCGCGGTCGGCTCGGACGGAAGATCGCGGACGCCGAGGCCGAGCAGCGCTGCCGCGAAATCCAGCGTCTCGGCCACGCCCGGCGGCTTGCGCAGATCCTCCTTGCGCAGCGCCTGGACGAAGCGCACGACCTGGCCGGCGAGCTGCGCCTCGATGCCCGGGACGCGCGCGAGCACGATCCGGACCTCCTTGGCCTCGTCGGGGTAGTCGACGTAATGGTAGAGGCAGCGGCGCCGGAGCGCGTCGGACAGCTCGCGCGTCCGGTTCGAGGTCAGGACCACCCAGGGGATCGAGGTCGCGGTGACCGTTCCGAGCTCGGGAATGCTGATCTGAAAATCCGACAGTACCTCGAGCAGGTAGGCCTCGAATTCCTCGTCCGCGCGGTCGATCTCGTCGATCAGCAGCACCGCGGGCTCGGGCGCCTGAATCGCCTTGAGCAGCGGGCGCTCGAGCAGGAAGTCGCGCTGGAAGACGTGCGCCTCCTTGGCCTCGGCCGACAGATCCTCGCTTTCCCGGATCTTGATCGCGAGCAGCTGGCGCTGATAGTTCCACTCGTAGACCGCGGCGTTGGCATCCAGCCCCTCGTAGCACTGCAGCCGGATCAGCGGCCGCTCGAGCATCCGTGCGAGCGCCTTGCCCACCTCGGTCTTGCCGACGCCCGCCTCGCCCTCGAGCAGCAGCGGCCGCTCGAGCTTGCGCATGAGCGTGATCGCCATGGCAAGCTGCGGGTCGGCGACGTAGCCGACCTCGGCCAAGCGACGCTGCACCTCCTCGCGCGTGAGTTCCATCCGCTGGAGTGCCTGGCCCTACTCCGCCGCCAGCGGCTGCCCGGTCAGCCCGAGATCATGGCAGACGCGCCAGAGCCGCGCTGCGGTGTGCGGCATCGGGATGTGCGTCACGCCCAGATGGGCGAAGGCGTCGTTGACCGCGTTCGAGAACGCCGGCACCCCGCCGACGTTCGGGCTCTCGCCTACGCCCTTGGCGCCGATCGGGTGGTGCGGCGAGGGCGTGACGGTGTAGTCGGTCTCCCAGACCGGGGTCTCGACCGCGGTCGGCAGGAAGAAGTCCATGAGCGATGCGCCCTGGACGTTGCCGAGGTGGTCGTAGGCGATCTCCTGGCCCATGGCGATGCCGAACGCCTCGGTGAGCCCGCCGTGCACCTGCCCCTCGATCACCATGGGGTTGATCCGCGTGCCGCAGTCGTCGAGAGCGTAGAAGCGGCGGACGGATGTCTCGCCGGTGTCCTTGTCGATGTCGACCACGCAGATGTAGGCGCCGAACGGGTAGGTCATGTTCGGCGGGTCGTAGTAGTCGACCGCCTCGAGCCCCGGCTCCATGCCTTCGGGGACGCTGTGGTAGGCGGCCCAGGCGATCTCTTTCATCGTCGCCACCTTCTCGGGTAGGCCCTTGACCTGGAAGCGGTCGATGTCCCAGGCGAGGTCCTCCTCCGCGACCTCGAGCAGGTGCGCCGCGATCTTCTGCGCCTTCGCCCGGATCTTCCTGCCGACCCGCGCCGCGGCGGCGCCGGCGACCGGGGTCGAGCGCGAGCCGTAGGTGCCAAGGCCGTAGGGCGCGGTGTCGGTGTTGCCCTCCTCGATCTGGATCAGCTCGGACGGGATGCCGATCTCGGTCGCGAGGATCTGGGCGTAGGTGGTCTCGTGCGCCTGGCCCTGGCTCTTGGTGCCGAGCCGGGCGATCGCGCTGCCGGTGGGATGGACCCGGATCTCGCAGGAGTCGAACATGCCGACGCCCAGGATGTCGCAGTTCCGGGTCGGCCCGGCGCCGACGATCTCGGTGAAGAAGGCGACGCCGATGCCCATCAGCTCGCCCCTGGCGCGCCGCTCGGCCTGTTCCTTGCGCAGACCTTCGTAGTCGATCGCGGCCATGGCCTTGCGCATGGCGGTGGGGTAATCGCCGGAGTCGTACTCCCAGCCGAGCGCGGAGTGGTAGGGGAACTGCTCCGGCCGGATGAAGTTCTTCAGCCGCAGCCCCGCCGGGTCGATCTTCAGCTCATGCGCCAGGACGTCGACCATGCGCTCGATCAGGTAGGATGCCTCGGTCACCCGGAACGAGCAGCGGTACGCGACGCCGCCCGGCGCCTTGTTGGTGTACACCCCGTCCACGGCGACATGGGCGGTCGGGATGTCGTAGGAGCCGGTGACCACCGAGAAGAAGCCGGCCGGATACTTGGTCGGATCGGCGCAGGCGTCGAACGCGCCGTGATCGGCGAGCACCTGCACCCGAAGGCCGGTGATCCTGCCGTCCCTGGTCGCCGCGAGCTCGCCGGTCATGTGGTAGTCGCGGGCGAACGCGGTGGCCGAGAGGTTCTCGATGCGGTCCTCCACCCACTTGACCGGCACGCCGAGCACGATCGAGGCGACGATCGCGCAGACGTAGCCGGGATATACGCCGACCTTGTTGCCGAAGCCGCCGCCGATGTCGGGGGCGATGATGTGGATCTTGGCCTCGGGGATGCCGGACAGCAGCGAGGTGACGGTGCGCACCACGTGCGGCGCCTGGAAGGTGCCCCAGACCGTGAGCTCGCCCTTGATCTTGTCCATCGAGGCGACGCAGGCGCAGGTCTCGAGCGGACAGGGATGCACCCGCTGATACACGATTTTCTCCTTGACCGTGACCTCGGCCGCGGCGAAGGCGCGCTCGGTCGCCTCCTTGTCGCCGACCTCCCAGGTGAAGATGTGATTGTGGTGCTTACGCGCGCCGTGCGCGCCCGCGGTCTTGCCTACGAGATCCTCGCGCAGCACCGCCGCGCCGTCCGCGAGCGCTGCCGTGGGATCGTTTAGTGCCGGCAGCTCCTCGTACTCGACCTCGACCAGCTCGACCGCATCGGCCGCGATGTAGCGGTCGTCGGCGACCACGAAGACAATCTCCTGGTTCTGGAACAGGACCTTGCCGTCGGCGAGCACCGCCTGGACGTCGCCCGCGAGCGTCGGCATGTAGTGCAGGTTCAAGGGCTTCAGGTCCTCGGCCGTGAGCACCGCCCGCACGCCTGGCAGCGCCTTGGCCCTGGAGGTGTCGATTGACGCGATGCGCGCGTGGCCGTACTGGCTGCGCACGAAGTCGCCGAACAGCATGCCCGACAGCTTCAGGTCATCGACGTAGTTACCCTTGCCCTGGACGAAGCGGATGTCCTCCTTGCGCTTGCGGGCGCAGCCGATGCCGCCGAGCGTCGCCTCGCGCTCTTCCTGGGTCATGGTAGCGATCTCAGCCATCACTCCGCGGCCTCCGGGGCCTCGCTGGATGTGGACCTCAGCCTGTCGGCGGCGTAGCGCACCGCCTTGACAATGTTCTGATAGCCGGTGCAGCGGCAGAGGTTGCCGGCGAGGCCTATGCGGATCTCCGCCTCGCTCGGATCGGGATTCTCCTGCAGCAGCCGGTAAGTGCGCATGATCATACCCGGGGTGCAGAAGCCGCACTGCAGGCCATGGTGCTCGATGAAACCCGCCTGGATCGGGTGCAGCCCGTCCGCCCCGGCGAGGCCTTCCACGGTCAGCACCTCGGCGCCGTCCACCTGCACCGCGAACACCGTGCAGCTCTTGACCGAGCGGCCGTCGAGATCGACCGTGCAGGCGCCGCAGTGGCTGGTCTCGCAGCCGATGTGGGCACCGGTGAGCCCCATCTCCTCACGCAGGAAATGGATCAGCAGCGTGCGCGGCTCGACCAACGCTTCTACAGCCTTGCCGTTCACGGTCAGCTGGATGTGGTGCTTCGCCATGCTCAGCCTCCCGCCCGCTCGCGTGCGCGTCCGATCGCGCGGCGGACCATGACGCCGGCGACGTGCTTGCGAAACTCCGCTGGCCCGCGCAGGTCCGAGGCCGGATCAGTAGTCGCGACCGCGGCTGCGGCCGCCTTCCGGATCGCAGCGTCGTCGACCGGCGTGCCGATCAGCGCCTGCCCCGCCGCCTCTGCGAGCAACGGCACGTCGGCGAGGTTGGTCAGCGCGATCCGGGCGTCGCGGCAGGCGCCGCCGTCCATGACCAGAATCACGGCGGCCGCCGCGGTCGCGTAGTCGCCGACTTTGCGCTTCATCTTCTCATAAGCCCAGCCATGGCCGGCGGGCGGCGCCGCCAGCCGCAGCACGATCAGCACCTCGTCATCGGCGAGCGCGGTGGTGAACGCGGCCTGGTAGTAGTCGCACGCCGGGATCGCCCGCTCACCGGACGGCCCGCGTGCGACGAACTCGGCGCCGAGCGCCAGCATCACGGCGGGCATGTCGTTGCCGGGATCGCCGTTGGCGACGTTGCCGCCGATCGTGCCGCAGGAGCGCACCTGCGGGTCGGCGATCTGCAGCGCCGTCTCGCGCAGGATCGGCACCCTAGGCTCCAGCAGCTCGGAGGCGATGACCTCTGCCTGCGTGGTCATCGCGCCGATCCGTAGCGCCCCGTCCGCCTCCGCGATGCCATTGAGCGCTTCGATCCCGTGCAGGTCGATAAGGTGCGAGGGATTGGCGAGCCGAAGCTTCATCATCGGGATCAGGCTGTGCCCGCCCGCGAGCAGGCGACCTTCATCCCCATGCTTGGTCAACAGCGCCACGGCCTCGTCGAGCGAGGCCGGCCGATGGTAGTCGAATGCGCCCGGTATCACGGCCGCCTCCCAGGCATTGTTTGTTCTTGCTGTCGCTCAGTCTCGCGCGCGCGGCCCCGTTTGTCTACTGACCCGCGCACCGACGTCGGTCACAGGCCAGATGACCGGTCCTTCGCGCTGTCTTCAAAACTCCTCAGGAAGGGTCGGGCTCAGGAAGACGCGATCCTATGCGGACATATGCGGACCGAAGGACACACCCTCGCGGTTCGCTTCACCTGTGCTTTCAACGCCGCAAGCGCTCTATCGAGCCTGCCGCGCTGGAGCTGCGGATCCGGGCCGAGGGACCTGGTGAGCCTGGTAGGCGAGTTGCGGCAGCGCGGCGAGCAGACGGCGAGAGCGGCGTGATGAACGGCGGCGAGACGTGTATCCGACGGCGGGCCTGCCACCGCTAAGGTGACGAGCGTGGATAATCCTGGATGCGCGGCAACGCTGAGATCGCTGGGTGCCGACGCTTTATTACCAGAGATGACTGTCCAACCGTGCCGGTCGGGTCAATTAGCTCGGGATTGCGGGAGAGGTTTGGACGACGTACGGCTCGAGCAGTTATGATCTCGGGAGGTGAGGGATGACGACAGACTTCAGCCACGCCGAGCTGTCGCGCTCATCGTAGATCAACTTGCTTCAATGCGCTGACCAAACCGGGAGAGGGCATGGACCCGATAGCTGACGCCCGACGGGAAGTGGCGCTTGAGATCCAGAAGCTGGCCGAGGCTTTCGAACGAGACGACGCAGCCGCGTTCCGACGAACCCGTATCGCCTGCTGGGTTGTCGTGGCCGTCGTCACCATCATAATCTTGGGCCTGCTGGTGATCGGCGGTGATGCGCGTTATCTCGGCGTTTTCTGGTTGATCATTGTCGGCCTTATCTGGGCCGGCTACGCGCTCTCCAGCCGCCGCCAGCGGCAGCAGACCGGCCGGCTCAGGGCCCTTGCCACCCGGTTGCTGAGCGCGGGTCCAACGGTCAGCAGGGACCCAGGCGTCGGTTCGGGCGTTCCCGCGAGGAACGAGGGGACGGAGTTATAGGATGGTCGTGCGCAGACTGGCCCTGGTGGCGGCTCTGGTCCTGGCGACGCCAGCGGCGGCGGAACAGGTCGGCGAGATCGGTACCGACTGGACCGGCAATGACATTGTGATCGAGGCCATTGCTGATCCGAAGGTCAAAGGTATCACCTGCCACATAACCTATTTCAGTCGGGGCATGATCGACCGGCTGCGGCAGGGCAACTGGTTTGAGGACCCATCGAACTCGTCGATCGCCTGCCGACAGACCGGCCCCATCGTGATCGATACGATTGAGACCGACGAGGACGGGGAGGAGATCTTCAGCCAGCGTCAAAGCTTGATCTTCAAGGCCCTGGCCGTCCGCCGGGTTTACGACCGGGCGAACGACACCCGGTCGTGTCGCGAGGTTGGTGGAAATTGGCTGAGGTGGCGTAGGTTCCGATCGGCAAGATCGAGAAGGAACCCACGCCATGAAGGAAGTTACGCCAGGCTTGGCATCTGCGCCATCGCCGTTCGC
>JBOHKK010000234.1:0-10179 GCA_050729115.1 Geminicoccaceae bacterium | reverse complement strand
CATTTCAACCATGACGAGAGATCTGGTCGCTAGAGCAGCATCCGATGAGACGAGATCGCCAAGGGCGATCCTCGTCCGGACGAAGCTGCTCTAACTCCAGGAACGAGAGCAATTGTTACCCGATGAGCGACACGATGGTGCGATCCGAGGCAGGTCGATCTCATCGGGAATTGCTCCAGCGCGCGGGGGAACTGCGCGCGGGTCGCTCTGCTGGCCGCGGCCGGGGATCAGGAAGCGGCCTTGGTGGACCTGCTCAGATAGGTCGGCAGGGGTGTGCCGGGCCCGAGGCGGGGATCGGGCTGCGGCGCCCCCAGTTCCGCGGTGACCGGCAGGACGCCCGCCCAGATCGGCAGCGCATAGTCCTCTTCGTCGTCCTTCGGCGGACCCGTGCGGACCTTGGCCGACACCTCCTTGAGCGCCATGCGCAGCACCGTGGTCGCCTTGACCTCCTGCCGGGTCGGCGGCCGGAGCTCGGCCCAGCGGCCGGGAAACAGGCGCTCGACGAAGTCCTCGAGCGCGGCCAGCTTCTCGCTCTCGGGCACCAGCTGCGCGGCCCCGAACGCCATGACCGAGCGGTAGTTGATCGAATGGTGGAAGCCGGAGCGCGCGAGCACGAAGCCGTCGAAGTGGGTGACCTCCACGCACACCGGCACCTCCTGCTTGAGGTGGCGCAGCATGCGGCTCGCCGACGAGCCATGCCAGTACAGCCGGTCGCCATGGCGCCAATACGAGGTCGGCGTGACGTAGGGGTGTCCGTCGATCAGGTAGCCGACGTGGCAGATCACCCCGGCGTCGAGGATCGCGTACACCGTCTCGCGGTCGTAGCGCCCGCGCTCGTGGATCCGTTTGACGCGGGTTCTCCGGGTCGGCGTGAACGGCGCGGCCATGGCGGCTCCCGTGAGTTGCGGAATGGCAGAGCTTAAGCGGCGAACCGCCGTCAGGGGAAGGGGAGGCGTGCGGCGCGCTCAGAAGCCGCAAAGCGGCATGTCCGGCCTGCGGCGGCGCCGGCTGTCCAAGCTGTACCGGGCGCGACCATCGGCCACGTGAGGGACCGATCAGCCGGAGAGAACGCCGGCCGCGCGCCCGAAGGAAGGATGTGCGGCCAAGCAACGCCTGAGCCTGGTATGCCGATCCAGGTGCAAGCGAGCGCGCGCAGACGCCGCCGCGACCGCCTACGGCTCGACCAGCTCCACCTGGCGCTCGATGGTGACGACCTCGGGTTCCGCGGCGCTGGCGCGCTCGAGCACGATCTCGCCGGCATAGGTGCCGGCCGGCCAGTGTTCGCCCGGGCGTCGCTCGCCGACGAAGCCCAGCCACCGCTGCCGTCGCTGGTCGATCTCGAACGCATGCTCGAGGATCGCCCCGCCATCCGGTCCGCGCAGCCGGAAGCGCACCCGATCCCCGGGCTCGACCCAGTAGCCTTCGACCCACAGCACCAGCGCCGGGCTGGTGACCGGCAACGCGCTCGGCTGATGCCAGCCGCGCCGCACGTCGCCCTTGTTCGGCGCGGCGCTGGCGAAGCCGGCATTGGTGAGCAGGACCGGTTGGTAGGACAGCCGGGCCATGACCTCCGCGGTCCACAACGGGCGCTTGCCCGGGCCGCATTCGGCGGCGGCCTCCGTCCCCACGAACGGATCGACCACGTCGTCACCGTGGCGTACGTCGAAGTGCAGATGCGGAAAGCTGGTGTCGCCCGACAGGCCCACCAGCGCGAGCGGCTGCCCGGCCGCCACCCGGTCGCCCTGCTTGACCATCAGGCTGCCGCGGCGGAGATGACAGTACCAGGTGGTCCAGCCGTCGCCGTGCGCCAGGCGAATGCCGTTGCCGCACTCCTTGCCCTCGATCGCCTGCCGGCCCGTGTCGTCGACGCCCACGTCCGCCATGCCGTCGCGCAGCGCATCGACCACGCCCGCGGCGGCCGCCCGCACCTCGACGCCGGCCGCCATGGCCGCCAGATCGCGGATCGCGATATCGGTGCCCTTGTGCCCGTCGCCGCTCAGGCCGCCGCACATGTAGTCGCGGACACCGGGACCGGGATCGTGATCGAGGTAGCGCAGCAGCCAGCAGTCCGTGCCGGGCCTGCAGGCGATCGGCAAGGCCAGATCGTGGGGCGGCTCAGCGGCGGCCGGCAGGGCGGTGAGCAGAAGCAGAAGGAGGGCGGCGGCTCGTGCCATTGGTTCTCCGGTTCCGAGCATCAAAGCGGTCGCACTTCCCGGCCGGCGAGCACCTTGAACCGCCAGGCGAGCAGCAGCGCTGCCGCCGACAATCCGATGAGCAGGCCCCACGGCAGGCCGGGAATGCCCAGGTCCCAACGGTGCGCGAGTAAGTAGCAAACCGGGATCGAAATCAACCAAAAGGCAAAAAACCGCACCAAGATACACGCCCATATGTCGGCCGCGCCACGCAGCGCGCCGGTGAGGATCCCCTGGCTGGCATCGGCCGCCAGCAGCCAGGCCGCGAGCGCCAGGTCGGGCCCGGCGATGGCCGCGACCGCCGGATCGTCGGTGTACACGGCGACGATCAACCCGCTCGAGCCGTACAGCACCGGCATCAGCGCCAGCATCACCGCGATGCCGATGCCGAGCCCGACCCAGCCTGCCTTGGCCAGGCCCGGCCGATCGCGCCGGCCGACCGCGCTGCCGACCCGGACCGCGGTCGCCGTGGCGAGGCCGATCGCCAGCATGTAGATCAGGGCGATGGTGTTGATCACGATCTGTGCGGAGCGGCATGCCCAACGCCGCGCGATGCCGACCGCGAAGGCGGGGCTGCGCAAGGCCGGTCTCAGTTGCCCACCGGCAAGGCCGGCCCGCTGGGGATGAAACCCGGGCGCCGAACCGCCACGCGCCTGCGCAGCGTCATCGCGAGGGCGCGCCAGCGACCGTGGCGATCCAGGAGCGGTCTGGATGGCTTCGTCGCTGCGCTCCTCGCAATGACGGTGGCGAGCGTGGCGTCCAAGTCTCTTCTGGGCGTGGCGCGACGACCGCCATCAGGGAGCGCCGCCGCCGCCCGGTCGGTAGGGGGGCGGCGTCAGCAGCATGGCGCCGACCTCCTCGGGCAGGGCACCCTCGGGATTGGCCCGGGTCGGCATGCCGACGACGAACGGCAGGTACTGGTGGCGGGCGACCTCGAACACCCGCCGCAGCTCCGCGACCGGGTGGCGGTGCTCGTCGACCCGCAGATCGAGATAGGGGTACTCCTCCCGGAGCATGACCTTGATCGCCGCCGACTGGCGGCCGCGCTTGTCGCCGCCGGCGGCCTGCCCCGCCTCGAGGACGACCAGAAGCCGCTCCGGCAGATCGAGCCCCGCGGCCCGCTCGAACGCCGCCGCCATGGCCTGGATGGTCGGCTCGCCGACCAGCATGTTGCCCTGAACCGCGTAGTCCGGCCCGGTGATGTGGCCGAACCACGGCGTGCAGTCCTTGCCGCTCCAGGCGGCGCTCTCGCCGTTGCGGTCGACGATGCCGACCTGCCGGACGTCGCGGCCGGGGTCGTCCGCGATCAGCCGGTCCAGCGCCGCTTGCGCGCCGAGCCCTTCGGCGAGCAGCCCGATCCCGTCGATCCCGAGATAGGGGTTGACCCAGGACTGGGTCGACACCGCGCCCACGCCCGCCCGGACGAAGGGGCAGATGCCGCCGACGCCCGGCACCGCGGTCGACACCGCGACGCCGACCATGCCGGTGCGCGCGCAACGTGCCGCGATCGAGAACGTGTTCAGCTCGAGCATCATGCCACTCCCTGTCGTTGCCCCGGCGCGGCCGGTCGCCTGGTTCTGCGCTCCAGGATGCGGTCGGGGTCGGCATCCGGCACGGCGTCCAGGAGCGCTTGCGTGTAAGCGTCGCGCGGGCGGGCGAAGATCTGCTCGGCGGTGCCGGTCTCGACGATCCGCCCGCGGCACATCACCACGACGGAATCGCTGATGTAGCGGATGACGCCGAGGTTGTGGCTCACGAAGACGTAGGTAAGGCCGAGCTCGCGCCGCATCTGTCGCAGGAGATTGAGGATCTGGGCCTGGACCGAGACGTCGAGCGCCGAGGTCGGCTCGTCGAGGAGGACCAGCGACGGCCGCAGGATGATCGCGCGGGCGATCGCCGCGCGCTGCCGCTGGCCGCCCGAGAGCTGATGCGGGTGGCGGTCCATGAAGCCCGCGTTCAGGCCGACCAGCTCGAGCGTCTCGCCGACCGTGCGCCGCCGGCTTCGTCGATCGCCCAGGCCGTGCACCTCCAGCGGCGCCGCGAGCGCCGTGCCGATCGACTGGCGCGGATTGAACGAGCTGGTCGGATCCTGGAACACGACCTGCATGCGCCGCCGCCACGCCCGCAGCTCGCGCCCGCGCAGACCCGCGATGTCCCGGCCTTCGAACAGTACCCGCCCGGCGCTCGGGCGCAGCAGGCGCAGGGTGAGCCGAAGCAGCGTCGACTTGCCGGAGCCGGATTCGCCCACGATGCCCATCGTCTCGCCGGCTCGAACCTCGAGATCGATCGCATCGACGGCGTTGACCGGCATCCGGCGCCGGAACGGCCCGCCGCCTTCGAAGGTCTTCGAGACCCCTTCCAGGGCGACCAGCACCTCAGCCACGCCCGGTCTCCAGGAGCCAGCAGCGGGCGGTGTGCCCGGCATCCACCTCGAGCTGCGGCGGCTCGCTGGCGCAACGCTCGAAGCGGTGCGGACAGCGATCGGCGAAGCGGCAGCCGCGCGGCAGCTCGAGCGCCGACGGGATCTGCCCCCGGATCGAGACCAGCTCGGTCGGCACCGAGCGCACCGTCGGCGTCGCGCGCAGCAGCGCCTGGGTGTAAGGATGGCCGGGGCGGGTGAACACCGCCTCGATCGCGCCCTGCTCGATGATCGTCCCAGCGTAGATCACGTACACCCAGTCGCACAACTCCGCGACCACCCCGAGGTCATGGGTGATGAACAGGACCGCCGTGCCGTGGCTGTCGCGGATCTCCCGCAGCAGCTTGAGTACCTGCGCCTGGACGGTGACGTCGAGGGCCGTGGTCGGCTCGTCCGCGACCAGAAGCTCCGGTTCGAGTGCCAGGCCCATCGCGATCATCGCCCGCTGCTGCATGCCGCCCGAGAACTGGTGCGGGTACTCCCGCGCCCGCTGCTCCGGCGCCCGCAGATGGACGCCGCGGAGCAGCTCGACCGCCTTGGCCTTGGCCAGAGCCCACGGGGTTCCGCGGTGGATCACGTGCGGCTCGCCGACCTGCTTGTCGACGGTCAGCACGGGGTTGAGGGCGCGCAGCGCATCCTGCGGGATCATGGCGATGCGATCGCCGCGGACCCGGCGCAGATCGGCCGCCGGCATGCCCACGAGCGAGCGGCCGGACAGCCGGATGTCGCCCGCCGCGACCCGCACGCCCCGCGGCAGCAGGCCGAGCACCGACAGCGCGGTCATAGTCTTGCCGCTGCCGGATTCGCCGATCAGGCCGACGATCTCGCCCGGCCGGACCTCGAGGCCGAGGCGATCGACCAGGCGCGCGGTGCCGCGGCGGCCGGCGTGCTCAATGGTGAGCTCCTCGATCGCAAGCGTCGGGAGCGCTCCCGAACGCGGCCGCTGGCCGGGCACCGCGGTCTCAGTCGCGAAGGTGCGGATCGAAGAGGTCACGGAGACCGTCGCCGAGCAGATTGAAGCCGAGCACGCACAGGAACATCGCCATCCCGGGCACGATGCCGAGCCAGGGCGCCTGAGCCATGAAACCCCGGCCGGTGTTCAGCATGTTGCCCCACGACGGCTCGGGCGGCTGGGCGCCGAGGCCGAGGAAGCTTAGCGCCGATTCCAGAAGCACGGCATAGGCGAAGGCGACCGCCGCCTCGACCAGGAGCGGCGTCGCCACGTTGGGCAGGATCTCGCGCACCAAAATGCGCCGGTCCGACATGCCGATGGTGCGGGCGGCATCGACGTACTGCTGGCGCAGCACGCCGTGGGTCGCGGCGCGGGCGAGGCGCGAGAACCCCGGGATGAAGATGATGCCGATCGCGATCATCGCGTTCAAAGTGCTGGTGCCGAGGCTCGCCATCAGGATCACGGCGAGCAGGATCGCCGGGAACGAGAACAGCAGCTCCATCAGCCGCATCAGCAGCACGTCGAGAATGCCGCCGAAATAGGCGGCGATGATCCCGATCACGGTACCGCCGAGCAGCCCGACCCCGACCGCGACCAGCGCCACCTCGACCGAGATGCGGGCGGCGAAGATGGTGCGCGAGAGGAGGTCGCGGCCGAGCTCGTCGGTGCCGAGCCAGTGCGCCGCGCTCGGCCCCTGGAGCATCGCCGCGACATTCAGCTCGTAGGGCGAGTAGGGGGCGATCCAGTCCGCGAACAGGGCGGCGAGCACGACGCCGCCGACCAGCATGCCGCCGAGCACGAGGAGCCCGTGGCGGCGCCAGGCGAGCGGCGCCCGGCGGACCGCCGGTGCGGCGAGATCGGTCATGCCCCGGACCTCCCGTGCACCTGCCTCGGATCGAGGATCGAGGCGACGAGATCGACGATCATGTTCGCGATCAGCACCGCCACCGTGACCACCAGCGCTGCGGCCAGCAGCACCGGGTAGTCGCGGTTGATGATGCCGATGAGGACCAGCGAGCCGATCCCGGGCAAAAGGAAGATGTCCTCGATGATCACCACGCCGCCGAACAAAAAGCCGAACTCGACCGCGCCGACCGTGAGGAACGGGATCAGGGCGTTGCGGACGGCATGTCGCCAGACCACGACGCTCTGGCTCGCGCCCTTGGCGAGCGCGGTCCGGATGTAGTCCGAGGTCAGCACTTCCAGCATCGCGGTGCGCATGATCCGGAGCAGCAGCGCCGAGGAGACGATCCCGAGCGAGAGCGCCGGCATGATCATCATCGAGAGATTGCGCAGCGGATCCTCGGTGAACGGCACGTAGCCGCCCGTCGGCAACCAGCGCCAGGTGAGCGCGAACAGGAGGATCAGGAGCGTCGCCAGCCAGAAGTTGGGGATCGCGCCCATGACCGTAGCGCAGAAGGTGATCGTGTAATCGGTCTTGCGCTGGTGGAAGTAAGCGGCGATGGCGCCGAGCGGCACCGCGATCAGATTGGCGATCAGGAACGCCAAGAGCGCAAGCTCGAGCGTGACCGGCAGGCGCGCCAGCAGCTCCGGCCCGACCGGCACGTGATTTTGGAAGGAGTTGCCGAAGTCACCGCGCAGGACGCCGCCGAGCCAGGCGAGATACTGCACGTACAGCGGGCGATCGAGGCCGTGCTGGTGCTCGAAGCGCGCGATCGCCTGTGGCGTGGCGTCAATGCCGAGCGCTGCCTTGGCGGCCGACCCCGGCACCACGTTGATCGCGATGAACAGGACGATCGAGGCGGCGATCAGCGTCGGAACGAACGCCAGCAGCCGAAACGCGATCAGCCGGAGCATGGCGGGCCACTGATCGGCTGGTCACATCCGAGATGATCCGGCTCAGCAAGTGTGGTCGAGGGCTTGGCTGGAACGAAGGAGCTGGAATGGTCATGCCCGGACATCCTTGCGCTCGACCGGGGGACGCGGGCTTCGACGGCTCCCTGAGGCACGGTCGTTTTCCGGCGTGCGCCGTCGATGGCCGGGTCAAGAGCAATGACGGTTGGCGGGCGCTGGCGCCGGCTCACGGGCGTCCCTTACTGCTCGAACCAGGCGTCCTTCAGGGTCTTGAGGAAGCCGGTCCGCATCGGCGTGTAGTTCTGGAGATCGGCGGTGTGGGCGATCAGGATCCAGCCGTTCACCAGCGGCACGATGCCCATCTCCTCGAGCGAGAGCTCCTGCATCTCGGCATAGAGCTTCTGGCGCTCGTCCCGGGTCGGCGCCGCCTTGGCCTCGGCCAGGATCGCGTCCATCGCCTCGCTGCACGAATTCTGGACGTTGATCGCCATGCCGCACTTGTAGTTGTTGGTGACGAAGTCGTCCGGATCGGCGAGCGGGGAGAGCCAGTACATGGTGGTGATGTCGAAGTTGCTGGTGCTCCAGACCTCGTCCCAGTAGCGCGGAATCTCCATGGTGCCGATCTCGGCATCGATGCCGACCGCCTGCAGATTGGCCTGGATGATCGGCGCCATCGCGACCATCGCCGGAAACGACGAGGCGATGGTCATCGAGGTCTCGAAGCCGTCGGGATGGCCCGCCTCGGCGAGCAGCGCCTTGGCCTTCTCGGGATTGCCCGTCGGCGTGAAGTACTGCAGATCGGCAAAGCCCCAGTTCCACTCTGGGATCACGCCGCCCAGGATCGGGGTCGCCTGGCCGAAGAAGGCGCCGGTGACGATCGCCTGCCGGTCGATCGCGTGCGCGACCGCCTGCCGGACCTTCGGGTCATCGAGCGGCGGCTTCTCGTTGTTCGGGAGCAGCCAGTAATAGCGCGAGCCCTCGATGGTCTTGCCGACGAGATTCGGGTTGGACTGGATGGCCGCCCAGTCCTTGGGCGGAATCTCGTTCGAGAAGTTGACCACGCCGGACATCACCGCATTGGTCAGCGCCGTGATGTCCGAGATGATCCGATATTCCATGGCATCGAAGTAGGGCTTGCCCTCCTCCCAGTAGTTGTCGTTGCGCTCGAACTTGATCGCGGTGCGCGGCTGATAGCTCACGAACTCGAAGGGGCCGCTGCCGATCGGGTGGGCGTTCAGATCGTGGCCCGACTCGACCAGGTCCTTCGGCACGATCGAGGAGCCGGGAAACGCCATGTAGATCAGGAAGGGGCCGGTGCGCTGGCTGAGCCTGAACCTCACGGTCAGCGGATCGACCACCTCGACCTCCTCGATGGTCTCGACCTGGGAGCCATAGGAGTAGCCCGAGTCGGGAGCGCGCAGCCGATCGAAGCTGAACTTGACGTCCTCGGCGGTAAGCGGGTCGCCATTGTGGAAGGTGACGCCGTCGCGCAGCTTGAAGGTGTATTCGAGACCGTCCTCGGAGACCTCATGGGATTCGGCAAGCCCGGGGATCGGATTGGCGTCGGGGTCGAGCAGCATCAGGGTCGAGTAGACCTGCTCGATCACCACGTGCGACATGCCGCTCGGGCCGCGCACCGGGTCGAACCCCGCGGGATCGGCGGAGAACGCCGCGATCAGGGTGCCGCCGTGCTCCTGCGCCGTCACCGGCGGCGCCAGCAGCGCCAGCGCCAGAGCGGCCATCGTTCCGCGGACCAACGACTTGACCAAGGACTTGACGGCGGCATCGATCACGCGCGTGGCCATGATCCCTTGCTCCCTCAGGCTCATATTTCTTGCAGGCCGTCACCGTGGCATCCGACCTCCGCCCGGTCAAGCGGGGCCGGCCTCGAGGGTGGTCTCGATCGCGAGGCGCACCCCCTCGAGCATGGCCTCGAGCGCCATCGATGCCAGATCGGCGCGCGCCTCGACCTCGACGCTGGCAGGGTCCCGCTTCTGTGCCATCAGCAGGGCGACCTGCTGCGGCAGATAGGGCAGGTGGATGAAGCCGCAGCAGGGTGGCGGCGAACGCTCCGCGCACAGGCGAAGGGCGTGGTACATCAGGGCGTTGCACAGGAACTGCCCGGCCGTCCCGGAGAGCCGCGCCGGGATGCCGGCTGCGAGCAACCGGTCCCGGATCGCCGCGATCGGCAGGGTGCTGAGCAGGCCCGCCGGTCCGCCCTCGACCACCGGCTCCCTGGCGATCAGGCCGACATTGTCGGCGATCTCGAAGTCGGCGATGTTCGCCGCGATCCGCTCGATCCGCAGCATCGGCTCGCCCGGCCACAGGCCGAGACCGATCACCGCGCGCGGTCGCAGCGCCTCGATCAGCCCGGCGAGGCGCGCGCCGACCTCGGCATAGCTCACCGGGAGGATCCGGCCGTGGACGGCGGTGCCGCCGATGACCCTGCCGTCGAGCCGCTCCGCGATCTCCTTTGCCGGGTTGATCGCCCGGCCGCCATAGCCCTCGAAACCGGTGAGCAGCATTTCGGATCACACCCCCTGGCCAGCTCTGGCCGATCAAAGCGCGAGTGCCCGGCCGGGGGAAGGCCAAAGACGCGCCGTTCGAGGACGGCGCGCGCAGTCCGGCCGCTCAGGTCTGCTCGAAATCGGGGAGGCCCCAGGCGGGACCACTCGGGGAGCCGCCGCAACCCGGCTTCCGGCCAGCCGCGCCGGCCGTGCGGTTCAGCTCAGGATCCGAAGGATTCCGCCCGAGCGAGGGTCAACCCCGCGCGCGGGGTTGCGAAGGAAGGTATCTTTGTT
>JBOHKK010000233.1:0-10180 GCA_050729115.1 Geminicoccaceae bacterium | reverse complement strand
AGCCGTTCCACAGGGACCCGGCCGATCGCGTGATCGTCGCGATCGCCCGGCTCCTGAACGCGCCGGTCGTGACGGTCGATCGGCGCATCCTCGCTTACGGTCAGCAGGGCCACGTCCAGGTGCTCGCCTACTGAACCGGCAGCTCCAGCTGCCGCGCGCCCGCCTCGACCTTGCGCCGCCGGCCGCGGGCGGGCCTGGGCCTGGCCGCGCGCTCGGCGCGAATGCGCTCGAGCAGCACGCTCGCCGGCTCGTCGTCGGGGTCCTGCGACACCAGCCTGCCCGCGAACGCGGCCTTGAGGATGGACTGGCGGAGAGCTGAGCAGCGTCTCATCTCTTGCTCGGTTAAGCTTTCGAAGGCGTCGAGCACCGTTAGCTGCCGTTCCAATTCGGCTTCAATCTCGGCGATCTCTTCGCAAGGTGGGACTGGTACTGGGAAAATCTTCAGTTTGGACAAGCTTACCGAAGCGAGGTTCGTGGTCTGCTTGCCTTCCCGCATAAAGTATTCTTGCCCAATTGCGTTCGCAAACCAAGAAACAAACTTCGCTGAGAACTCGGATAGATGTAATCTCGCTCGGAACACATGGTTTTGATGGATGCATTCAGGCAACTCATCCTGCCAAATCCATCCGCGCCCAAGCTTGTGAATGTCGCCACCCTCATTAAACAAAATGTCATTCCTCACCAATCGAAGTGACGCTACCGTGTCTGTGTCCACGATGATTTCTTTAACTTTTGAAAGATCGAGGTAGCCACGTTGGACGTTGGCCACGCGCAGGTACGGAACAGATACACCGCCACGAGCTTCTCGCTTCGCATCCTTGGTGACACCACCAACGACCTCGGCTAGGGCATCAAGAGTTGCCCACACCCATCCTTCGGGTAGGGCGGGCAGGCCGGCGGGGTCGGGCGGCTGGGGCTCCTTGTAGTTCTGCTTCCAGCCGTCGTCCTTGGGCGGCTTGCCCTTGGCGCGCAGCTTCTTCAACCCGGCGGCCTCCCAGGCCGCGCGCCGGGCCTTCAGGATACGCTGGAGCAGCTCGGCGCCGCTCTCCTTAAGCTGCCCTCGGTGGCGCTCGCGCCAGCCGCGGGTCAGCTCGCCGGTCACCGCCGCCTTGAGCACCGCCTGCCGGTATCTCTTGAGCAGCGCCCTGGCCCGCTTCAGGCTCGCCACCCCGGCGTCCAGCTCGCTGAACAGCTCGTCGATCTTGGCGACGATGCGCTGTTGTTCCGGGGACGGTGGGATCGCCACTTCGAGCACGTCATAGTCTTCGCGGATCAGCCCCGGCACCGCGGTTGACCGGTCCAAACGCGACAGATTGAGATGGCTCAAAAGGTGCGAAAAGAATGCCGGGTCAAGACTACGGCTGGGTTCGCTGAAGTAGACTGTATCGATAGGCCAACAAGCCTCTTTGGAAAGGAAAACTGATCCTACCGATCCCTTGCGGCCTACAATGATAACAGGACCTGACGTGAGTGCTTCGTCATGGGTCCCGACGATGCCGCTAGACCCATACACAGGAACGTCACCTATGGTCTTTCGATGCTTGGCGGTAAGTCCTTTGCCATACTGAAGCGGGAGTATGCTGCCGAGCTTCGCTCGCGCCCAGCCTTTTGGTAAACTGTAGTTGTTGATTGTGTCAGCTGCTGAGGCGTCGTTCATGCAACCAGGGCCTCACCGAGGTCATCGAGCGTCGGTTGCAGCTGCTCGCCGAACACTCGCCTTGCCTTCAGCAGCCCGCCGCGGGCGGTGAAGCTGGGGATCTCCTTGAGGTCTTCGGTCGTGACCTCGACGTTGGCAGTGATGTGGTCCCTGATGAGCCGGAGCCATTCCATCTGCTCGTCGGTGAAGCTCCGGCGCGCCTTGAGCTGGCGGCCGACCCACAGATTGAACCGCTGCTCGACCCGCCTCGAGAACGGCTCGAGCACCTCGTCGGGGCCGCCGGTGGCGAAGCGCACCAGCGCGATGAGGTCGGTCAGCACGCGGTCGGGTGCGCCGCGCACGCGGGCCGCGTCGAGGCGCTGGTACGCCTGCCAGACCTGGAGGACGTCGAGCGGCCAGGGCGCGCGGGTCAGCTCGTCGGCCAGCTCGCGGATTGCTGCGTAGGTCAGGCGGCGGGCGCGGTAGGGCCGGCTCAGGAGAATCCGGAGCGCGGCGAGCCGGTCCTTGTTCTGATCGATGAACTGCTCGAAGTGCACCGTCAGCTCGCGCGCCCGCTCGACGTCGTAGCCGGCATAGGTCACCACGTCGGCGGTAATCTCGTCGATCGCGATCTCGGACTTCTGCTTGATGTCGACCAGCGTGCGCCGCAGTGCCGCGTTGTCGAACGGGTCGCAGGCCCTTTCCTTCAGCGCCTGCTCCACCTCGGCCCGCTGCTCCTCGGTTGGTGCGGGGCCGAATTGCGCTGTGGTTTCCGCCTCGATCTTGTCCGGGTCGATCGCGTCCAGGAGCGCGTTCGCGAGGTCCGTCAGCCCATGGCCGCCGGCCGCGTCCTCGATCCGCCGCAGGTCCTCCGCGCCCGCCTGACCGCGGCCGTCCAGCTCGCGCTCGAGGGCGGCGAGCCGCCCGGCGAGCGAACTTAGGGAATCATCGTCGCGCCGGCCCATGGCGACCTGCTCGATCAGCTTGCCGAAGGCGACGCCGGGCTTGCGCTCGAGCGGCTGGTTGTCGCTCTTGTTGGTCTCGGTGACGCCCACGGCATCGATCAGCACGAAGCGGGTCTTGGCCAGGGCGTCCGGCGTCACCTGCTTCAGGTCCGAGGGCTGGATGATCCGCGCGCCGCGGCCCTTCATCTGCTCGAAGTAGATCTCGGACTTGACGTCGCGCATGAAGATCAGGGCCTCGATCGGCCGCACGTCGGTGCCGGTCGCGACCATGTCCACGGTCACGGCGATGCGCGGCATCGGGTCGGTGCGGAAGCGCTTGATCAGCTCCTTCGGGCTCTCGGCCGCCTGGTAGGTGATCTTCTTGCAGAACTCGTTGCCCTGCTCGAACACCTCGCGCGCGATGTGGGTGATTTCCTCGGCGTGGTGGTCGTCCTTAGCGAAGATCAGGGTCTTCGGGACCCAGTCGCGGCCCGGGAACAGCTCGGACCTCAGCTTGTCCCGGTAGGCTTTGAGGATGGTGCGGATCTGGTCGGGCGTGGTGACCGAGCGGTCCAGCTGCTGGGCCTTGTACTCGAAATCCTGGTCCAGCTCCTCCCAGCGCTTCATGCGCGTGCGCCGGTCGCGAAAGCCGAGCGCGTAGCCGGCCTCGACCCGGCTGCCCTGCTCGGAGACCTTGGTCTTGATCCGATAGATCTCGTAGCCGACGTTGACGCCGTCCGCGACCGAGCGCTCGTAGGGGTAGGTCATCACCAGGTTGCCCCCGAAGAAGCCGAGCGTGAGCTTGGAGGGCGTCGCGGTGAGGCCGATGATGTGGGCATCGAAATATTCCAGCACCTGGCGCCAGACCTTGTAGATCGAGCGGTGGCACTCGTCGGTGACCACGAAGTCGAACGTCTCGATCGGAATCGTCCGATTGTAGGCGACCGGGCGCTCCCTTTCGCCCCCGCCGAGTGCGGTCTCGAAGGCCGAGATCTCCTCGGCCGCGACGTCGTAGTCCTCCTCGCCCCGCAGCATCGAATAGAGGCGCTGGATGGTCGTGATGCACACCTTGGCGACCTGGTCGATGCGGTTGGATTGGAGATGCTGGACGTTGTACAGGCTCGTGAAGTTGCGGCCGTCGTCGGGCGTGGTGAAGGCCTGGAATTCGCGGAGCGTCTGGTCGCCGAGGTTGTTGCGATCGACCAGGAACAGGATGCGCCGGGCGCCGGCGTGCTTGATCAGCCGGTAGCTGAAGTTGCAGGCGGTGAAGGTCTTGCCGCTGCCGGTCGCCATCTGGATCAGGGAACGCGGATGGTCGGCGGCGAGCGAGCGCTCCAGGTTCTCGATCGCCTCGATCTGGCAGCCGCGCAGGCCCGTGCTGATCAAAGGCGGCATCTGTTGCAGGCGGCGGCGAAGCGTGGCGGGCTGCGCGAGCCACTCGGCGAGCGTCGCCGGCTTGTGGAAGGCGAAGACGGGGCGCGATCGCGGCTTGGGGTCGCGCAGGTCGCGACACAGAGTCTCGATGCCGGTGCTCTCGTAGCCGAACGGCAGCGGGTCGGCCCAGGCGTCGAGGTGCTCGGGCAGCTGGGCGAGGTATTTCTCCGACTGCTCCGCGAAGCCCGAGAGGGTGGTGCCGGCCTTCTTGGCTTCGATCACGCCCGCCGCCCTGCCGTCGACGAACAGCAGATAGTCGGCCTCGCCGGCCGGCAGCGGGAACTCGCGCACGGCGACGCCGCGACCGGCCTTGCGGTTCAGCTCGTCGCGGTGCTGCAGGACCCAGCCGGCGGCGTCGAGCTGGCGGTCGATCAGGTCGCGGGCGCGGGCTTCCGGGGCGCTCATGACGATTGTGTTGTAACGCAAATTCCACCTCGGAGGGCAGTTTAATCAATCGCTGGTGACGAGTCGTTAACCGCAGGGCGGGCGACAGTCTTCGCCGCGGCCCGTCGTGGTCAACCCCACTCCCGCCTGACAGCGGGGGCAGAAGCAGGCGGTGCGGCCGGCGGCTTCGAGGGTCGCGCGGGCGATCGCCGGCGGCCGCGGGCTAACTGATCGGCGAGAACGGCACCGGGACGAGGATCTTGGTCTTTTGGTGCAGGAGCGCGCCGAGCTCCTCGTTGCGCCTGAGAAACTCCTGCCAGTCCGGGTCCTTGGCCATCGCCGCGCGGCGCCGCTCGCGATCGCCCATGTCCTGATACTGCCAGAGGTGCACCACCTGATTGAGGGTGCCGACCTCGGTGACGAAGAAGCCGACCAGGCCGCCCAGGTGCTTCTTCTGCACCGGCAGCGCGTATTCCTCGTACAGCGCCAGCCACTTGCCGAGCTTCAGCGGATGGAACGTGTAGGTGCGGTGGTCGATGATCACGGGTGCCTCTCCATGGTTGGGCCAAGGGTTCACCCCTTGACCGCGCCGGCGCCCCAGCCGGCGGCCAAAAAACGCTGGATGTGGGGTTCGCGCTCCGCGCGCCTTCCGTGCAGGTTCTTAACATGGTTGGCAACCGCTTTGCTCTTAACCTATGGTAGAGAACTCATTCGCTGAAGCGGAAAGGATCATGAGAACAGAGGATCTGGAGCCGATCGTCGCCGAGCTGGTCACCAAGCCAGGTCACGAGAAGGTGCGCAGTCACCTGTTCCGGCTGCTCACGGATGGACTGGGCGCGGACGCGACGAGCGTCGATTTCGAGCGGCCATTGCCGGAGGTGCGGGGGCGCATCGATGCCCTGCTCGGCCGCACCGTGTTCGAGATCAAGCGAGATCTCGCTCGCGAACGAGGCGACGCCGAGGCGCAGCTCAGCCGGTATCTGCCCGAACGCGAAGCGGACACCGGGCAAAGGTTTGTCGGTATCGCCACAGATGGCGCGGAATTCCGGGTTTACATGGTCCGCGACGGCAGGCTCGACGAGCTCGGGCAGTTCAAGCCGAAGGTGAGTGAGCCACGCGGCCTGCTCGGCTGGCTGGAGAGCGTCGTTGCTCTGAACGACGAAATCCCGCCCGACGTCATCAGCATTCAGCATCAGCTTGGTCGCCACAGCGTCGCCTACCATCGAGCAATCCGAGAGATCGAGGCCCTCTGGAACGACCTCAAAGACGATCCTGAAGCAAATCTGAAACGCGACCTGTGGAACCGCTTGCTGCGCGTTGCCTACGGCACCGACATCGAAGCGCCCGCTCTGTTCTTCCAGCACACCTACCTGACCATCGTAGCCAAGGCGATTGCCACCGTGGCCCTACTCGACACACTGCCGGCGAGCGGAGCGACGCTGCTCGAAGGCAAGCCCTTTCGTGATTTGGGAATCGTCGGCGCGGTCGAAAGCGATTTCTTCGATTGGGTGCTCTTGCATCCTAAAGGCGGCGATCTGGTCATGGAGATCGCGCGGCAAGCCAACCGCTTCCGCCTGCGGGACATTCGAATCGACATTCTAAAGGGGCTCTACGAAAGCCTGATTGATCCCGAGCAGCGCCATGACCTCGGCGAGTACTACACGCCCGACTGGCTGGCCCAACGGATCTGCGAGGCCGCGATTCATGATCCGCTGAATGAGCGGGTGATCGACCCCGCGTGCGGGTCGGGAACCTTCCTGTTCCACGCAATTCGCCGCTTGATTGCGGCCGCCGAAGCAGCAGATTTCTCGCCCGCCGATGCCATCGCCCGGGCCGGGGAGAAGGTTGCTGGTATCGATATTCACCCGGTCGCGGTGATCTTCGCTCGCGCGACGTATCTCCTCGCGCTGATGCCGACGCTGCAGCGGGGCCGTCCAGGTTCTTTGAGCGTTCCTGTATACCTCGGCGATGCGCTGCAGTGGAACGCTCGCCAATTTATGAACCTGCAAGATCTTGAGATCGTCGTGCCCGCTCAAGGTGAGGCGGCTCGCGCGGAGGGCGGCACGATCTCGATTGATGACAGCGGGAAGCGGGTGATCCTGCGCTTTCCCTTAAGCCTGGCCAGCCAACGAGGCCTGTTTGATGAAGCTCTCGGCGAAATCCTAAGCTTGGCCGAACGCGATCAGCCCACAGCAGCGCTATCCGGTTGGCTTGCCCGGAAGGGCTTCGAGGATTCCTCTGATGTGCGCATGCTACTCGATACCTACGAAGCGCTGCGCACCCTTCGAAAGGAAGGTCGCGACCATCTCTGGGGCTACGTCGCGCGTAACCTTTCACGGCCGGTGTGGCTCGCAAGTGATGCGCAGAAAGCCGATGTAGTAGTCGGCAATCCGCCGTGGCTCCGCTACAGCAGCATGAGTGCGGCAAATAAACAGAAGTTCCAAGAGGAAACGGTCAAAGCAGGCTTGTGGGTTGGAGGTAAATATGCGACTGCTCAGGACCTATCGTCTTATTTCTTCGCGCGCTCAGTTTACCTTTACATGCGTCAGGACGGACGCATTGCATTCGTGATGCCATATGCCGCAATGTCGCGGGAGCCATACAGGCTCTTTCGGAAGGGAGGCTTCAAGGAACATGCTACATAGAGGCACAGGTGCGCTTCACAGAGGCATGGGCGTTTCCTTCAGACGTTCAACCGCTGTTTCCTGTGCCCTCATGCGTTTTGTTCGCGCATCGCTCTAAGCTCCCAGGGCCGCTGCCAGCGGAAGTGCGCGTTTTTTCCGGCTACCTTCCTCGGCGTGACGCGAACCAGAGTGAGGCGATCGCCAAACTGTCAGAGCGGTCAGAGCCCTGGCCCGCAGACGATGGAGTTGGGCCTTCTTCACCGTATCGCGAACGGTTCAAGAATGGTGCCACGCTGTGGCCGAGGAGATTAGCAATCGTAGAGCGGGTAGCCACCGGACGGCTTGGGCTTAACCCCGAAGCACCTTTGGTTCGAGGGCGCACGAGCCAATTGGACAAGAAGCCCTGGAAGAATATTCAGCCGCTTCAAGGACCCATAGAGGCTAAGTTCCTGAGGTCCGTTTACCTCGGCGAGTCGCTGGCGCCCTTCCGTATTCTTGAGCCGGTGACCGGTGTGATTCCGTGGAACGAAAAGGCGGCACAACTCCTGGATTCGAATGGAGCACGCGCACGCGGATTCAGTAGACTTGCGGCATGGCTAGACCAAGCGGAGGCGCTTTGGCGTGAATATGGCAGCAAAACGGTCCGATTTATAGACCAGCTTGACTACTATGGTAAGTTGTCCGCCCAATTCCCTATCGGAAGCATTAGGGTCGTATTTGCAAAGGCTGGCAGTAATCCAGCGGCTGCTGTAGTACGGAATTCGGAAGGGATTGTTGAGAACGCCTTGTATTGGCTTGCTACGGAGCAACCTCAGGAAGCGCTTTTTCTGGAAGCTGTGTTGAATAGCGAGACTGCTCGCGCGCGAGCCGAACGGTATCAGGCTATGGGCCAGTGGGGCGCGCGGCATTTCGACAAGGTGATGTTCAACCTACCGATCCCGAAGTTTGACCCGAACGTAAAACTCCACCGTGACCTCGCTGTTTCCGCCGAGCGTGCTGAGAGGGTAGCCGCCGCGGTGCCACTCAAGGAGGGCGAGCACTTCACCCGCACTCGCAAGCGCGTTCGCGATGCCCTGCGTGCCGACGGCGTCGCCGACGAGATCGATAAGCTGGTCGAGCGCCTTCTCGAAGCTAGGCGACAGCAGATCGCTGCCTAGGCTCCCACGACGGCAAGCTTGACGACCGCTGCGGAATTTGATCCTATACTCAACTTCGCAGCAGGTCAGGAGACAGACGATGGACGCGGGTCGGCACGGGTCGCGATGATGTGGGGCCGGCGTTCGGGTGAAAACCTCGCCCTGGAAAAAGAAAAACGAGTTCGTCCGATTTCAATTGGTTAGCTACAAAATGCGGGGGCATGACCACGTCCGTGCCGCGGTGGCGCGTGTTCGGACCCGGAATGTGGAGCAGGCGGCCCGCGAAAACCAAACGAACCCGAGAGTTTGTTGTATTTCAATTGGTTAGCGTTTGCCTTGGCTGACGTTCAGCCCTTGATGGCGCCGGCGCCCCAGCCGGCGACCAGGAAGCGCTGGAGGTAGACGAACACGGTCACCACCGGCACGATCACGAGCATGCCGGCGGCCATGATCATGCCCCAGTCGATCACCGTGGCGTTGTACAGATCGGCGATCCCGACCGGCAGCGTCTTGAGCTGGTCCGAGCTGATCAGGATGCGGGCGAAGACGTAGTCGTTCCAGGCGAGAATGAAGGTGAAGATGGCCGCGGCGACGATCCCGGGCAGCGCCACCGGCAGGACCACGTGGCGCACCGCCTGGGCGCGGCTGGCGCCGTCGGTCAGCGCCGCCTCCTCGAGCTCGAGCGGGATGCTCTGGAAGAAGGCCCTGAGCATCCAGAGCGAGAACGGCAGGCAGAACGCGGTATACGCGAGGATCAGGGCGAGGTGGGTGTCGGCGATGCCGAGCGCCCGGATCAGGACGTAGAACGGAATCGCGATCATGATCGGCGCGAACATGTAGGCGAACAGGATGCCGCCGGCCAGCGTCTCGCGGCCGCGGAAGCGAAAGCGCGTGAGCCCGTAAGCGCCGGGTACGGCAAACGCGAGCGTGAGCGCCACGGTGCAGCTCGAGACCACGATGCTGTTCTGGAAATAGACGAGGAACCTAGTCTGCGCGAACAGGCGCTCGACGTTCTCGAGCGTGAAGTGGCGCGGCCACAGATACGGCGGCCAGGCGAAGATCTCCTGGGCTTCCTTGAACGCGGTCGCGACCATCCAAAGGAGCGGGAAGGCGACGAAGGCGAGCAGCGCCACGACCGCTCCCGCGAGCCCTGCGGCGCGCAGGCTCACGGCATCTCCTCCCGGCGCAGCGTGCGGAAGTAGACCACGGTCGCGACCGCCAGGATCAGGAACATGACGGTCGCGATCGCCGCGCCCATGCCGGCCTGGTAGTAGTTGAAGGTGCGCAGATAGGCGTAGACCGGGAGCGTCCGGATGTACTTCTCGGCGCCGCCGCCCTGGGTGATCAGCCAGACGGTGTCGAACTTCGTGAACATCCAGATCGCGCGCAGCAGCACGGTGACGAACAGGACCGCGCGCAGCTGCGGCAGGGTGACGTGCCAGAAGCGCCGCAGCGCCGAGGCGCCGTCGACCTTGGCGGCGTCGTGGAGCTCCTCGGGAATGGTCTGCAGGCGCGCGAGCACCGCGAGGACCACGAACGGGAAGAACTGCCAGACGCTGATCAGGATCAGCGAGACCATGATCCAGCTGTGGCCCATCCAGCTGATCGGCTCCCGCACCAGGCCGAGGTCGAGGAGCAGGTAGTTGACCAGCCCGAACTGGTTGTTGAGCAGCCACTTCCACAGGATCACCGCGACCACGGTCGGGATCATGTAGGGGAACAGCACGAGGCCGCGCACCAGGTTGCGCCCGGGGAACGCCTGGTGCAGCAACAGCGCGGTCGCGACGCCGAGCACGAGCTGCAGCGCGATGGTCGTGAGCGCGTAGACCGTGCCGTTCCACAGGCTGTCCCAGAACTGCGCGTCGCGCAGCAGGTAGGCGTAGTTGGCGAGGCCGACGAAGCGCATCTCTGGGAACAGCGCGTGCTTGTCGAAGAAGCTCAGCCAGACCCCGTAGCCGACCGGATAGAGGGTGAGGCAGAGCAGCAGGAGCAGCGCCGGCAGGACCAGGAGGAGCCCGGGGC
>JBOHKK010000232.1:0-10220 GCA_050729115.1 Geminicoccaceae bacterium | reverse complement strand
GCGCTGGGGCGCGCGACCAGCCAACCCCGCGCGCTGGGGCGCGCGACCAGCCAACCCCGCGCGCTGGGGCGCGCGCGACCAGCCAACCCCGCGCGACACCGATCCCGAAGGTCAGGGCTTTGTGGGATCGGTATGGGCTCGGGCCGGGCGTTCCTCGGTCACACCGCTCGATGATCGGCGCGACGAGCGCGCCGCCTGGGCGCAGCCAATCCCCATGATCGCCGCATAGGTGATCGCGACCGCGGGGATCTGCATGCTGAAATCGACCAGGGCATGACTCCCCACCAGGGCGCTGACGCCGACCGCCGCGATCGGGAGCCACTGGTCGCGGCGGCGCCGAAGGGCGCCGCTGGCACAGTAGCCGACCAGCAGCAACATGCCGCCGTACAGGGCGAGGGTCGCGGGCAGGCCGAGTTCGACCGCATGCTCCAGATAGGTGTTGTGCGCGGTATGCCAGACGCGCTCGAAGCCGGCGTCGCGGGTGAGGTGAAAGAGCTGCTCGAAGGTGCCATAGCCGTGCCCGGCGAGCGGCCGTGCGTAGACGAGCTCGAGGCAGTTCTGCCAGAGCGCCAGGCGGTTCTCGCGGGCCAGGGACATTTCCTGATCGATGCGAGCGAGGCGTTCGAGCGTCACCTCCCCGCCCAGGCGCAGCAGGCCGAACCCGATCAGCGCCGCGACCGCGACGACGATCGCGCCGGCGCGGACCCCGGCGCGTGCGGCCATCAAACCAAGGCAGACGACCGTCGTCACGCCGGCGCCGAGGCTGAGCAGGCCTCCCCGCGACCCGGTCAGCAGCGAGGCGACGACGAGGCAGAGCGTCGCGATCACGAGGAGCGCGTTGCGCTCGATCAGCTCCCCCACGGCGGCGAGCCACGCTCCGCCGCGACGCTTGGCCAGGTACCATCGCAGATGCTCCCAAAGGCGGGCAAAGGCGATCACCACGCCGATGTTCAGATAGGTCGCCGCGTGATTGCGATTCACGAAGGTCGAGGTCAGGTTGTCGTGGTAGGGGCTGCGGACATGCCAGAACAGATGCTCGATGCCGGCGAAATAGCGGACCAGACCCCAGGCGGCGTAGGCCACGACGATGATCAGGATCGCACTGAGGAGGCGGCGCGCGTCGCCGCGGTCGCGGGCAAGCGCAAAGCCCAGCCAGAAGACGCCCACGTAGCAGAGGAACCGCAGGACCGCCTGCCGTCCCGCGAACGGATCGACGCTGGAACGCGGCGCCGCACCTGGCCCGTATTCGGCCGCCCAACTCCAGACGGGATGCGCGAGCCAGCCCGATGCCACGGTCTGGGTCCAGGCCCAACCGAGGGCGCCGCCGATCAGGACGCCGGCGAGCCACACCGGGACCGGCAGAGACCGGCGCTGGGGCCGGCACAGCTCCGCGCCACACCAGGCCAGGAGAAGGACGCCAACGGCCACCGCCAGCAGGGTCCACGACCAGGGGCGATTGCTGCCGAGCGGCAACGGCGCCCAGAAGAGAACGCCGACCAGGAGCCCGTGCAGCGTCGTCCACGAGCCCGAGCCGGGCGCATCCGCAAGCGCGCCGCCGAAGGTGCCGGCACTCCCTGTTGGCCTGTCGGTCCTCGCGACGCGCGACTCGCCAGGGCCGAATCGGCCCCGCCTGCCAGTCGGCGGCCGCTCCCCGGCCCTGGAGGAGGCTTCATCGAAGGCGGCGCGAGCCGGGCGCTTCGGGGTGGCGACTTGCATTCACCTGTAACTTATGGTTGAGTAGACCAGGCGGTTCTAACTACCCGATGATTGCCGTGCAAGATGTCGTGGCGCGACCAGACGCAGCCGAGCGCCGTCGGAGCTGAGCCGACTCCAGAGGCAATCACGCCGTGGGGCGAACGCTCGGCGCCGTTGGATACTCTCCTGGTCCTTTGGCGCCGCCGTCGGCGCCTGATCCTGTCGGTCGCGGCGATCGGCACGACGCTGGCCATCATCGCCGGCCTGCAGGTCCAGCCGCGGTTCACGGCGACGGCGGCGGTGGTGATCGCGCCCAGGCAGAGCAACATCGTCGGCATCGATGCGGTGCTCTCCAGCCTGTCCGCGGATCCGGCGACCGTGGAGACGCAGATCAAGCTGATCAAGTCGCGCGATCACGCCGCGCAGGTCGTACGGGCGCTCGAGTTGGACGACGACGCCGAGCTCAATCCCCGCGACCGCGAGGGTCTCGCCTTCACCATCGCCGATCCCTGGCGCGCGCTCGTCCGGTGGTTGCCGGGCGATTGGCTGATCGCCACCGGCCTGGCCCAGGAGCAGCCGGGGCGGCTGGCCGCAGAGCCGCGGGCGCGCCTCGATCGCGCGCTCGATGCCTTCGCCGAACGCCTTGCGGTCTTTCGGGACGGCCGATCCCACGTCATCAACGTGAGCTTCACCTCGACCGACCCCGCCAAGGCGGCGTCGATCGCGAATGAGGCCACGGAGCTGTACGTCGAGGATCAGCTGGCGGCCAAGCGTTCGGCGACGACCAAGGCGTCAGCCTGGCTGTGGGCGCGGATCGAGGCATTGCGCGACGAGCTCGAGGCCTCGGAGCAGGCGGTCGCGCGGTACCGCGCCAAGCATGATCTGGTCGAGGACGACCGCATCAGCCTCAACGAGCAGGAGCTTGCCGGCCTGCAACGCGAGCTGATCGTCGCCGAGGCGGAGCTCGCCGGACGCCGGGCACGGCTCGATCTGATCAGCAGTCTGCGCACGCAGCGCGATGGCATCAAGTCGCTGCCCGAGGTGATGGCTTCGCCGCACGTCGCCGATCTGTGGCGCCAGGAGACCGAGCTGCAGCGGGTGGAGGCGGAGCTGCGCACGGTCTACGGCGACAACCACCCTCGGATGCGGTCGCTTCAGGCGGACAAGGCCAACCTTGCCGGCAAGGTCGAGGTGGCGATCGGGCGCATCGTCGGCAATCTCGAGCACGAGACCACGGTGATCGAGGGCCGGATCGCCGCCCTCCAGGAGCACCTCGAGGCGGTGAAGAGCACCCACACGCAGAGCCGCGCCGCCGAGATCCGCCTGCGCGAGCTGGAGCGCCAGGCGGATGCCAATCGACAGATGTATGAGACGCTGCTGCAACGCTACAAGGAGACGCGCGAGCAGGAGCAGATCGTCGAAGCCGATGCCCAGATCGTTGCCCGGGCGACACCCCCGATCGCCCCGAGCTCGCCGGGCGTGCCCTTCTTCGCCGCCTTCGGCTTCGTCGGCTCGTCACTGCTCGGCGTGCTGCTGGCTCTCCTGGCCGACCGGTTCGATCATGGCCTGCGCAACCCCCGGCAGCTGCAAGCCCTGCTCGGCCTGCCTTGTCTCGCGACCTGCCCGCGCTTGCCCCGCCCGGTCGTCAGCCGCGGCAGGGCCGCCCACTACCTGATCGAAAAGCCGCGCTCGCGCTATGCCGAGAGCATGCGCTCACTCCAGCTGGCGATGCGCGGCGCCCAGGGCGAGGGCCTGCCCCAGGTGATCCAGGTGACCTCGTCGGTTCCGGACGAGGGCAAGACCACGCTCGCCTTCAGCCTGGCCACCTCGCTCGCGCAAAACGGCGCGCGCGTGCTGTTGTTCGAGCTGGACCTGCGGCGCCCGTGCATCATGAAGCGGTCATGGGCAAGCTCGGACGACCCCGCCGCGCCGACGTCGTTGTTCTCGGAGCTGCGCCATGACCCCCAAAGCGGCGTCGATCTGATCCTGGTCGGCAAGGCGCCGCGCAATCCTCAGGCGGTTCTGACCTCCCAGGATCTGGCCGGCGCCATGCGGCGGCTGCGTCGACGCTACGACCACATCGTCGTGGACAGCGCGCCGCTCCTGGGCCTGAGCGACAGCAAGTTCCTGATCAACCTGGTCGATGCGATCGTTCTGGTGGTCCGTTGGCAGAGCACCTCTTCGGATCTGGTGCGGGACGCCCTTGACGAGCTGCGCGTGGTCTCGGCGCCGCTGCTGGGGGCGGTGATCAGCCAGGTCGACTGCGACCGCCAGGCACGCGACGGCTACGGCAGCGCCGCCCGTTACTACAGGAAATACCGGGGCTACTATGTTGACTGAGGGATGATGCACGCTGATTGTTAGGGCGCGATCGAGCCGGACGTCGGTCAGCGGGCGACGCGGGCGGGAAGCGGCGGCGGATCGACATCTGGGATCGGCACGCGCCCCTTCGAGATGGGCAGGCGCATTTCCGGAGGCCAACCGTTGAGCACCTCGAAAATTGCTGTGGTCGGTCTGGGTTACGTCGGGCTGCCGCTCGCCGTGGCGCTGGCCAAGCATGGGCCGGTCACCGGCTACGACCACGATCCCGTGCGAGTCCGCGAGCTCCAGGGCGGCCACGACCGCACCGGCGAGGTGGCCCACGAAACCCTGGCCGAGGCGGCGATCCGGCTGACCACCGAAGGCTCGGCCCTCACTGGTCACGACATTTACATCATCACCGTGCCGACCCCGGTCGATCACGACAACGTGCCTGACCTAGCGGCGGTGGCATCGGCCTGCCACACCATCGGCGAGGTCATGTCGGCGGGGGCGATCGTGGTTTTGGAGAGCACCGTCTATCCGGGCGCCACCGAGGAGGTCGTGGGCCCGGCCCTGGCGCGCGCCTCGGGCATGCGCTGCGGCACCGACTTCTTCCTCGGCTACTCGCCCGAGCGGATCAACCCGGGGGATCGGCAGCACAGCGTCGAGCGCCTGACCAAGGTGGTCGCCGGGCAGACCCCGGAGGTGACCGAACGGATCGCCACCATGTACCGGCGGATCACCGGGGGCCAAGTGTTCGTCGCCCGCGACATCCGGACCGCCGAGGCGGCCAAGGCGATCGAGAACGCGCAGCGCGACATCAACATCGCGTTCGTCAACGAGATCGCGATGATCTGTCAGCGCCTCGGCCTGTCGGTGTACGACGTGCTCGAGGCGGCGCGCACCAAGTGGAACTTCCTCGATTTCCGGCCCGGGCTGGTCGGCGGCCACTGCATCGGGGTGGACCCGTTCTACCTGGCATACAAGGCGCAGGCGGTCGGCCACGAGCCCCACATCATCCTGGCGGGCCGCGCCGTCAACGACGCCATGCCGCGATTCGTGGTCGACCGGGTGGCGGCGCAGCTCGATGCCGGCGCGCGCATCCTGCTGCTCGGGCTGACCTTCAAGGAGAACGTCCCCGACCTGCGCAACTCCAAGGCCGCGGAGCTGGCGCTCGGCCTGTCGGCGCGCGGGTTCGACGTCACGACCCATGATCCTCTGGCCGATCTCGCGGAAGCCGAGGCGCTGTACGGCCTGACGCCGCTGTCGGTGCTGCCCGATGGCCAAGCCTTCGATGCGGTGCTGGGAGCGGTGCCGCATCACGCCTTCGTCAGGCTCGACGAGCGCCGGCTCGCCGGGCTGCTGCGACCAGGCGGGCTGCTCGCCGACCTCAAGGGCATGTGGCGGGATGTGCGGCTCCCGAGCGGATACCGCCGCTGGGTCCTGTGAGGGGCGTGGCCGCGTCCGCACGGCCCGAAGCGGCCGACCAGGATGTCTGGCTGGCCTACGGGTTGGTGCTGCTCGCGGGCGTCCTGTCGTTGTTCCTCTTGGCGCTGGGCGAGCCGAGGTTGCGCCACTGGTTCGTGCTCCCGGTGGGGCTGTGCCTGGCGGTGATCGGCTGGGACACGGCGAACGTGCTGAGCGGGCGCGTGTCCCCGTTCTCGCCGCTCGGCCTGTTCGGGCTGTTCGGCGTGCAGTTCTTCTTCTTAGCACCTTTGCTCCACGTCTATCTCGACTATTGGATGAACTACACCATCGGTCCGTCCGACTGGCGGCCGTGGCTCGGCGGCATGGCGTTCCTCAACCTCGCGGGGCTGCTCGCCATCCATTGCGGGCGTCGGCTGCTGCCGGCAGAAAGGAGCCGCGCGGCCACGCCGCCCTGGACCCTTCAGCCCACCATCTTCTTTCCGCTCGGCGCCGCGATCCTCGCGGTCTCCCTGCTCCTCCAGAGTTGGATCTACGCGAGCTTCGGCGGCCTCGCCGGCTACGTCGATGCCTTCGAGCTCGGCCAGATCACCGGCCAGAGCCCCTTCGAGGGCTGGGGCCGGCTGATGATGGTCGCGGAGCTGTTCCCGATCGTCGGCCTCATGATGGTGGCCGGCTACCTGAAGCTGTCGGGCAGGCAGCCGTCGCTGCTGGCGATCGCCGGGCTGCTGGTGGGCTTCTTCTGCGTCTGTCTCTATTTCGGCGGCCTGCGCGGCAGCCGCAGCAACACCGTCTTCACGGTGTTCTGGGCAGTCATGGTCGTGCACGTCTGGCTGCGCCCGATCCCCAGGCGCCTGCTGGCCCTCGGCCTCGCCGCGCTCGCCGCGTTCATGTACGTCTACGGCCTGTACAAGGGGGCGGGCGGCGACGGCCTGGTCGAGGTGCTTGAAGGGCGCATGACGCTTGCCGAGCTCGAGGAGCGCACCGAGAAGCCGATCGAGAAGGTGCTGCTGGTCGATTTCGGCCGCGGCGACGTCCAGGCCCAGATCCTGCAAAGGATCATGACCGGAGCGTTCGAGCCGGTCATGGGTCGGACCTATCTCGCCGGGCTCGCCATGCTCGTGCCCCGCACGCTGTGGCCCGAGCGCCCGCCCAGCAAGGTGAGGGAAGGCTCCGAGATACGCTTCGGCGCGGGCGCGTTCGAGGGTGGCCAGATGTCCTGGTTCGTCCATGGGCTGGCGGGCGAGGCGATGATCAACTTCGGCCCGCTCGGCGTCCTTCCGGCGTTCCTGATCTACGGCATCCTGCTGGCAGCCCTGCACCGGTTCGTGACCGGCCTGGGCCGCGGTGACGCGCGCGTTCTGCTCGCGCCGTTCGCGGTGATTCTGGCGGTCGTCCTGCTCGCCTCCGACCTCGACAACGTGCTGTGGTTCACCTGCAAGACGGCAGGGATACCGGCCCTGTTCGTCTATCTGAGCACGCGTCGGCCGGCGGGCCTGCAGCGCCTGAGGCGCCTGTCGTCGACGGCGTGAGCGGCGCCCTCGTGCCGCCGCGCTCGGTGTGGCGCTGGTCGAGACGCTCGCGCGCCGCCTGGACGATCCGGCGCTGTATGCCCGGCACAGGCGCTGCGGCCGGCAAAAGAGCGCCCGCGCGCATCCGCGCCGCGCTGGAGGCCCTCTATCTACCGTTCGGCATAAGCAGGCGAAAGCTACGCCGCCGCGGCAGTTGCCGATAAAAAATGGGGACGCAACGGCCGCGCCAGATCGTCTGCCTGAATGGCTACCGTATCCATCCAGTCAGCGGCGCAGCGATAGCCATTCGAACGCAGCAACTTCCAGCAGGCGCGCCGATCCCTTGCCGTAAGATGAATGTGCTCATACACGAGGATCGTCGGCCGGCTTCTGGAAAAGTCTATGGTCTTGATGATCCCGAAATCATACCCTTCAGTATCTATGATCAATAAATCGCATTTCTTCATTTGATGTTGCGCCATGAGATCTGTAAGCGTGATCGTCGACACGATTTCTTCCACGATAGCCTGTTCTACTGGACAACTGATCTGAAACATGCGAGCATATTTCTTGAGTGCGGTCGCCGTTTTCTCGCGATCGAAGGAGGCAAGTTGTGTTAAAAACATTGCGTTACTTTCACTTGTGATGTCGTCGCTAGGGCGATACATGGTCCGCGTGCCCGTTTGCACATCTATGGCGCCAAGATGAAGGCTAATCGTATTCCGATGAGCATACCTCTCCAGGAGAACCCTGAACGGCTTCTTCTGAGGCTCCACCAAAATGCCGCGGAGATTGCGCGCGTTCAAGAAAGGCCAAAGATGATCATTAGCCAGGCCGTCGTTGGCGCCAATTTGGATGAATGTGAATTCATTCTCGTCGATGAAACTGAAAAGGACGACAAGCAAGTGGCCGAGGCCCATCTCTTCAACCTCACTAAACTCGTGATGCGGGCGGCGGCGCCTGATATCGAAGCCCAACAGGCGAACTGCGTTCTTGATCAAGCGCTTCATGACACGCATTCCTGTATCGCTTCGCAAGTGGTGTACTCCGGGACAGTAGCCAAATTCAGGCGCTAACTGACAATAACCGCGCCCAAACGCGAGGGCGGGGTTGACCGCGGCCTGCCAGGATCTGGAGGATCACGACCAAATTGAATAATGAAATCACCACCATGGAAACCGTCCAGGCGACGACGATCTCGGTCACTCCTGCATGTGCAGGTAATAGCAGGCAAACAAGAAGATTGACGCAGCAGCCTATTCCATAGATCACGGGGGTCGCACGGAACAGCCGCAGGGCCGTGACGCCAAAGCCGAGGCACGACGCCAAAAAGCTCACCGCTCCGGCGACCATCACCCAAGTGAGCAGCCGGGAGCCGTCCGCGAAGCCGGCCCCGTAGAGGCTTACCATGATCCGTGTGGCGAAGAGCTCAGCGACGCCGATCAATGCGAGACCGACGAGCAAGCTGAGGATCAGCATTCTCGCCAACAGACCGAGGAAGCCGCGAGAATCGTCATCGGCGCGCATCCTCGCCAGGCGGGGGATCGCCACCTGGCCAAGCACGTTGATCAGCATGCTGCCGGCGACCACAATGTACGCCATGGCCGCGAACACCCCGAGCGCCGCCTCGCCGAACCGCTCGGCGATGACGTAGCGCGGCAGGTTGCCATTCAGCGAGATGAGCAGGACCGCCACCGCGAGCGGGAGCACCGACCAGGCGAGGCCGAGCCAGCTGCGCACCGGTCCGGCCGCGGCGCTCGTCCGCCGCCAGCCCGCGGTCATCGGCCAGTCGTACAGCGCCAGGACCAGCGCCCAGGCGAGCGCCAGAGCGAGCACGCCCCAGACCACCTCGCCGGTCAAGGCGATGCCCGCCGCCATGCCGAGCAGACCGAGCAGGCCGCGCGCGCTCATCGACCTTGCGATCAGATCGAAGCGTTCGTGGCGCTGCGCGATCCCGTAGAGGACGTCGCTCAGGCTCTCGCTGCTCTTGGCGAGCCCGACCACCACGATCAGAAGCGCGACCTCGCCCTCGAGCCCGAGGCCAAGCGCGAGCCCGACCACGATCACGCCGCCGATCGCGGTCGTAGCGAGGCGTAGCGCCAGGTAGCGGCCGAGCGGGTGCTCGCCGCGCACGTCGGTGACCAGGGCCGAACGCAGGGCAAGATTGCTGAGCAGCATCGCCGGCGCGGCGATCGCGAGCGCCAGCGCAAACCGACCCACCATCTCGGGGCCGCCCGAGCGCGCGACGACGATCAGGATGCCCCACTGGCACAGCGCATAGACGATCTGCCCGAGGCCCATGATCGCGGCGTTCGACCAGAGGGAGCGGCCCTGCCAAGGCATCGCGACTGGGGGCGGTTCGGCGGTCATCGACTCAGACCGACCCCATGAAGTCGCGACCGATGGGTCGGTGCGTCTTTTCTGTCATGCCCCGGCTTGACCGGGGCATCCAGACTGGACCCCCGGGTCGAGCCCGGGGGTGACAAGAAGAGCGGTCGATGGGTCAAGACTTCGTGTTCCTGGTATCAGACCGCCAAGCGCTCGGGCGCCAGCGGTCCGAAGCGTGCCGCGGCTCTGGCCTGTGCCGCACGCGCGGCGAACGCGCCCTGCCAGGCCTGGAACATCAGGACGCCCCAGAGCGCCTCCTGCAGACCGTCCTGCCCGCCGAGGAACGCCTGCCAGGTCGCGCGCACCGCGCCGGCGTCCAACAGGCCGTCCCGGCGCAGCCGCTCCTCGGCGAGCAGGTCCTCCGCCCAGGGCCGCAGCGAGGTGCGCAGCCACGTCGCGATCGGCACCCGAAAGCCGCGCTTGGGGCGCCGGGTGAGGGCCCGCGGCACGTGCTCCTCGAGCAGCCGGCGCAGCAGGTACTTGCTCACGCCGCCGCGGCGCTTGAGCGAATCGGGCAGGCTCCAGCAGTACTCGACCACCCGGTGGTCGAGCAGCGGCACCCGCGCCTCCAGGCCGACCGCCATCGACGCCCGGTCCAGCTTGGTCAGCAGGTCGTCCGGGACGTACATCAAGAGGTCGGCGAGCTGCTGGCGCTCGACGAAGCTCGCCGGCAGCTCCGACCAGGCCTCCTGCCAGGCGAGACCCTCGGGCTCGGCGCCGGCGATCACCAGCCTGCCGGGGTCCGTCCAGTGCCCGTGGAGGCTGCGATACAGGGCCGCCTCGCCGTCCTCGGACAACAGCCGCGCGAGCTTGGCGATGCGGTCGCCCCGGCGGCCGTCGGCGTCCCGGGCGAGCGCGGCCTGCCAGGCGGCGGCGGGCACCCTGCGCAGCGCGTTCGCC
>JBOHKK010000231.1:0-10287 GCA_050729115.1 Geminicoccaceae bacterium | reverse complement strand
AGCCGATCCTGGTCTCGGCGAGCTTCGCCGCCGCCTGCGGCGACCAGCGCCAGCGTCTGGTCTCGCTGGGCCGCTACGCGCTGCGCGGCGTCGGCCGGCCGCAGGAGCTGTTCACCCTCGACCTCGCGGAACCCGATCAGTCGGATCACCCGAGGGTGTGATGTGGAGTCACTAGGAAACGCTGCGTGGTATCAGGGGCCCCGGCACGCCAAGGTCGCCGGGCCTCGGTTCGAGCGGCGCTCACACACGACTCAAAGGGGATGCCGCTGCGCGACATCGCTCATAAGGACCGGACCTGCCCGTGCCCCGCGTGCGGGCGCCGCAAGCTCGGCCGGCGATGAAGCGGCGCGTCGGCGATGCCGGCCCGCGGGCACCAAGCCCGCACCTGGAAGCTGGCATGGTCGTCGCAGGCCCCATGGGGCGAGCCTGACCGAGGTCTCCTGCCCGCGTGGTGTCAGGAGGCATGGGATGTCCGGTGCGGCGTGATACCATTCGGGATGGCGACACCTCTCCGAGGCGATCCAGGATAGCGACGGGGAGCTGGCGGCGCTCGCCGACGGTCGGTATTCAGGATTTCCGAGGAGCAACCAGAGGCAGGGGGAATGCAGTGGCATCGACCGGCAGGCAGGTGGGCGAGCTCATTCTCATGCGGGCGTTGGAAGTGATCACGCCGTTCGACCCGCTGGGGTTCTTTCCGGAAACCACGCCGGCCGATTGGGCGCCCTACGAGAGCTGGCTCAAGCCCAGGGCCATGGACCCGCAAAGCGGCGCGCTCCTGTTCCCGATCCAGAGCTATGTGGTGCGCACCTCGCATCACACCATCCTGATCGATTCCTGCGTCGGCAACCACAAGGAGCGGCCCAACCGCCCGCCCTGGCACCTGAAATCCGACGACACCTACATGCAGGCGCTCGGCGCCCTCAAAATCGCGCCCGAGGACATCGACTACGTCATGTGCACCCACATGCACAGCGACCACGTCGGCTGGAACACGAAGCTGGTGGACGGCCGCTGGGTCCCGACCTTCCCGAACGCCAGGTACGTGTTCTCGAAGAAGGAGCTGGAGGCGTGGGAAGGAGGCCACGCGAAGTTCTCGCGGCAGCCGCTCGAGGACAGCGTGCTGCCGGTGATCGCGGCCGGACAGGCCGAGCTGGTCACCAACGACCATGCTCTCGACGACCAGGTCTGGCTCGAGCCGACGCCCGGTCATACCCTCGATCACGTCGCGATCTGCCTGGCGTCGCAGGGCCGGCGCGCGGTCCTGTGCGGCGACGTCATGCACTCGCCGGTGCAATGCCGGCACCCCGAGTGGACGGCGTGGCCCGACTGGGATCCGGAGCTGGCCAAGCGCACCCGGCGCGCTTTCATGGAGCGCTACTGCGACACCGATACGCTGGTCTGCGCCGCCCATTTCCCGCTGCCGTCCGCCGGCCGCATCGTCGCGGACGGCGACGCCTTCCGCTTCGAGGGCGACGACCCGACGTGGTGATGCCGGCGCGCCTGGGTGGACGCGCCGATGGAATGACGGACGGCCGAGGCCGCTGCGACCCGCGATGGCGGTCGGCCCTCGCCGAGACGGTAAGCAACGGGTCGGGCAGGAGGCCATCGCGCCAGGCGCGCTCGATGCCCCGGGTCCGGCCCGGGGCCTCCCGAGAATGCCCTGAAAACAAGCTTGGACGCCACGCCCGGCACCGTCATTGCGAGGAGCGCAGCGACGAAGCGATCCAAAGGCCGCTCCTGGATCGCCGGGGACGCTGGCGCGCCCTCGCGATGACGCTGCGCCGGCGAGTGGCGGTTCGGCGCCCGGGTCATATCAGGTGCGGGCGATCGAGGGCAGCCAGGTGGCGAGGGCCGGCACCAGCATCAGGATGATGAGAAAGGCCACGATCGCGAGCAGGAAAGGAATGTTCGCCACGAAGATCTTCATCTGATCGCAATCGGCGATCCGGCTCGTGATGATCAGCGCGATGGCAAGCGGCGGCGTCAGCTGGCCGATCACCACGCACATCACCATGATCGCGCCGAAATGGACGAGGTCGATCTGGTACAGGGTCAGCAAAGGCAGGATCACCGGGACCAGGACCGGGATGAGCGGGTCGAGGAACATGCCCGCGACGATGCCGAGGACCACGAGCGCCGAGAGCTGCAGGAACCGGCTGTCCTCGCCGACCAGGGCGCCGACGATCTCGGCCAGGCCCTGCGGCGCATGCGCCGCCGTGAGGCCGGCGCCGAGTGCGAAGGAGAGCGCGACGATGATGAGGAGCTCGCCCGTGATCTGCACGGCATTGCCGAACACCCGCAACAGGTCGGCCGGACGCAGGGTGCGATAGATCAAGCAGGACAGAACGAGGGCATAGACGACGCAGAACGCGGCGCCTTCGGTCGGCGTGAACACGCCGAGCACGAGGCCGCCGATGATGATCAGGGGCATGCCGAAGGACAGCAGCGAGCGCAGCCCCGTCCTCCAGATCTCGCGCAGCGACAGGCGGCCGTGGCGCGGCCAGCCGCGGCGATGGGCGAGAATCGCGACGACGGCCATCAGGACCAGCCCGAGAATGATGCCGGGAACCAGACCGGCGAGGAACAGGGAGCCGAGCGACACGCCGGTGATCGCCGAGTAGAGGATCATCGGCGAGCTCGGCGGAATCAGCGGGCCGATGCCCGAGGACGAGGCCGTGACCGAGGCCGCGACCTCGGCGGGGTAGCCTTCGCGCTTGAGCGCCGGAATGGTGATCGAGCCGGTGCCGGCGAGGTCCGCCGTCGAGGAGCCGATCATGCCGCCGAAGAAGATGCTGGTCAGCACGTCGACCTGGGCGAGGCCGCCCCTGAGCCAGCCGACGAGCGCCCGCGCGAACTCGAACAGCCGCCCCGATATGCCGCCCGCGTTCATGATCGTGCCCGCGAGCACGAACAGCGGTAAGGCGATCAGCGTGAACGAGCTCACGCCCGAGATCATCGTCTGCGGCAGGGTCAGAGGCCATTGGCCGCTGAGGAAGAAATTCAGGACCACGGCCGCCAGGAGCGCGACCAGCATCGGCACGCCGAGCACCAGAAGCCCAAGGAGAAGCACGATCGCGATCAGGACGCCGGTCATGGCGCGGGGTCCCCTTGGCCGGACCGAGCTTGGTCGCCGGCGCGCGCTTCGCGCCAGAACGTGACCAGATAGGCGAACGCGGTGAGCAGCGGCCCGATCACGAAGGACGAGCTGAACAGGCCCGTCGGCCACCGCAGATAGACCAACTCGTCGCCGCCGAACAACTGGACGTATTCGAGCGAGACCCAGGCGAGATAGACGAACGTGATCGCCGAGAGCAGTTCGCCGGCGAGGCGCACCACCTTGCGCGGCCGCGCCGGGAACTTGTCCACGAAGAAGTCGATCCGGATCACGTTGCGGCGGCGGACCGCGAGAAACAGGCCGCTCATCGCGACCCAGGGGATCAGCGCGATGATCAGCTCGTCGCCCCAGATGAAGGAATGGCTGAAGAGATACCGGGCGGTGGCGTTCAGGAACACCAGCCCGGTGAGCAGGGCAAGGAGCAACACCCCGAACATCTCGGCCGTGCGGTTGACGATGCGGTCGAAGCGGGAGGCGCCGGCATCGGGATCCTGCAGCTCGATCTCGCGGGTCGCCTGCTCGACCTGGGCAGCAAGAGCTTCCTCCTGCTGGCCGGCCTTCACCCGCTCGGCGGTCGCCGAGGCCATCGACGCCTCCCTTTCGAGGATGGAGCCGGACGGGCGCCGCCCGGCTCGTTGGCGCCGCCGCCTATCCGCCCTGCGCCGCTTCACGGACCCGTTGCGTCAAGTCCTCGCCGGCCGCCTCGGCGACCGCCGCATACACCGGCTCCGAAGCGGCCTGGAAGGCGGCGAGATCGATCTGATTGACCTCGTTGTCCTCGCTCTCCTGCAGCATGACCAGGAACTCCTCGTCGGCCTTGGCGCCGAGCTCGCGGGTATATTGCGCCGCTTCCAGCGCCGCGCGCTTGACCAGCTCCTGGTGCTCCTCGCTCAGGCTGTCGAATTTCGCGCCGTGCATGACGAAGGTGACCGGCGTGTAGACGTGGTTCGACATGGAGAAGTATTTCTGCACCTCGTGGAAGGAGCGGTTGACCGTGCCGGCGAGCGGGTTCTCCTGCCCGTCGACCGTCCCCTGCTGCAGCGCGAGATAGAGCTCGCCGAGATTCATGGTGACCGGCGCCGCGCCGTAGGTCTCGAACATCAGCGACCGCATCCTGCTTCCGGGAACGCGGAGCCGCAACCCCTCGAGGTCTTCGGGCACGACGATCGCGCGGACGTTGTTGGTGATCTGCCGAAAGCCGATCTCGCCGAAGGCGAGGACCTCGAGGTCGGCGGCCTCGCGCATCGACTCGCGCAGCGTCTGGCCGATCTCGCCATCCAGCAGGCGCGCGACCGTGGCCCGGTCCTCGAACACGAAGGGCAGGTCAAAGATCGCCCACCGCGGATCGAGCTGGATCGCGTCCGAGCCCATCGGGTAGACGTCGATCTGCCCGGTCCGGATCATCTGCATGTGGACGACCTCGTCGCCGAGCGCCTCGGTGTGGAAGAACTCGTGCTCGAAGCCGTCGCCGAGTTCCTCCTGGAGGATCTCGATGAAGCGCTGCGCCATCTGCATGTCGAGACCGACCAGCGGGTTCTCGCCGGAAACGCGCAGGCTCAGCGCCTCCTGTGCCGCGACCGGGGCCGGGCTTGCCGCCCACCCCGTCATGGCCACGAGGCCGATTGCGAACCAACGTGCCAGGCTGTTCATCGCTCTCCTCCCAGATGTGCCGGCCAGCGCCGCGGCGCGTTCTACGTCTCCGCCGCGACCAACGTCTCCTTGACGACCTCTCGGTTCAGCGCGACGCCCCAGCCCGGCGCGGACGGCACCGCGAGCTCGCCGCCTTCCGGCTTCGGGGCATTGGTGAAGATCGCGTCCTCGACCTGCTCCACGCCGAGATGGCACTCGGCCAGCGTGCCGTTCCTGAAGCCGGCGACATGGTGCAGGCAGAAGATGCCGCCGCCGCCGGCATCTGACAGGGGCCGGTTGTGGATCTGGGCGAGGTAGGCGACCCGCCGCGTCTCGGTCATGCCGCCGTTGTACATGCTGTTCGGCATGAACACGTCGATGGCGTCGTGATCGAGCCATTCGCGGAAGCGGCGCGAGTGACCGTCCATCTGGCCGGCCGACAGGGGGATCGCGGTCGAGCGGCGGAGCACGCCCATGTCGCGGGCATCGCAGCGCGCGAGCGGGTCCTCGAACCAGGCGAGATCGAGATCCTCGAGCAGATGGCAGAGCCGCTTGGCCGCCTCGAGGCCCAGGCTCTCGTTGGCGTCGATGGCCAGCGTCACGGCATCGCCCACCGCCTCTCGGACATGACGCACGCGCGCCGCATCCTCCACGATGCCGCCCTTGGCGACGCCGACCAGCACCTTGAGCCGGGTATGGCCCTGCGCCATCAGGCGGCGCGCCATCTCGACGAGCTGATCCCGGTCATAGGCGCCGAACCCGTAGGTGACGTAGACCTGGGCGCGGTCCTTGTGGCCGCCGAGGAGCTGGGCGACGGTGCGGCCGCTCGCCTTGCCGATCAGATCCCAAAGCGCGAGATCGACGCAGGACAGGGCGGCGAGATTGACGCCGGTCATCTGGCCGCGCTCGCTGACGACCGGCTGCAGCCGGGCATGGATCGCTTCGAGATCGCGGGGATCGAGGCCGCGCAGGACCGGAGCGAGATGGCGCTCGATCGCCGCCGCGACGCCGTGGGCCAGAAACCTGCCGGTCATGCCCAGGCCGCAGAGCCCGTCCGCGGTCTCGACCTCGCACAGGACGCGCAAACTGTCGCCCATCGACCGCCCGATGAGGGGCAGGATCGGCGCGAACTGGTGCACGCTGACACGGATGTCGGCAATCTGCACGGGACTGGTCGCTCGCTCCCCGACGACGCGCTCTTGGCATCTTGCACGCACGGCGCGACCGCATGATTTGGCCGCCATGGCGGAATGTCAAGACAGCTCGGCCTGCGGTTGCCTGCGGTGACGCACGGCGGTTCGTATCGGGCGGGCGCGAGGGGTACGCGGCAAAATGCCGACGTCCGCAAGGTGGAGCCCCCCCAATGCCACGCCGGCCGCCGGCGATGCCCGAGATCAGGTTCGATATCTAGCGCGTTCTTCCTTTGGGCGGACCCAGCCCACGCCCCCTCCCGGCCACCCAATCCCGTGGTACGCTGTGGGTGGCCGGGAGGGGGAGCGGGCTGGCGCCGATCTCAACTGAACCGAAAATGCCCTAGTCTTGGTCCAGTGCAGCGACGCCAACGGAACTCCCTTGTTGGTCATGCCCGGACTTGATCCACGGCTGTCCGGTTGAGCGTCGCCGTGAGCGGGCCGAATGCCAGCGCCGTGGCGACGTCCGGCAGGAATTCGGCGCGTCGAGACCTTAACCGAAGGTTAACCCTTTTGCGGTCAACTCTGTCTTCGGATGGTCCATGCGACCGTGGCAATCCCTGCCGCCGGTTGGCGCAGAGGCGCACGGACTCCCAGGATCGCATGGACCATCGAGCAGGCACACCGTAGAGCCCAATGGTGAACGAAAGGTTAACCGGACAGCCGTGGGCTTGATCCGGGTATCCACCCGCAAGGCCGGCGCGGGCTCCGGAGTGGATTGCCGGGTCGAGCCCGGCAATGACAAGGAATCAAGCGAATGCATCAGTGCAATCCCGAGGACTTGCTCGAGGCACGCAACGGCAATGGCGCGCAATGACAAGGAATCAAGCGAATGCGTCAGTGCAATGGCTACGGATCGCTCGGGGCGATCACAGTCGAATCCCGAGCCATTCGCGCACCTGCTGATGCAAATCGCTCTGGAAGTCGGCGGGCCGGCCGGCGGCCGCGATGCGACCGAGGCTCAGCACGTACACATGGTCGACCATCTCGATCACCTTGCGCACGTTGTGGTCGACCAGGAGGATGGTCATCGCCTCCTCGTCGCGGAAGGTCTCGATCCAGTCGTACACCTCCTCGGCGACCTTGGGGGCGAGGCCGACCGTCGGCTCGTCGATCAGGCACAGATGCGGGCGCACCAGAAGGGCGAGCGCGAACTGCAGCATCTTCTGCTGGCCGCCCGAGAGGTTGCCGGCCTGGGCCCTGCGCCGCTCGCGCAGCATCGGGAAGCGCTCCAGCACCTCGTCGGTCGCCCGCGGCGGCAGCACGGGGCGGGCGCCCATCAGCTTGCGCTGCACCAGCGCCAGGTTGTCCTCGACCGTGAGATAGGGAAACAGGCTGGACTCCTGCGGAATGTACCAGACCCGGCGGAACAGCATCCGATGGGGCGGGATGTCCGAGATGTCGTCGCGCCCGAGGAAGATGCGGCCGCGCTTGGGATGCAAGAAGCCGTAGATGGTGCGCATGATGGTGGACTTGCCGGCACCGTTCAGCCCGATCACCCCGACGGTCTGACCCTCGGGCAGCGTCAGCGAGACCTCCTGGAGGATGTCGATGTCCCGGGCATAGCCCGCGGTCACGCGCTCCATGCGCAGGAGCGCGTGCTCGCCCGCGGCCCCGGCCGTGCTCACGCCGCGGCACCTCCCAGATAGGCCTCGATCACCTCGCGATCGTTGAGCACGCTCTCGGCGGCGCCCTCGGCGATCACGCTCCCGGCGTTCATCACGATGAGGCGCGGGCCGAGGTCGATCACCGCGGGCAGGTCGTGGCTGACGATCAGGAACGTCTGCCCTTGGGCGTGCCGGTCCTTGATGATTCGCACCATGATCTCGCGCATGGCCGGATGGATCGCGGCAAACGGCTCGTCGAGCACCGCGAGCCTGGGCGCGCCCATGAACATGCAGCCGAACTCCAAGAGCTTCTGCTGGCCACCCGAGAGATGGGCGCCGTCCTCGTCGCGGACCTCGCCGAGCCCGAGCTCCTCGATCAGAGCATCGGCGCGCGCCTGCGCCGCGTCGTAGCCGAGCCCGATCGCGCAGCCGGCGGTGATCAGATTGTCGAGCGTGCTCAGGCGCCGGAACAGACGCGTGAGCTGGAACATGCGGGCGATGCCGAGGCGCGTGATCCGGTTCGGGCGCAGGCCGTGGATCGAGCGCCCCGCCAGGCGCACGCTGCCGGAATCCGGCGCGTAGTGGCCGGTGAGAACGTTCAACAGCGTGGTCTTGCCGGAGCCGTTCGGCCCGATCAGGCCGACCATCTCGCCCGCCTCGATGCGCAGCGAGACCTGATCGACGGCGAGCAGGCCGGCGAACCGAAGGCTGACCCGGTCGATCTCGAGAAAGCTCATGAGCCACCGACCTCCGCCGGCCGCGCCTTGCGCGCGGGCCCGGCGCGCCGGCGGCCGAGCGCGAGCCTGACGAGACCCCAGAGCCCCTCGCGGAACATGCGCACGATCACGATCACCATGAACGCGAAGAACAGCATGTGGTTGAGGCCGAAGGCGCGGAACTGCTCGGAGGTGATCTCGACCAGGAAGGCGCCGATCAGCGGGCCGATCATCGTGCCCATGCCGCCGATCACGGCCGAGGCCAGCACGAGGCCGGTTTCGAAGATGTGGCCGATCTGCGGGCTCGCGATCTCGGCGAAGTGGACGTTGAGCGCGCCCGCGATGCCGCAGATGGCGCCGCTGATGGCGAACGCCGCGGTCTTCCAGAAGACGACGTTGACGCCGCGGCTCGCGGCCGCCGTCTCGTCGTCGCGAATCGCCTGCAGATAGAGCCCGGCGGGCGCGCGCAGCATGAGGTACAGCCCCGCCTGCACCGCCAGGAGCAGCAGCAGGAAGGCGTAGTAGTAGGAGAGATGCGCCTCGAACAGCGCCGGCACGCGCAGGCCGAACTCGCCGCGCGTGAACTCGTGGGCGTTGCGCACGACGTGGCGCAGGATCTCGGCGAAGGCGAGCGTGGTGAGCGCCAGATAGGGCCCTCTCAGGCGGAACACCACGCGCCCGAGGCCCATGCCGATCGCGCCCGAGACGGCGATCGAGGCCGGAATGCCGATGAGCGGCGAAAGCCCGTAGTGATAGGCGAGCAGGCCCGTGGTATACGCGCCGATCATGGCAAACGCGGTCGGCGCGAGCGAGAACTGGCCGGCGAAGCCCGCGAGCAGGTTCCAGGCGATCGCCAGCAGGGCGAAGTACATCGAGATGATGAGCAGCCCCTGCCAGTAGGGCGAGGTCACCCAAAGCGGCAGGAGCGCCACGATCGCGAGGAAGACCAGCGACGCCAAAAACTCGTTGCGGATGCGCAGGCGTGAGCCGCTCATCTCAGACCTCGCGCGCGCGTTCGCCGAACAGCCCCTGCGGGCGCAGGAGCAGCACCAGGATCAGGATCACGAAGGCGAAGGTGTCGCGGTAGGTGTAGGAGATGTAGAGCGCGCCCAGGCTTTCGAGCACGCCGAGGATCAGGCCGCCGACCAGGCTGCCGAGCGGCGAGCCCATGCCGCCCAGCACCACGATCACGAACGACTTGAGCGCCGGCAGCACGCCGACGTCCGGCGAGGCATGGAACAGCGGCGCGAGCAGGGCGCCGGAGAGCGCGGCGAGACCGCCGGCCAGCGCGAACACCAGCATGCTGACCATGCGCGTGTCGATGCCCGCGATCGAGGCGCCGAAGCGGTTCTGGGCCACGGCCCGGATCTGCTTGCCCCAGAAGGAATGCTGGATGAACAGGTAGGCCGCGCCCAGGACCACCACGCCGACCGCGCCCGCCACCAGGCGATGGCCGCCGATGATCATCGGCCCGAGCTCGAAGCGCGCGACATCGGTGAGCTCGGGCCCGCGGACGGGATAGGGCCCGAGGACCTGGTTGGCGAGGTTCACGAGGAACAGCGACAGGCCGAAGGTGACGATGATCGCGTACTCGTCGCGCATCGCCTGCCAGTCGCCGAACTTCTCGTAGAGCGGGCGGATCAGCAGCCGCTCGACCACCACGCCGACCAGGCCGCCGACCAGGATCGCGCTCGGGATCGCGAGCCACAGCGGCATCCCCAGCGACAGCGCGAGCAGCGAGTAGGTGAAGGCGCCGATCATGAACGATTCGCCGTGGGCGAAGTAGACCACCTTCAGAATGCCGAAGATCAGGGTGAGGCCGAACGCCATCAGGCCGTAGAACACCCCCATGATCAGGCCGAGGAGGATCGCCTCAAGGGTCAGCATCGCTGCTCCGTCCGCAGGCGCCCCGGCCACCCGAGGCCGGCCGGGAGGCCCCCGGCCGGCCGCGCTGGAACCTAGTGCTCGACATCAGAAGTTCGTACACCATTGTCATGCTCGGGCTTGACCCGAGCATCCAGTGGACCCGC
>JBOHKK010000230.1:0-10294 GCA_050729115.1 Geminicoccaceae bacterium | reverse complement strand
GACCTATGATCTCGGTTACATCGACCTGGAGCAGCGAACCCTGCAACCCCTCGACAACCCCTTCGGCCCGAGGTTGTCACCCTTGTCTTAGGTACAAAACGTCACCCATCTCTCCGGGTCGGACACTGGCGGAAGTGGTGGGCCCGGCAGGATTCGAACCTGCGACAACGCCGTTATGAGCGGCGCGTTCTGACCGCTGAACTACGGGCCCGACCAAGCCAGCTTACGCCAGCCGGGCGCGCCAAGAAACGCCTTCCCGCCCGAAGTGGCTGACGAAGCGTGGCCGACCGGGGGCCATAGGCGGGTCAGCCCTGGAAAGCCCGAAGCGGTCGCGCGGCCGGCGCAGGCCCGTTCCCCGCGGAGCGTCGCTGCCGTCAGCGTTCGCATCGCGCCAGCGACGGGCTCGGCGTCGACCAGTTCAGCTCCGGTTCAGCTTGGGCGCGGTAATCGGATCGCGATGCCAGCGCGACATAGGGTGCGACGACGGAGCGGAGTCCTCCCCGCATCCCCCAGCGGAAGCGATGCCGCGATTTGTGGCCGCCGGTCGAGGCCATGCCGGCGCGACCGGCGGCCGGCCATTTCGCAGGCGGGCTGCTGGCGCTCAGCTGTCGAGGAAGCTGCGCAGCTTGCGCGAGCGGCTCGGGTGCTTGAGCTTCCTGAGCGCCTTCGCCTCGATCTGGCGGATGCGCTCGCGGGTCACCGAGAACTGCTGGCCGACCTCCTCGAGCGTGTGATCGGTGTTCATGCCGATGCCGAAGCGCATGCGCAGCACCCGCTCCTCGCGCGGCGTCAGCGTCGCCAGCACCCGCGTGGTCGCCTCGCGCAGGTTCGAGAGCGTCGCCGCCTCGACCGGCTGGACCGCGTTCTTGTCCTCGATGAAATCGCCGAGGTGGCTGTCCTCCTCGTCGCCGATCGGGGTCTCGAGCGAGATCGGCTCCTTGGCGATCTTCAGGACCTTGCGCACCTTGTCGAGGGGCATGTTGAGCTTGTGCGCCAACTCCTCCGGCGTCGGCTCGCGCCCGTACTCGTGCAGCATCTGGCGCGAGGCGCGGACCAGCTTGTTGATCGTCTCGATCATGTGCACCGGGATGCGGATGGTGCGCGCCTGATCGGCGATCGAGCGCGTGATCGCCTGCCGGATCCACCAGGTGGCGTAGGTCGAGAACTTGTAGCCGCGCCGGTATTCGAACTTGTCGACCGCCTTCATCAGGCCGATGTTGCCTTCCTGGATCAGATCCAGGAACTGCAGGCCGCGGTTGGTGTATTTCTTGGCGATCGAGATGACCAGGCGCAGGTTCGCCTCGACCATCTCCTTCTTGGCCCGACCCGCCTCGCGCTCGCCCTTTTGCACCAGCCCGACGATGCGACGAAACTCGCCGATGTGCAGTCCCGTGCTGCTGGCGATCTCCGCGATGTCCTTGCGGATGTCCTCGATCTCATCGGCGTGGCCCCCGGCGAATCCGCGCCAGCCGCACTCGCCGAGGTTCGCCATGCGCTCGACCCATTCCGGATCCAGCTCGTCGCCTCGGTAATGCCTGAGGAAGCTGTCGCGCGCGACGCCACAGGTCTCGGCACGACGCAGCAGCTTGCCTTCGAGGCCGTTGAGACGTCGGTTCACGTTGTAGAGCTGCTCGACGAGGCCCTCGACCCGGTTGGGATTGAGATGCACCTGGTTGACCAGCTCGACGACCTCGGTGCGCGCCTTCTCGTAGGCGGCATCGAGCTTCGGGTCGCTCGGTTCGTTGCGGCGCACGGCGGCCAGACGCTTCTCCTGAAGCGCCCGGACGCGCTCGTAGGTCTCGGCGATCCGATCGAAGGTCGCGAGCACGCCTTCCTTGACCGAAGCCTCCATCGCCGAGAGCGAAAGGGCGCCTTCGTCGAAATCTTCCTCGTCGTCTTCGGGCTCCTCGGGCTTTTCGGGCTTTTCGGGCTCCTCGCTCTCCTCGCTCTCCTCGCTCTCCTCGCTCTCCTCGCTCTCCTCGCTCTCCTCGCTCTCCTCGCTCTCCTCGCTCTCGTCCTCCGCCTCCGCCTTCGCCTCGACCTTGTCGTCGGCGGGCGCGCTCTGGCCATCGGCCTGCGGCTCGGCGCCATAGGTCGTTTCGAGATCGATGACGTCACGCAGGAGGACCTTGCCCTCGCCGATCGCGTCCCGCCAGCTGATGATCGCGCGCATGGTGAGCGGGCTCTCGCACAGGGCTTCGAGCACGGTGTTGCGGCCCGCCTCGATGCGCTTGGCAATCTCGATCTCGCCCTCGCGCGAGAGCAGCTCGATGGTGCCCATCTCGCGAAGGTACATGCGCACCGGATCGTCGGTGCGGCCGAGATCTTCCTCAAACGACGAGGCACCGTCGGCCTCTTCGCCGTCGGCCGACTCCAGGTCACCTTTGGCACCGCCGGCGCCGTTGCCGTCCTCGTCACGCCCGACGCTCACCCCCATCTCCTCGAACGTCGCGATCAGCTCATCGAGCTGGTCCGGCGAGATTTCTTCGTCGGGCAGCGCCGCGTTGATCTCGTCGACGGTGACGACGCCGCGCTCGCGCGCCTGGACAATGAGCCGCTTCAGGCTGGGCGCTGCGCTGATCAGCTCCTGAATCGTGCTCTCTGCGAGCGCTTTGCCAGCCGGCGGCTTGAGTGCCGAAGCTTCGCTTGCGACAGCGTTTCTCGCCATGCGGTCGTCCCTTCTCAAACCGATGGTACAAGCTTGCGCATTGGTTCCACGCGGCGATATCCTCGAGTTGGAGAGGCATCGACCAACACGGCCATCAGTCCTCCACGCCGCTCGTCCGCGCCCCCGCGCCCCCGCGGGGATTGATCAACCGGTCGACCGCGAGAACCTGCTCTGTGGCCTCACGGTCACGCCTTGCCGCGATCGCGACCTCCGCCGCCAACGCCACCTGGCGCCGCTCGGCGAACCGACGGCGCTGCGTCACGCACGCACGCCAACCCTCGAGCACGCCGCCCAGATCCCGTCCATCCCCACACCATGCGGGCCCGCGCGCAGCCAACTGCCCGATCAGGCTGGCAAAACCGATCTGGCACAGGTGGTTCCTCAGGCCGCTTGGGTCAAGATGTCCCTGTTCGCCATACCAGCCGACGATGGCGTCACGCAGCGCCGCGAGCTCGGCTTCGACCAGCTCCAGCGCGGCGAACTCCTCCTCGACTTCCGCAAGCAGTTGCGGATGAGCCACAATCGGCCACACCAGCTCCCGCTCGGCGACGCCCTCGGGTTTGGCGATGCCCGAGGCGAGCCGCGCCCATCCGACGCTCGTCCCGAGCGTCGGCGCCGGCCAGGAATCGCGCCCCGGCGCCCGGCCGGCGCCGCGCCCCGAAGCCGCTCTCAGACGCTTGAAGAAATCGCCGAGCAACAGGCGGCTAAGGGTACGGTCCGGAATGCTGCCGGCGAGGGTGCGAAACCGCTGCTCCAGCGCGAGGCGCTGCTGTGGCACGGTCGGCGAACGGGTCGCGGTCTCCCGGCTCCAAAGGAACTCCAGGAGCGGGATCGCTTCCTTGAAGATCAGGTCGAGCGCCGCGGTCCCGCGAAAGGCCTGGCCGCCGGTCCGCAGGATCGAGTCCGGATCCTGGCCCGGCGGCAGAAGCGCAAACCGCAGCGACTTGCCGGGTTTGAGCACCGGCAGCGCCCGCTCGACCAGCCGGTGACCCGCCTGCAGACCAGCCGCGTCGCCGTCGAGACAGATGATCGGCTCCTCGGCGAGCTGCCAGAGCCGGGCGAGCTGGGCATCGCTGATCGCGGTCCCGAGCGGCGCCACCGCGTGGGCGAAGCCGGCCTGGGCAAGCGCGATGACGTCCATGTAGCCTTCGACCACGATCACCGTGCCGCGCTCGCGGATCGCCGTCCTGGCGAGCGGCAGGCCGTAGAGCAGCTCGCCCTTGTGGAACGCTGCCGTCTCGGGCGTGTTGAGATACTTCGCCCGTGCCTCCCCGAGCGCGCGGCCGCCGAAACCGACCACCCGTCCGCGCTGATCGGCGATCGGGAACATCACGCGGTCACGAAAGCGATCGTAGCCGGGACCGCCGCTCTCCGGGACGACGATCAGGCCGGCGCCCTGCAGCTGGGCCTCGGTGTAGCCCTCCGCGAGCAGGGCGCCCTTGAGCGCGGTCCGCTCGTCGGGCGCGTAGCCGAGCCCGAATCGTTCGATGATCGCCCGATCGAGCCCGCGCCCCTGCAGATACGCGGTCGCGTTCCCGCCCTGGCGGCTCTCCAGACGCCCGGCGAACCAGCGCGCCGCGGCCTCGTTGGCGGTGTACAGCGCACGATCGACCGCCGGAGCGCCCTCGGAACGGAGCGGCGCGGGCAGCCCGGTCAGCTCCGCCAACCGGGCGATTGCCTGGGCGAACTCGATGCCTTCGATCGCCATGACGAAATCGATGGCGTTGCCGTGCTGGCCGCAGCCGAAGCAGTGATAGAAGCCCTTGTCCGGGACGACGTGGAAGGAGGCCGTCCTCTCCTTGTGGAACGGGCAGCAGCCCCACAGGTCATGGCCGCGGCGGGTCAGGCGGACGTGTCGGCCGACCACCTCGGCGATCGGCAACCGCGCCTTGAACTCCTCGAGCGACATGACGGGGCGATCAGCCATGATCACGACGCCTCAGCCGACCATGGGCGCGATCCGCCGCCCGTTCCGAGCATGCCCGATGCCGTCCTGCGGCCGTCATCCCAATTGCTGACAGATCATCCGCCGGGCCCGGGCGAAGTCCATCTGGCCCGGGTAGCGATTCTTCAGCTCGCTCATGACCTTGCCCGTGTCCTTGAGCTTCTGCGCCCCGACGTCGGCGATCACCTGGCGCACGGCTTGGGCGCACGCCTGCTCGTCCAGCTTCGGGGGGAGGAAGCGTTCGATCACCTCGATCTCCTTGGCCTCCCGTACTGCCAGGTCCAGCTGACCGCTCGCCTCGTAGCGCTCGATGCTCGCGCGGCGCTGCGCGACCATGGCTTCGAGCATGCCCCGCAGCTCGTCGTCGGACAGCGCTTCGGCATGGCCCTCGGACCGGGCGTTCTGATCGCGCTCCTTGAGCGCGACGTGGATCAGTCGCACGATCGCCATCGCGCATCGATCCTCGGCCTCAGTGGCTTGTCGAAGCGCTTCGTTCAGGTCCTCTCGAAGCACTGATTGGCCTCTCGCTAACGGATTGTTTCCGACTATCATCGGATGTGAAGCTCCGCAAGTGAACTGGTTGCCGCCGGGAACCGCTCCGCTTGACCGTGGTTCGAAGGCTGACGTAAGCTTTCTTAAGCTACGGTTTCTCGTCGCGACGGCGCTCCGGGCGGGTCTCAGCGCTGACAGGATACGAGCCGCTCTCACCATGACCGTCACCTTCCGCCGCGGCGCAAACGCTGCCCTCGTGCTCGCCGATGGCACGGTGTTCGTCGGCCAAGGACTGGGCGCTCCAGGCGCCGTGGTCGGCGAGCTCGTGTTCAACACCGCGATGACCGGCTACCAGGAGATCCTGACCGATCCCTCGTACGCCGGCCAGCTCATCACCTTCACCTTTCCCCACATCGGCAACGTCGGCACCAACGACGAGGACATCGAGGCCCCCAACTGCCACGCCCGTGGCGTGGTCTTGCGGGCCCCGATCACCGGTCCCTCGAACTTCCGCGCGTTGCAGCATCTCGATCGCTGGCTGGGGGCACGGGGTCTGGCGGGCGTCGCCGGGATCGATACCCGGCGCGTGACCCGCCGTCTCCGCGATGCCGGGGCCCAGACGGCCGCGCTGGGGTTCGACCCTGACCGGGGCCCGGACCTCGAACGACTGGCGGAGATGGCGCGGGCCTGGCCCGGCATGGAAGGCATGGACCTTGCCTCCGAGGTCTCCTGTGCTCAGCGCTACACGTGGGACGAGACGCTCTGGCGCTACCCGGACGGTTACGGCCGCCTCGAAGGCGGCCGCCATCATGTGGTCGCCATCGACTACGGAATCAAGCGCAACATCCTGCGCTCGCTCGCAAGCTACGGCGTACGGGTCACGGTGGTGCCCGCAACGACCGCGGCCGGGGATGTTCTGGCCCTCGAGCCGGATGGAATCTTCCTGTCCAACGGCCCGGGCGACCCCGCAGCGACCGGACGGTTCGCGGTGCCGGAGATCAGAAAGCTGGTGGCGAGCGGCAAGCCGCTGTTCGGGATCTGTCTCGGCCATCAGATGCTGGCGCTGGCACTCGGCGGCCAGACCGAGAAGATGAAGTTCGGCCATCACGGCGCCAACCATCCGGTCAAGGATCTGACCACCGGCAAGGTGGAGATCACCAGCCAGAACCACGGCTTCGCGGTGCGGCCGGAGAGTCTGCCCGACGACGTGGTGCAGACCCACGTATCGCTCTTCGACGGCTCGCTCGAGGGCCTGAGCATGAAGGATCGACCGGTGTTCTCGGTCCAGTACCACCCCGAGGCCGCACCGGGCCCGCAGGACAGCGCCTATCTGTTCGAACGCTTTCTGGCGTTGATCGAGAGCGCCTGATGCCCAAACGCACCGATATCGAGTCGATCCTGGTGATCGGCGCCGGTCCGATCGTGATCGGCCAGGCCTGCGAGTTCGACTATTCCGGCACCCAGGCGGTCAAGGCGCTCAAGGCGGAGGGCTACCGCGTCGTCCTGGTCAACTCCAACCCGGCGACCATCATGACCGATCCGGAGTTGGCGGATGCGACCTATGTCGAGCCGATCACGCCGGAGATCCTGGCCAAGGTGATCGCGCGCGAACGCCCGGACGCCTGTCTGCCGACCATGGGCGGACAGACCGCGCTCAACGTCGCGCATGCCCTGTCCGAGGACGGCACCTTCGACCGCTACGGGGTCGAGCTGATCGGCGCTTCGCGCGATGCGATCGCCAAGGCGGAGGATCGCCAGCTGTTCCGGGAGGCGATGAGCCGGATCGGCTTGGAGATGCCGCGCGCCGTGGTGGTGCGGAGCCTGGCCGAGGCCCCCGATGCCCTGGCCGAGGTCGGCCTGCCGGCGATCATCCGGCCGAGCTACACGCTCGGCGGCACCGGCGGCGGGATCGCCTACAACCGGGAAGAATTCCAGCGGGTGGTCGCGACCGGCCTGGACGCCTCGCCGATCACCGAAGTCCTGATCGAGGAGTCGGTCCTCGGCTGGAAAGAATACGAGATGGAGGTGGTGCGCGACCGGGCGGACAACTGCATCATCGTGTGCTCGATCGAGAACGTCGATCCGATGGGCGTGCACACCGGGGACAGCATCACGGTCGCTCCGGCGCTCACACTTACCGACAAAGAATACCAGCGCATGCGCAACGCCTCGATCGCGGTCCTGCGCGAGATCGGCGTCGACACCGGCGGCTCCAATGTCCAGTTCGCCATCGACCCGGTCGACGGGCGGATGGTGATCATCGAGATGAACCCGCGGGTCTCGCGCTCGTCGGCGCTGGCCTCCAAGGCCACCGGCTTCCCCATCGCCAAGGTCGCCGCGCGCCTGGCGGTCGGCTACACCCTCGACGAGATCACCAACGACATCACCGGGTGCACGCCGGCGTCGTTCGAGCCGACCATCGACTACGTGGTCACCAAGGTTCCGCGGTTCACGTTCGAGAAGTTCCCGGAAACGGAGCCGATCTTGACCACGTCGATGAAGTCGGTCGGCGAGGTCATGGCGATCGGGCGCACCTTCGCCGAATCGCTGCAGAAGGCGCTGCGGTCGCTCGAGATCGGCCTCGACGGCCTGGACGAGATCGCGGTTGCGGAGCTGGACGACCACGACGGTCCGAAGGAGGCGATCCGGGCGGCGCTGGCGCGCCCGACGCCGGAGCGCATCCGGGTGATCGCCCAGGCCTTTCGCGCCGGGCTCGAGATCGAAGCGATCCAGGCCGCCTGCCATTACGATCCCTGGTTTCTCGAGCAGATCCAAGGGATCGTGGCCGCGGAGGAGAGGGTGCGGCGCCACGGCCTGCCCGACGATCGACAGGGTCTGCTCGAGCTCAAGGGCATGGGCTTCTCCGACGCCCGGCTCGCCCGGCTTACGGGATCGAGCCCCGAGGCGGTCGCCGCGCGTCGCCTCGCGCAGGGCGTCCATCCAGTGTTCAAGCGGATTGATACCTGCGCCGCGGAGTTCGAGGCGCGGACGCCGTACCTCTACAGCTGCTACGAGACCGGGCTGGCCGATGACGCCGCCGCGGAATGCGAGGCGGCGCCGAGCGAGCGGCGCAAGGTGATCATCCTGGGCGGCGGCCCGAACCGGATCGGTCAGGGGATCGAGTTCGACTACTGCTGCGTGCACGCGGTCTTCGGGCTTGCCGAAGCCGGGTTCGAGACCATCATGGTCAACTGCAATCCCGAGACCGTCTCGACCGACTACGACACGTCGGATCGGCTGTATTTCGAGCCGCTGACCGCCGAGGACGTGCTCGAGATCGTGCGCGTCGAGGCGAGCCGCGGCGAGCTGTGCGGCGTGATCGTCCAGCTCGGCGGCCAGACGCCGCTCAAGCTCGCCCAACCGCTCGCCGATGCCGGCGTGCCGATCCTCGGCACGTCACCCGATGCGATCGACCTCGCCGAGGACCGCCAGCGCTTCCAGGAGCTGTTGCGCCGCCTTGGCCTGCGGCAGCCGCAGAACGACATCTGCCACGACCGGGACGAGGCGCTGAAGTGCGCCGAGAGGATCGGCTTCCCGCTGGTGATCCGGCCCTCCTACGTGCTCGGCGGTCGCGCCATGCGGATCGTGCACGATCCCGCAGATCTCGGCGAGTTCATGGCGGAGGCGGCGCAGCTCGCCGACCTCGGGCCGATCCTGATCGACCGCTATCTGGAGGACGCGATCGAGGTCGACGTCGACGTCGTCGCCGATTCCGAGAGCGTGTTCGTGGCCGGGATCATGGAGCACATCGAGGAGGCGGGGATCCACTCCGGCGACAGCGCGTGCTCCTTGCCCCCCCACTCGCTCGCCCCGGACATCCTCGACGAGATCCACCGCCAGGCGGAGGTCCTGGCGCGCGCGCTCGGCGTGCGGGGGCTCATGAACCTGCAGCTGGCGATCAAGGATCGCGAGCTGTTCATCCTCGAGGTCAATCCCAGGGCATCGCGCACCGTGCCCTTCGTCGCCAAGGCGATCGGTCAGCCGATCGCCAAGATCGCGGCGCGGGTCATGGCCGGCGAGCCGCTCGCGACGTTCGGCCTCGAGCACCGAGCCCTCGGCCATGTCGCGGTCAAGGAGGCGATCTTCCCCTTCGCCCGCTTTCCAGGCGTCGACCTCCTGCTCGGGCCGGAGATGAAATCGACCGGCGAGGTGATGGGGCTGGACCGCCGTTTCGGCGCGGCGTACGCCAAATCCCAGCTCGGCGTCGGCAACGACCTGCCCGCCGCAGGCACGGTGTTCATCTCGGTGCGCGACCGCGACAAGCCGGCGATGGCCGAGCTCGGGCGCCTGCTCCTCGAGCAGGGCTATCGGCTGGTCGCGACCGACGGCACCGCCGCCTACCTGCGGCGCAGCGGCCTCGAGGTCGAGGCGATCAACAAGGTTCACCAGGGCCGGCCGCATGTGGTCGATCGGATCATGGACGGCGGCATCGCCCTGGTGCTCAACACCACGGAAGGTCGCCGGGCGATTCGCGACAGCTACACCCTGCGCCGCGCCGCTCTGACATACAGGATTCCCTACTACACCACGCTGCCCGGAGCCCGGGCCGTGGTCCAGGCAATGACCGAGCCGGCGGCGCGCGACCTTGCGGTCGCGCCGCTGCAATCCTATTATTGAAGGCCGTCTCCACACATCTGAAGCGTCGTGCAGGCGCTCGAGCGCCTGGGCGAGCATGCGATGGTATCAATGACCGACCGGATTCCAATGACCTCGACTGGTTATCTGCGGCTCGAGGAGGAGCTCAAGCGCTTGAGGAACGACGAGCGCCCGGCTGTGATCAAGGCGCTCGCAGCGGCCCGGGAGCACGGCGATCTGTCGGAGAACGCCGAATACCATGCCGCGCGCGAGCGGCAGAGCTTCATCGAGGGCCGGATGCTCGAGATCGAGGACAAGCTGGCGCGGGCGGCGATCATCGACATCAGCCAGCAAGGCGGCAGCACGATCCAGTTCGGTGCCCGGGTCAAGCTGGTCGACGAGGAAACCGAAGAAGAGGTCGTCTACCAGATCGTCGGGCCCGAAGAGGCGGAGGTCCAGCGGGGCCTGTTGTCGATCAGCGCGCCGCTCGGCAAGGCTCTGATCGGCCGCGAAGCCGGCGACACCGTCGAGGTGAACACGCCGCGCGGCACGCGCTATTTCGAGATCCTGGAAGTCGCCTACCCCGGCGAGATCACCGCGCAATAGCCGCCCGC
>JBOHKK010000229.1:0-10300 GCA_050729115.1 Geminicoccaceae bacterium | reverse complement strand
GGGCGAGACCCCGGGCGCGCTGCGCGCGGTGGCAGGAGCGCTCGGCGCCGCGATCGCCGGGGCTCCGGACACCGCGGGGCAGCTGTGGCCCGAGCTCGCCGCGTTCGCGCCGGTGCACGCCCACAAGAGCCGCCACGAATGCGTGCTGCTGCCGTTCGAGGCCCTGACGCGGGCCCTGGATCAGGCCGAAGCCGATGCCGGCTGAACCTGCGCGAGCGGAACCCGGCGGGCTCGGCCACGTTTAGTCGAATGGCAGCCCCGGCCACCCTCGAGGCCCAAACAGGCCCTTTTGATGACCAGGCGACGCAGGTGGATCCTCCTGCCTCTGGCCGCGCTTGGCGCCGGTCTGCTCGTCCTCGTCGTCCTGTTCGACTGGAGCTGGCTCAAGGGATCGATCGAAGGTCTGGCCTCGGCGGCGCTCGAGCGCGAGTTCGAGGTCGCGGACCTGGACGTCGATCTGTCCACGGCGCCGACGATCACCCTGGATCGGGTGCGCATCGCCAATGCCGAGTGGGGCAGCCGCCCGGAGATGCTGACGGTCGCCCAGGTCCGGTTCGCGCTCGAGCTGTGGCCGCTTTTGCAGGGCGACATCCGGCTGCCCTTCGTGCAGGTGCGGGAGCCGGACCTGCTCCTGGAGACCAACCAGGAGGGCCTCGCCAACTGGAAGCTCGGCGAGCAGGACCAGCCGGAGCCGCCGCCCGCGATCCCGATCATCCGCGATCTCGAGATCGTCGATGCGACGATCCGCTACCATGCGCCGGACCGTGCCGACGACATCGTGGCGGCTCTGGAGATGGTCGCAGGCGCGCTCGGCGAGAGCAGCCCCGGCGTGCAGCTGAGCGCGCGCGGAACCCTGGAGCGGCAACCGCTCTCGCTCACGCTCACCGCAGCCCCCCTGGCGCAGCTCGAGGCCGCGGCCGAGCGCTATCCCTTCCGGCTGGGTGGCCGGCTCGGCGCCAGCCACCTGACGATCACCGGCAGCGCCGAGCAGCCGCTCCAGGCCGATGGGCTGAGCGTCGAGATCGTGCTGGCAAGCGAGGAGCCCGCGCCGCTGCTGGCGCTGGCGGGGCTCGAGCCGCGCGAGGTCGGCGCCCTCGAACTGAACCTCATGCTGACCGGGCAGGATCAGGTCTGGTCGGTGCGCCAGATGGATGCCCGGCTCGGCGCGACGGATCTCCGCGGCAGCATCTGGTTCGATCGCAAGGGCGAGGAGCCCGCGGTCGCGGCCAGGCTGCACTCGGACCAGGTCCGCCTCGTCGACCTGCGCGGCGTGATCGAGCTGATGCGCGGCGGCTCGGGCAAGGCCGCCAAAGAGCCCCGGATCGGCGCCGCGCTCGCGGATGCCAGGGCGGGGCCGGAGGCACAGAGGGAGGGCGCGCTCGATCCCGACCCGGGCTTCGGTGGGAGCCGCGCCATGCTGCCGGCAATCGATGCCGAGGTGAGCTATACGGTGGGCCGCCTGTCCGGACCGGAGCTCGCGCTCCAGGAGGTCGCGCTCTACGGCCGTCTGCACGACCGTCTGCCGCAGATCTCGCTGAGCGGCGCGGGCTCTCACCGGAACGAGCCGATCACGCTCGACGTCGCCCTCGGCGACGCCACCGCAAGCGGCGGCGAGCCCTATCCGATCCGGATCGACGTCGCGGCCGCAGGCACGCGCATCCGCGCCGAAGGCGCGCTCGCCCGGCCGGCCGATCTCGGCGGCCTGCAGCTGGGATTCGACGTGGCGAGCCGGGACCTCGACCAGCTGCTCGCGCTTGCCGACGTCGCTTCGCCGCCGATCCCGCCGTTCAAGCTCCAGGGCCGGCTCGCTCAGGACGGCGCCGTCTGGCAACTGACCGATCTCGACGGCCGGCTCGGGCAGAGCGACATCCACGGTCGCGTGGCGGTCGATCTCGACCGCCCGGAGCCCCGGATCACCGCGGATCTTACCTCCGATCAGGTCCGCCTCGAGGATCTGGAGCCACTCCTGCCCGGCCGGACGGCGCGAGCGGGCGGCGCCGAGCCCGAGGCGGCGATCGATCGGGCTCTCGCCGAAGCCAGGTCGGTGCTGGAGGGCCCGGGCGCAGGGCCAAGCGAACGGGCGGGCTTCCGCCTGGATCGGGACCTGCTCCCGCGGGTCGATGCCGAGATCAGCTATGCCGTGAGCAGCCTCTTGGGACCGCAGCTCGCGCTCAGCGACCTCTACCTGTCTGGACGCCTCGAGGACGGTCTGCCGCGCCTCGAGCTGGTCGGCGGCGGCCAGTACCGGAACACGCCGGTCGAGGTCGACGTGCAGGTGGGCCGTCCGGCCGGGGCGGCACCCGATGAGCGCGCCTACCCGATCGATGCGCTGATCGAGGCGGCCGACTCCGAAATCCGGGTGCAGGGCGAGATCGGTAAGCCCGACACCCTGGGCGGGCTCGACCTGGAGGTCCAGATGGCGAGCGAGAACATCAATCAGGTGCTGGCGCTCGCCGACCTCAGCCTGCCGCAAATCCCGCCATTTCTGATCAGCGGCCACGTGATTCAAAACGGCCAGGTCTGGCGCATCGCCGACTTCTACGGCCAGTTCAGCGAGAGCGAGCTGGCCGGCGCGATCGAGGTCGACCTGAGCGGGAAGCGCCCGTTCATCATGGCTGACCTGCAATCGAGCCGTCTGCTGGTGAGCGATCTTCTGACTGCTGGCGACCAAGCCGAGGCCATTGCGGAACGGATCGACGAAACGCCGCCGGATGCCGAGGCGGAGGGCGAGGACCAGGCGGTGGTTTCCGCCGAAGGGGTCAATCTCGATGCCCTGCCCGAGATCGACGCCGACGTGACGTTTCAAGGCGAGTTCGTGGAGGTTGCGGAGTTCAGGTTCGATCAGCTGAGCTTCGACCTCCAGCTACGTGATGAGATCGCCGTGCTCGACGCCTCGGGCGATGGCAAGTTCCGGGACGGCCCGGTCAGCTTCGAGGCGCACGCCGGGACCGAGGCGAGCCTCGAGAACCCCGACGCCCGCTACCCGATCGATCTGAAGATGGACTCCGAGGCGAGCAAGGTGGCGGTGAACGGCACCGTGGCTGAGCCGGGGCAACTGGCTGGGCTGCAGGTTGACGTGGCGCTGGAAGGTCCGAATCTGGACCGCCTGGGCGAGATCCTGCAGCTCAGCCTGCCCACCACGCCGCCCTTCGAGCTCCAGAGCCACCTCACCCGCGATGACGACCGTTGGCATCTGAGCGGCCTGAACGGCACCATCGGCGACAGTGACATCCAGGGCCGTGCCACGGTGGTGCTCGGCGGCGAGCGGCCGACCATCGAAGCCGAGCTGACTTCGCAAAAGCTCGACTTCGACGACCTGGGTCTGCTGGTCGGTGTTCCGGCGAACGGCGAAGAGACGCTGTCCGTGGCCCAGCAGCGGCAGGCCGCCATAGCAGCGGCCGAGCCGGGCGTGCTGCCGGACGAGCCGTTCGGCGTGCCCGAGCTGGGCGCCCTGGACGCCAGGGTATCGTACCGCGCCGAGCGGGTGCAGGCGCCGAAGCTGCCGCTCGAGGGCGTCGTGCTCGATCTGACGCTCGAGGACGGTCAGTTGACGCTCGAGCCGCTGCGCTTCGACCTCGCGGGCGGCCATCTCGACTCGGTGATCCGGCTGGACAGCCGCGGCGACGCCCTGGCTGGCGACCTCGATCTGAAAGTCCGCAACATCCGGCTCAACCAGCTGCTCTCCGAGTTCGACATCGAGATCGCTGAGGTCGAGATGGAGACCGAGGGCGTCGGCACCTTCGGCGGCGGCGCCCAACTCGCGGTGCGTGGCAACTCCATCCAGCAGATCACCGCCTCGGCGGACGGCAGCATCGCAATGATCATGGATGGCGGTCAGATCAACGCTCTGATCGTGGAAGCGATCGGGCTGGATATCGGCGAGGCGGTGGCGCTCCTGCTCACGGGCGACGAGGAGGCGCAGTCGGAGATGGTGCCGATCCAGTGCTTCATCGGCCGCTTCGACGTGCAGGACGGGGTGATGCAGACGGAGGCCCTGGTGCTGGAGACCAGCGACAGCACGATCACCGGCAAGGGCCGGATCGACCTCGGCGAAGAGATCCTGGCGCTCGAGTTGCTGGCCCATCCCAAAGATCAGAGCATCCTCAGCGCCAGCACGCCGGTGCGGATCGAGGGAACCTTCGAGAACCCGGAAGTCGATCTGGTCTCCCAGGAGCTGGAGGAGAAGGGCTTGGCGGCGCTGGCGCTCGGGGCCGTACTGCCCGTGATCGGCGCCATCCTGCCGTTCTTCGAGGAAGGCGAGACGCAAGACAGCAACTGCACGCGCCTGATTGCGAACGCCCGGGCCGCAATGCCAGCGGCATCGCCTTCGACCAACGCGAATTGAGCTTCGTCGGCCCGGCCAAGCCGGTCGGCCGCCGCTTGGCTCGCTTGCCGGCGGGGAGCAGGTCGGGCCGCTGCCGATGATCTCATTGCCGCTCCCGCCGAGGTGGTGGGCACGGCTTCTCGGCTTCACGTCGCTGATCTGGAACGGCGGTACGGTCGCCAAGAGCGGCGGCGAAGGCGCGCAAAGACGTTGCGGAACGGCGTCGTGTAGAGCTGCCAGACCGTGCGCAGCTCCCTCTGGTCCTTCTCTTCCAGGCCGAACTCCAGCTCCTCCTTCCCCTCCGGGATATAGAGCGTGCCGGCCAGACGGTCCCAGAAAGTGAAGATCCGCGCGAAGTTCTTGTCGAAGTGCTCGGGGTTCTTGCTGTGGTGGATGTGGTGCAGCGCGGGACTGCTGATGTGGTCGCGGATCCCGCGCGGGAACAGGATCCAGACGTGCGAGTGCCGGAGATGGTAGCCGCCGAGATAGAAGAGGAAGCTCAACGCGTTGGCGCCGATCACCGTCACTTCGGCCACCGGATCTCTGTAGAGGTACAGGAAGACGGCGTTGGCGATGCCGAGCAGGGACGCCTGGGTCAGCGCGTTCAGGACAATGTCCACCGGGTGCATGCGCAAGACGGTGATCGGCGTCAGCACCTCGGCGGAATGATGCACCTTGTGGAATTCCCACAGTGTCGGGACCTTGTGCTGCAGCCAGTGGGCCAGGAACAGGCCCCCGTCGACGGCGAGCAGCATGCATATCGTGAAGACGATGCTCGCGACCGGACTGGGGGTGGCGTTCAGGCCCTCCTCGCCCAGGACGAAGCGGAGAAACGTCAGGAAGCCCCCGGTCATCACCGCGGTGTTCGCAATCAAGGCGCCGAGGATGACGGCGTGCAGAAGGTGATTGATCAGGACGTAGCGGTAGTCGAGCAGGGCTGATGGGTGGCGGAAGATCCGGCGCGGAAACACCGCCCGGATCGCCCCCAGGACAGAGCGTCCTTCACCGGCAGACTGGCGCAGATAGCAGACGACCAGCGCGATCCCGATGGCGGAGCACAAGTAGAGCCAGAAGAACCTGTGCTGCGGCAGAACCAGGTAGAATACCGGCTCCACAAGCTCAACCGTGATGTCGGTCAGCATGACGGGACGACCCGGCTCGGTGCCTTATACATCGAAGCGCCATGCTAGCGACTGTCAGTTGCTCAAGGATGAATGCGCCGCTCGACCTCGGCGGCATAGACCTCGAAGCCATCGACGCTGCCGATCAGCTCGTACTCGGCCCATAGCGCGGCGAAGCGAGGATCGGCGGAGAAGTGGCCGATGAAGTCGAATCCGGGCTCTCGGTACCACGATTTCCAGGGCCGGGCGTCGACGAAGACGACGTCGGGCGGGCGCGCCGAGAGGTCGGCGATGACCGCTTCCGTGGTGAAGCGGTCGATCTCGGCCAACGCTTCCGTCTCCCGGTCGGCTCCGGCTGCGTTTGTGGCATTGACGATCCCCGGCAGCAGCCAGAGCGCCGGGAAGCGCGAGGCCCACGCGACGTTTGCGTAGAGCGTCATCGGGAAGCCGGTCCAGGTGTTGGACGAGAAGAAATAGATGGCTTCCGCGCCGCGGACGTCGATGAACGGCCGCAGCCGGTCCATCAGGGGATAGCGGTTGTCGGCGAGGATGGCCGCCTTGCTCACGAGCAGGCCCGCGAGCGCGAGCCCGACGAGCCGCACCGGTCGACCCGGAGCGGCGGCGAGGGCCAGGTTGCCGGCCACGAGGACCAGCATCGCGGTGGTCGGATAGATGTGGTAGTTCCAGCCCTTCATCTGGCCAAGGTACAGCGCGAACAGCGTCAGCATCGCCGCGATGAGGACATCGCCCATGGCGGCCTGCGGCGCGGCCAGCGAGCGCCGAGCCCGCAAGTGGAGGAGCCCCACCAGCGGTACCAACAACGTCTCGGGGCGGGCCAGGACGACGCTCCAGCTGTTGCGATACGCGCCGTTGTAGACCTCGAGCGCGTAGGGGATGACGCGCGTGAGGTATTCGGGCGTGAACAGCAGGACCGCGGCGGCATATGACACGAGCACGGCGGCCAGCGCCAAGGTCTCCGGCCGGAACGCCGACGACGGGCGGCGCCGCCGCCACCACAGCAGGCATTCCAGGGTCGCCGGCAGGAGCAGGTAGTGGGGCTTGATCGCGAAGCCGAGACCGGCGAGCGCGCCTACGGCGGCGGCGATCGCCGTCCCGCACGGCGCGCCACCCTGCAGGCGAAGGGCGCTCAGCAGCAGGTAGGGAAGCGCCAGGCTCACCATCAGGTGCGAGCGCTGCCCGAAATCCCCCGCCGGGAGGATCGCCAGCACCAGGAGCATCAGGACGAGGACGCCGCTGCGCTGACGGCCGGGCAGCACCGCCGCGGCGAGCCGGAGCGACAGCGCGATGACGGCGAACACGGAAAGGACGTACGCGGGCACCGGAGCGATCCCGGCGAAGCGGGCTGGTGCGAGCTGATCGAAAAATGCGCTAGCAGCCTCGCTCCCGGCGCCGGGCGGGCCTCGCAGCTGCATAGCGGGGCAGGGTTGATTGAGGCTTAAGGCATGGGTTCCGACCGGCGCCGGTAGATCTCGAAACCCTGCTCGCCACCGATCCGCTCGTAGCGCGCCCACACCGCGGCGAAGCGCGGGTCGGCCGAGAAGTGAGCGATGAAGTCGAAGTCGATGTCGCCGTACCAGCGCTTTCGAGGCCGGACATCCACGAAGACGAGCTCGGGCAGCGACGCCGAAAGATCGGCGATCACCGCGTCGGTCGTGAAGCGCTCGATCTCCGCCAAGAGCTCCGTGTCGGCGTCGCGCGCTGCCGCGTGCCGGCTCCGCGCGATCCCGGGCAGCAGCCAGAGCGCAGGAAAGCGCGAGGCCCATTCGACGTCGGCGTACACCGTCATGGGGAACCCGGCGCGCACGTGGGAGGAGAAGAAGTAGATCGAGCCACCCTCGGCATGCTGCCGGACGTACGGCATGAGCCGATCCATCACGGGAAAGCGGATGTCCGACGTGACGGCGGCCTGGACGACGAACGCGAGACCGGTCGCAAGGACCACCATACGGAGCGGGAAGGCCGCCGAAGCTGCCATCGCGATCGTCCCCGACAGCATGGCCAGCATCGCCGTCGTCGGATACAGATGATGGCTCCACCCCTTCATCTGCATGAGATAGACCACGAACAGCGCGGCGGCGGACACGCTGAAGACGTCGCCCACCGCCGCCTGGGCGGGCGCCAGCGCGCGCCGCGTCCGGCAATGGACGAGGATCAGCAGGGGCAGCAGGAAAGCTTGCCGCTTGGTCAGGACGGAGCGGAGGCTGGTGTGGTAGGCGTCATAGACCTCCAGCGCGTAGGGTACGGCACGCGTCAGGTAGCCGGGCGTGAAGATGGCTATCGCAGCCGCGTACGACGCCACCACGATGCCAAGTGCCAGCGTCTCGGGACGGACCAGGGCGACTCGCCGGCGCGTACGCCACAACAGCAGAACCTCCAGCGCCGCCGGCACGAGAAGAAAGTAAGGCTTGATCGCGAAGCCGACGCCGGCGACGGCGCCCACGGCGACGGCGAGAGCGGTCCCGCAAGGCGCCTTCTCGCTGTGGAGGCGACCGGCAACGAGCAGAAGATAGGGCAGGGCAAAGCACACCATCAGGTGAGGACGTTGCCCGAAACCGCCAGCAGGAAGGACGGCCAGCACCAGGAACCAGAGCACGAGGACGGCGTAACGGCTCCGTACGGGCAGCACGCGCGCACCGAGCCATAACGAGAACGCAATGGCCGCAAACACCGTCAGGACATAAGCGTGCACCGGGAACAGACCGGTAAGCCGCGCCAGGATCACGCCCGGCACGGTGAGATACACCATGAGCGGCGGGTTCATCTCGAAGAAGGCGTCTTCATAGAGACGACCGCCGCCCAAGAGCACCCCTGCGGTGTAAATGTACCAGGCAACGTCATGGTCGACGGTATAGGCGAGCCTGCTCGTGACCGCGACGGCCATCAGCAGCGCGATCGGCAAGGCGGCGCCGTGGTTCCTGATGCCAGCGAGGGCGGATCTGAGGGCGGCGAGCAAGGCCGCGCCCGGCGCATCTCCCCGCAGCGCATGCTCGTTGTTCGGCTCCGTGCCCACGCCTCGGGATCTCCCGTCTGGCAAGCCCATCCGGGCCGGCACTATTCTTGTGGGCGGTGAAGAAAGCCTTGCCCTTTGCCTCTCGGATCGCCCGAAGGCCACGCGGCCGCCTGGCCAATGCTGCCGCCGGGGCCCCGGCGCGGCAAAAGCCGCCGCGATTCACATCCCTTAAATCAAAGCCTCTCTAGATGGCTGCGGCATGCCCGCAAGCGGCACGCCCCGGGCTGCCGGTGGCTGCGACCAGCATTCGACCAGGATGGCAGAGGCCATGCGATGACGGTGCCAGAGCTGAGCCTGGTCGTGCCGTTCTACAACGAGGAGGACGGCTGCTCGGCGTTCTTCGCCCGGGTCGTGCCGATCCTGGAGGGCCTGACGCCGGACTACGAGATCGTCTGCGTCAACGACGGCAGCGGCGACCGGACCTGTCAGCTCCTGGTGGCCGAGCATCTCCGGAACCGGCGGGTCAAGCTGCTCGACCTTTCGCGCAACTTCGGCAAGGAGCAGGCGCTGACCGCGGGGCTCGAGCATGCCTGCGGCCGGGCGGTGATCCCGCTCGACGCCGACCTGCAGGACCCGCCGGAAGTGATCCCCGAGCTCGTCGCGAGGTGGCGCGAAGGCTTCGATGTGGTGCTCGCGGTTCGGGCCGACCGCTCCAGCGATTCGGTGCTGAAGAGGGCCAGCGCCAGGATGTTCTATCGCGTGCTGGGGCGGATGAGCGAGTGCCCGATCCCGGCCGACGTCGGCGATTTCCGTCTCCTCGACCGGCGCGTCGTCGAGGCGCTCAAGCTGCTGCCGGAACGGACGCGCTTCATGAAGGGGCTGTTCGCGTGGCTCGGCTTCCGCCAGGGGCGGGTCGAATACGCCCGGGCGCCGCGCGCCGCCGGCGACAGCAAATGGCGTTACTGGCGGCTTTGGAACTTCGCGCTCGAGGGTCTGTTCTCGTTCAGCACCCTGCCGCTGCGCATCTGGACCTACGCCGGCCTGCTGATGGCATTCCTGGCGCTCGCCTTCGCGCTGTTCGTCGTGGGGCGGACCCTGGTCTTCGGGGTCGATGTGCCCGGCTACGCCTCGATCGCCGCGTTGCTGTGCTTCTTCAGCGGGGTCAACATGATCGGGCTCGGCATCGTGGGCGAGTATCTGGGCCGGGTGTTCACCGAGGTGAAGCGGCGTCCCAACTACCTGGTCCGCGATCGGCTCGGCTTTGGCGAGGATGCTCCGGGCGCTCTGGCTGCGGTCGAGTCCGGTGCCAAAGCGGCACGGATCGCATAGGTGAGCCCGTGCTCGCGGGGGACGGCCCGAGCCTGCGCGATGTGGCTCTCCAGTACGGGCGCTTTGCCAGCGTCGGCGCCGCCGCGACCGCAGTCCACGTCATCCTGTTCGTTGCCCTGATCGAGCTGCTTCAGAGCTCGGCCGTGATGGCGAACCTGGCGGCGTTCGGCGCCGCGCTGCTCCTGTCCTTCGTCGGCCACTGCCGCTGGACGTTCCGCCTGCGGAGCCGTCGCCGGTCGGCGCTCGGCCGGTTCACGGTCGTCGCCGGGTTCGGGCTCGGGCTGAACTCGATGATCGCCTACGGGATCGCCGACCGGCTCGGCTGGCCCTACGCCTGCGCGATCGTGCTGATGGTGACCGTGACCCCGGTGGTGCTGTTTCTGATCAGCCGGTTCTGGGCCTTCGCCGAGCGAAGCGCTCTCTAGCGCATTTTTCGATCAGCTCGCACCAGCCCGCTCCCCTCCCAACCACCCACCGATGGTACCCTTGGGGTGGTTGGGAGGGGGAGCGGGCCGGGACCGCGGGTCTACCTAAGGGGAAAATGGTCTAGTGGTC
>JBOHKK010000228.1:0-10303 GCA_050729115.1 Geminicoccaceae bacterium | reverse complement strand
CGTTGGCCATGGTCAGGTCCCCGACCTTGGCCTTCAACCGGCCGATCTCGCCGTCCCGGCCATCGGCTGGTCGCGTCTTCAGCGATGCCTCGCCCGCGGCCAGGAACGCGTCACGCCAAGCAGTCAGCTCCGCTGCCATCACCCCCAGCTCGCGCGATACCAGCTCCAGGTCCTCCCCGCGCAGCAGCCGCAGCACCGCGCTCTGCTTGCGCTTGGCCGACATCCGCCGGCGCCGCTCTGGCGCTGGCCCGTCGCCGCCAGCGTGATGGGCGCGCTGCGCCGGGCCAGCGCCCCGTGCCGTCGTGTCCGTCATCCCCACCTCCTTGCACTGCTTCAATAAGCACAAGGCGGTGTCTCACCGAACTGTAGAGCGCAGGACTCTGTTCGAGCCACGATCCTGGCGTGATCTGTACCGATGATTGATTTCTACGAGACATCTCTCTATCAAAAGGCGGCGAAGATGCGTTCTTGATGGCGAACGAACGCACGACCGATGCGTCGGCGTCCCTCCAGGACAAGGACGACGTGCCGGAGATGGTGAGTGCCTGCGCTAGCCCGGGACTATCCGCGGTTCGGCGGTGACGGTATCGCGATGCCGAAGCGCAAGCCGCAGCCGTTGATGCTACGATCGGGTAAAGCCATAAGTTTTCGAGATATTCTCGGGGAGAGTAATGTTCAAGGCACAGCGCGTAAGAGATCCGCTTCACAATCTCATCGAGTTTCGACCCACCGAGTTCGAGAATGCGTTGTGGGACGTTATCCAATCGCCTGCATTCCAACGCCTCCGCAGGATCAAGCAGTTGGGGCTATCGAACCTTGTATATCCAGGGGCGACGCACTCACGCTTCGCCCACAGCCTTGGAACGTTCGATATCGCTCGACAGCTGATGCGCATCGTACGCGAACATCTGGAGAAGGCGAACCAGTACCGCGACTCCCGCGCCGAGCAGGCTCTGGCTGCGGCGCTTTTACATGACCTCGGTCATGGGCCGTTCAGTCATGCCTTTGAAGACGTCGGTCGCCGATTGAAACTCAAGATGGCTGATCATCAGCACGTAAGTGATGTCTTAATCAGGAATAGTGAAGTAGCTGCTGCTCTGAACAAACTCGGACGTGGCTTCGCTGACGATGTCGCGGACATTATAAAAAGTGAAGCTCCGAGAGATATCTATAGCGCAGTGGTTTCAAGCCAGTTCGATGCGGACCGCCTCGATTACATGCAGAGGGACCGTCTGATGACAGAAACGCACTATGGTGTGATAGACTTTAAATGGCTTATTGCTAATTTAGAAATTGGTGAAGTTGCTCATGGCGTTGATGAAAAGGCGGTTGGGAAACTAGAGACTTTTGTTCTAGGCCCTAAGGCGGTTCTAGCTGCCGAAGCGTACGTCCTTGGGTTATTTCAACTCTATCCAGCTGTATATTTACACAAGACGACGCGTGGAGCTGAGAAGCTTTTCTCCGAGCTGTTGATCCGGGTGTTCAAATTGGTGGGCAATGGCTCGATCCGAAAAACTGGCTTGCCTTCCAATCATCCCCTGGTGCAGTTCGCGAAGGAGCCCGACAGCGTCGACAGTGCACTGCATCTGGATGACACGATCGTTTGGGGCTCCCTCTCACTGATGGCCGAGTCAAGGGATCCGATAATTCGAGAGTTCTCACATCGACTCCGCGATAGGAAACTTCTCAAAGCAGTGGACGTCGGAGAGAGAATCCGGAACGATCTAGGATTGGAAGCTGAGCCTGACGAAAGAGAGCTGGCAGACAAAGCATGTGCTGCCATCAACGAGAAGGTCATGGAATGGCTCTCGACTCATGATGGCGGCCGCCCTAGGATCCTCGTCGATCAGGACGAGCGTGAACCCTACAAACGCTTCCAGGAATCGAAGGGACCGCTCAACCAGATTAGAATCAGGACCGGAGATGCCAAGTTAGTGGATCTAGGGGAGCGGTCGCGAGTCGTTCGGGCTATCGAGACGTTCAAGCTTTATCGGCTGTACACGAGTGACGCCGATAGCGAAGCGCTAGGCTTCTTGGAGAAGATCATCAAGGAGGAGGTCAAAAGAAATGGCGCGCGAGGTTCACCAGAGAAGCAACGTCGAAAAGGCAGCCGACATCATTCGTGATGCTGGCGGCACAGTAGTAGGCCGCACTCGTCTCCAGAAGATCGCCTATTTCCTGGAGATTTCCGGCCTTGGCGATGGTTTTGCTTTTGAGTATCGGTACTACGGTCCCTACAGCGAAGATCTGGCGACTGCAATCCGGAATGCTGCTCTTCTCGGAGTCCTAAAGGAGAAGGAAAAACATACGAGTTGGGGTGGTTTTTATTCTATCTTTACGGCAGATGCTGAATCGGGTCACAAGGCGCCGAAGGCACGTCAGAAACTGGTCCAAATGGCGGCCAACGCAGATCCGATCGAGTTGGAGTTAGCCGCTACCGCCGCTTTCCTCTCTTTGGAGGGGAAGCCTGATCCCTGGTCGGAAACGAAGAAACGAAAGTCCGAGAAAGCGGAGGCCGGTAGGCTTGAGAAGGCGAGATCTCTCTACGAGGCGCTTTGCCAGATCAAAACCCCTGTTTCCTTACCCCAAACTCCTTGATCTCAGCGGGAGTGCCCGCCAGCCTGCTTGGACGGCCCCGGCGGTTGAGCCCGGGGCATCTCTTCGACTCCGCCCCTGGACACCACCGCAGACTACCATCTCGACGGCCGCTAAGGGCCGGTGGCCGCGCCCCCCGGGTGCCTTCCCAATCGCCCTCAGGCCTCCTCGAAGAACAGCTCGATCTGGCGCAGGTGCCAGACGCCCAGAGGATCGTGGAAGCCGAGGTGGCCGCCGCTCCTGGGCAGCAAGGGCGTGAGCTTCGGCTCCTTGGACCACTTGCGCTCGAGATAGGGCGCCGCCGGTACGAACGGGTCGTCCTGGGCGTGAATCAGGAGGGTCTCGGTGCCGATCCGGCCAAGAAAATGCTGGCTCGAGTTGCGGTCGTAGAAATCCTCGACGCTGGGGTAGCCGTGGCGGGGCGCGGTGAAGTCCTGGTCGAACTGCCAGAGCGTGCCGGCGCCGAGGATCGCCTTGCGCTCGGTCTCGGTCAGCTCCGCCCCCGGCGCCGTGCAGTTCCGCTTGAGATGGGCCATGATGTAGCGGTGATACAGGTAGTTGCGCCAGCGCATCAGCGAACGGCAGCTGCGCGCCAGATCGAGCGGCGCCGAGACGGTGGCGGCGCGCCGCACCGGGCTGTGCCGGCCAGCCTCGCCGAGGAACTTGAGCAGCAGGTTGCCGCCCAACGAGAACCCGATCGGCAGAATGCCGTTTTGGGTCAGCTTCGGGTCCAGCTGATCGAGCACGGTGGCAAGGTCGGCGGTGAGCCCGGCATGGTAATGGCGGCGGCAGTACGGGCGGGACGGGCCGGCGCCACGCTGGTTGATCTTGAGCACGGCGTGGCCGCGCGCGAGGAAGTAGGCCGCGGCGACCAGCATGTAGCAGCTCTTCTCGTTGCCGGCGATGCCGTGGATCAGCACGATCAGCGGCCGGCCTCGATCCTCCTGGGGCAGGTGCAGCGACGCCACGAGGCGGTCGCCGCTGCCATCCCCGAGGGGCAGGATCAGCCGTTGCACCGCCCGGCTCGGCAGAGCGAGATCGACGCTCAGCGCGTAATTGCGGATGGTCTGCAGGTCGCCGCCCCACCAGGGCAGGCGCGGGCTGAAGTCGGAGAGTTTCGGACCGGCGGACCTCAAAACGCGTTGCCTCCGTCCACAGGACCCTTACTTGCCTCCCTGTCCGCTCCGGCGCGTATTACACAGTTTTGTGACAAATCTCCGGCAGCTCAAGCAACTTCATCTGGCGGTGACGGAATTTGACTGCTGGCCGCCCTCGAGTATGACCGCGGGCGGGTCGAAGCCGAACCAGTAGCTGAGCTCTGCCGGGCGGTGGATCCGCCACAGGGCGAGGTCGGCGCGCTTGCCGACCTCGAGCGTGCCGCGGTCGTCGAGGCCGAGGGCGCGGGCGGCGTGCCGGGTGACGCCCGCCAGCGCCTCCTCCGGGGTCAGGTCGAACAGGTTGCAGGCGAGATTCAGGATCGCGCGCAGCGACGTGATTGGTGAGGAGCCGGGATTGCAGTCGGTGGCCAGAGCCATCGGGACGCCGTGGCGGCGGCACAGCGCCACCGGCGGCTTCTGCCGCTCGCGCAGGGTATAGAACGCGCCGGGCAGCAGCACCGCGACCGTCCCCGCCGCCGCCATGGCCCGGATGCCCGCCTCGCTCGCATACTCGAGGTGATCGGCGGACAAGGCGCCAAAGCGCGCCGCCAGCCCGGCGCCGCCGAGGTCGGAGAGCTGATCGGCGTGGAGCTTGACCGCCAGGCCGAGATCGCGGGCCGCCTCGAACACGCGCGCCACCTCGTCCGGCGTGAACGCGATGCCCTCGCAGAACGCGTCGACCGCATCGGCAAGGCCGCGCTCCGCGACCTCCGGCAGAACGCGGGTGCAGATCAGGTCGAGATAGCCCGCGCGGTCGCCGGCGTACTCGCGGGGCAGGGCGTGGGCGCCGAGATAGGTCGTGCGCACGTCGACCGGGTGCGCCTCGCCCAGGCGCCGGGCGACCTCGAGCATCTTGATCTCGGTGCCCTGATCGAGGCCGTAGCCGGATTTGATCTCGAGGGTGGTGACGCCCTCGGCCATGAGCGCGCCGAGCCGGCGCCGGGCCGCCGCCTCGAGCTGGCTGTGCGATGCCTGCCGGGTCGCGGCCACGGTGCGGGCGATGCCCCCGCCCGCCCGCGCGATCTCCTCGTAGGACACGCCCATGAGGCGCTGCTCGAACTCGCCGGAGCGGTCGCCGGCGAAGACCAGATGGGTGTGGCAGTCGATCAGCCCGGGCGTGAGCCAGCCGCCCTCGCCATCGACGATGGCGGCGGCATCGCGATGCGGCAGATCGGCGGCGGCCCCGACCCAGGCGATCCGCCCGTGCGCGATCGCGAGCGCCCCCTTCTCGATCGCGCCGTACGGCGTGTCACCTGCGGTCATGGTCGCGAGATCGACATTCGTGAACAGGCTGTCCCAGGTCGGCATGCGCTGGCCCTCGGTGAATCGGTACGCGATCGCAGCCCGAGGACGCCGCCCGCGTCAAGTCAGTTGACCGAAAGCCCCCCGCCTGCGTAGCGCTCGGACGGCGAGCATGGAGGTGAGCGATGACGGCGATCTTTGCCGAGACGGCGCTGTTGCCGGAAGGATTCGCCGAAGCGGGGGGCATCAGCTATAACCTGAAGTATGCCGACGGATCACCTTTTGACCCGCATCACGACCGACCCGGAGATCTTTGGGGGCAAACCCGTCGTCAGGGGGATGCGGATTTCGGTCGAGCTGGTCCTCAGCCTCCTCGCGCAGGGCGAGACCGTCGAGGCGATTCTGGACGACTATCCCGACCTCGAGCGTGACGATATCCGAGCGTGTCTCGAGTACGCCCGAGCGGTGATCGCCCACGACCGGATCGAGGGCGTGGGCGTCGCGATACCGTGAGATTTCTGATCGACCGATGTGCGGGACGCCGTCGCGCCGCGTGGCTCCGGGACCAAGGCCACGACGTCTTCGAATCCAGAAACGCTCGGCCCGGATCCCGGTGACCTCGCTCGGCTTCGCTGGGCGGCCGACGACGGCCGGATCCTGGTGACGATCGACACCGATTTCGGAACGCTGCTCCACACGCGAAGCGCGTCGCACGCTGGCCTGATCCGACTGCCGGATGTCCCGGCGGAGGTGCGGATCGCCTTGATGGCGCAGATCCTCCGAGATCACACCGCTGCGGAGCTGAACAGATCTATCGTGACTGTGAGGGGCCATCGCATCAGGATATCTCGTCCACCCCCCTCCGTGACGCGAGATTGCGCATGATCGCGCTTTTTGCCGAGACGGCGCTGTTGCCGGAAGGCTTCGCAGATGGCGTTCGGCTCGAGATCGATGCGCAGGGCGACCTGCTGGCGGTCGAGGCGGGGGCCGGGGCGGCGGGCGCCGAGCGCCTATCCGGGGTCGTCCTGCCGGGTATGCCGAACCTGCACAGCCATGCCTTTCAGCGGGCGATGGCCGGGCTTGCGGAGCATCTCGCGCCGGGCGAGGCGTCGTTCTGGACCTGGCGCGAGGTGATGTACCGCTTTCTCGAGCGGATCGGGCCGGACGAGCTGCGCGCGATCGCTGCGCAATTGTACGTCGAGATGCTCGAGGCGGGCTACACCGCGGTCGGCGAGTTTCATTACCTGCATCACCAGCCGGACGGTCGGCCGTATGCCGATCGGGCGGCGTTGTCGTGGGCGATCCTCGAGGCGCGCGAGGCGAGCGGAATCGGGCTGACCCATCTGCCGGTGCTGTACATGGCAGGCGGCTTCGGCGGCCGGCCGGCGGAGGCGGGACAGCGCCGCTTCCTGCACGATCTCGAGCGCTTCGCCGCCCTGCTCGAAGCGCTGGCGCCGCGCTTTGCAGGCGCGCCGGATCTGCGCTTGGGCCTCGCGCCGCACTCGCTGCGCGCGGTCCCGGATCACGCGCTCCGCGAGATCGCTGCCCTCGCCGGCGGCATCGATGCCGAGGCGCCGATCCACATCCACGTCGCCGAGCAGGCCAAGGAGGTGCGCGACTGCCTGGAATGGTGCGGGGCCCGGCCGGTCAGACACCTGTTCGACACGGTCGGGATCGGACCGCGCTGGTGTCTGATCCACGCCACCCACATGGATGACGCCGAGACCGAGATGGTTGCGCAGAGCGGCGCCGTCGCGGGCCTGTGCCCGACCACCGAGGCCAATCTGGGCGACGGCCTGTTCAATCTCGGCGGTTTTCTCGTCGCCGGCGGCACCTTCGGCATCGGCTCCGACAGCCACGTCTCGATCAGCCCGATCGAGGAGCTGCGCTGGCTGGAGTACGGCCAGCGTCTTGGCACCCTGCGCCGCGTGATCGCCGCGAGCGAGCACCAGCCCCACCCTGGGGCGCGCCTGTGGCAGGCGGCGCTCCTCGGCGGCGCCCAGGCGCTGGGGCGGCGGATCGGCCGCCTGGCGCCGGGCTACCGCGCCGATCTGATCCGGATCGACGAGGCGCACCCGATCCTCGCCGGACGCCGTCGTGAGGTCTTGCTCGATTCTCTGGTATTCTCCGGCAATGCGAACCCGGTGCGCGACGTCATGGTCGGCGGTCGCTGGCTGGTGCAAGATGGCCGCCACGCCCGCGGCGACGAGATCGCCGCGGCGTATCGCGCCACCGTCGCCCGGCTGGTCTGACCAGGGGACCGGCCCTACATTCGCGGAACGGTCGCGTGATCGGGTCGGTCGTGGACCCCGGCTGCGCGTGAGACCGCCGCCTGCCAGGACGCCGCGGCTGGCGTGACAACAAACAGATGACGACAGGGCGCTTTCTCGGCGCCTGGGCAATCGATGATTCTGGTGACCGGCGCCTCGGGGTTCATCGGTTCGGCTGTGGTCCGCCGACTGCTCGGGGCCGGCCATGACGTGCGCGCCCTGGTTCGAAAGACCAGCCGGCTTGCCAATCTCGACGGCCATCGGGTGGACATGGCGATCGGCGACCTGAGCGATCGTCCTTCCCTCGAGCGCGCCTTGCGCGGATGCTCTGGTCTGTTTCACGTCGCTGCCGACTACCGGATCTGGGTTCCGGATCAAAGGCAGATGTTCGTCGTCAACGTCGACGGCACCCGGAACCTGATGCGCGCCGCGCTCGCGGCCGGCATCGAGCGGATCGTCTACACGAGCAGCGTCGCGACGCTTGGCCTGCCCGAGGTCGGCCCCGGGAACGAGGACAGCCCGGTTTTTGAGAAGGACATGATCGGGCCGTACAAGCGATCGAAATTCCTTGCCGAGGCCCTGGTCCGACGCATGATCGCCGACGAGGGGTTGCCGGCGGTGATCGTCAATCCGTCCACGCCTGTCGGCCCGTTCGACATCAAGCCGACGCCGACCGGTCGCCTGATCGTCGAAGCCGCCGCCAAGCGCATGCCGGCGTACGTCGACACCGGCCTCAACGTCGTCCACGTCGATGACGTCGGCCAGGGCCACCTGCTCGCCTACGAGAAGGGGCTCATCGGCAGGCGCTACATCCTGGGTGGCGACGACATGCCGCTTGCCGAAATTTTGGCGGAGATTGCCGGAATCTATGGTCGCAGACCGCCAAGGCTCCAGCTTCCGCACGCCGCGGTTCTGCCGCTCGCGCTGCTCGCGCAGATCTGGTCCCGCTGGCGGGGCGGCGAGCCTTTCGCCACCGTCGACGGCATCCGAATGGCAAAGAAGCGGATGTTCTTCACAAGCGAGCGCGCGCGCCGCGAGCTGAGCTATGCGCCTCGCCCGGCCCGGGATGCGCTCCGCGATGCCGTCGCCTATTTCGCCGCCCGCGGCCTCTGCCCCGGATTGCCTGGCTCCGCGGCCGCTCATCGGCTCTCGTCAGCGATGCCGGTGGGCGACGACACCGGTCGGCCCGAGACCGCCATGGACCGCCGCTCGGGGGCGGCCCGGCGTCATCTCGGTCGATGAGGAGGGATGCGGGCCGGATCACGCGAGCTCGGCGCGCACGATCGCGGCGCCCTGAGCCAGCGCCTGCAGCTTTCGAAAGGCGGTCTCTCGCGGAAGGTACTTCATGCCGCAGTCCGGGGCGGGGATGAGCCGCTCTGCGCTCACATGCGCGAGACCTTCGCGGATCCGCGTCGCTACCGCCTCGGGCGACTCGACGGCGGGGTCGCCGAGGTCGAGGACGCCCAGGATGATGGTCTGGCGCGCGATGCCTTTCAGCACGCCGAGATCGAGCTTCGGCTGCGCCGCCTCGATCGAGATCTGATCGGCGCTGCTGTCGGCGAGCGGCTCCAGGAAAGCATAGCGGCCGTGGCTCTTGTCGTGCACGATCTGGGCATAGCCGAAGCACAGATGTACCGCCCTCGGCCCGGCCACGCCGGCGAGCGCGCGATCGATCGCCTTCACGGCGTAGCGGCCGGCGACGTCGGGCGCGGTCTCCAGCCAGGGCTCGTCGAGCTGGATGACGTCGGCGCCGGCGTTCTTGAGGTCGTGCGCCTCCTCGTTGACCGCCGCCGCGAGATCCAGCGCGAGCTCCTCGTCGTCGTCGTAGAACTCGTTGCTGGCCTGGCGCGACATGGTGAACGGCCCGGGCAGGGTGATCTTGATCGTGCGGTCGGTGCTGCGCCGCAGGAACTCGACGCCCTGCACCTCGACCGGGTGCCGGCGCCGGATCCGACCGACGATCCGCGGCACCCTGCTCGGCTTGCCGCTGCGGCCGATGATCGTCGCCGGGTGCTCGATGTCGACGCCGTCCAGCGCCGTGGCGAAGCGGTTCGAGTAGCTCTCCCGGCGCATCTCACCGTCGGTGATGATGTCGATGCCGGCGCGCTCCATGTCGCGAATCGCGAGCAGCGTGGCGTCGTCCTGGGCCTGCTCGAGATGGGCCTCGGCCACGCGCCAGATCTCCGGCACCCGCACGCGCGGCACCATGGTCTTCAAGAGCTCACGATCGATCAGCCACTCGGGCTGCGGATAACTCCCTACCACCGTCGTCGGCAGGACACGCTCAGCCATCGGACCCTCCCCTGATGCTCGAAGCCTGCGGTTGCCAGCGGACGCTCATGCCGACCTCACCCCGATCCCGCCCTCCGAGGTTCGCGTGGCTCCCCCGCGGCGCGGGCGCCGTGCGCAGCTGCCGGGTGCCCAAGCCGCCGCCTGATGAGATGGCTGCGAAGGCTGCGCTTCATGAGCCGACCATGGCCGCGATGGCATCGGCGAGAAGTACCTGACGCTGCGCCTCGACGACGTGCAGATTCTCGACCAATCGGCCTTCGACCACCACCACGCCTTTGCCCTCGCGCAGCGCCTGCTCGTGCGCCTCGATGATCCGGCGCGCCCGGGCGAGCGCGGCCGCGTCGGGCGCGAAGGCCGCGTTCGCGGGCTCGATCTGTCCGGGGTGGATCAGGGTCTTGCCGTCGAACCCGAGCTCGGCGCCCTGTCGGCAGGCCGCGGCGAACCCCTCGTCGTCCTGCAGGTCCAGATGGACCCCGTCCAGGATGGCGAGGCCACAGGCGCGCGCCGCGAGCAGGCACAGGCCGAGCGCGGTGATCATGGGCAGGCGCTCGGGCGTGGACGCGGCGTGCAGGTCCTTGGCCAGGTCCGAGGTGCCCATGACCAGGCACCCGACGCGCGGATGCACCGCCGCGATCGCCTCGGCCCGCAGCATGGCGCGCGGGGTCTCCATCATGCACCAGAGCGGCAGCTGCGGCGGCGCGCCGGCTTCGTCCAGGACGCCGAGCGCCATACGCACCAGATCGGCGC
>JBOHKK010000227.1:0-10343 GCA_050729115.1 Geminicoccaceae bacterium | reverse complement strand
GCGCAGCACCAGGGACATTCCCGCGAGCGCGACGTCGCCGGTGACCTGCGGACCCTTGCCGCCCACCGGCCCGCGCCGCACCTGAACGAGGACCCCCTGCCCTTCGCTGAGCATCCGGTCGATCGCCACGTCGCGCCCGGCGCCCGCCAGGAAGCGCGCATCGCGGGCGCCGAGCCAGGCGTCGGCGGCGAAGCCGCAGTCGACGAAGGCGGCATCCAGATCGCGCTCGACCCTGCGCACCCGGCCGAGCCGGATCTCCGCCTTTGGATCCGCGCCCGGCTGGTCGGGCAGATCGACCTGCACGAGGCGCCCGTCCTCCAGGAGCGCGGCTTCGAGGCCGAACGGCGAGCGCTCGATGACCAGCTCCGTGCTCACGGCTCCCCTCGCCATCCCAGACCGCGCAGGAGGTCGAGCGTCGCTGCGAGCGGCAGGCCCACGACGTTCGAGTAGCTGCCGCTGATCGCCGGGATGAAGGCCTCGGCCCGGCCCTGGATGGCATAGCCGCCAGCCTTGCCCCGCCATTCCTCGCTCGCGAGGTAGGCCTCGAGCTCGCCCGCGTCGAGGCGCTTGATCGCCACCATGGTCATCACCACGCGGGAGGCGCGCCGGCCGTCGGGTGCGGTGAGCGCGATCCCGGTATAGACCCGGTGCCGGCGCCCCGACAGCAGGCGCAGGTAGCGCTCCGCGCTGGTGACGTCGGTCGCCTTGCCGAGGATGCGCCGGCCGCAGGCGACCGCGGTGTCGGCGGCGAGGACGAAGGCCGGCAGCGGCGATCGGGCCGCGACGTCGCACGCCTTGGCGGCCGCCAGGCGCAGCGCATGGGCCCGCGGCAGCTCCCGGGCCAAAGGCGTCTCGTCGACGTCCGGAACTGCGATGCGATCGGGGATCACCCCGACCTGGCGGAGCAAGGCCAGGCGGCGGGGCGACGACGAAGCGAGGATCAGAGGTGCGCGCTCGGGCACCCGTTACTTGAAGCGATAGGTGATCCGACCGCGGGTCAGATCGTAGGGGGTCATCTCCACGGTCACGCGATCACCGGTCAGCACGCGGATGCGATTCTTGCGCATGCGTCCGGAGGTATGGGCAAGAATCTCATGCTCGTTCTCGAGCTTGACGCGAAACATCGCATTCGGCAGCACTTCGGTGACGGTACCGCCGAACTCGATGAGATCTTCCTTGGCCATTCACACTCCTTCTTCGGGATGGCTGAGCGTGGGCTAGGGCCTGTAGATGACGACGACCGCTCGTCAGGTCAAGGTGGAACCCGGAGGCCGTGGCTCCGGCCGATCACCGGCGCGTCGCGCGGCCGAAACCTCTGGTGTAAAACGCGAAGGAGATCTTCGCGCATCGTGCGATAAGCGCCACCTCATCGCGGAGGCGGCGCTCGAGCAGCACCGGGCGCCGCCGGGCGGCGCCTGTCATGGTGCGTGCGAGATCACTGCAACGGTTGGGCTCCGCCGCTCGGGTTCGTTTGTCGGATGCTTTCCGGCTTCGTGAGGACTCCTGTGGGTCTCGGGTTCGTTTGGATTTGGCGGCTTCGGTTCGCTCGTTTCCCACGGATCACAATCGCCAGGCCTGCTGCGGCCTCGGGTCGTTGCGCAGGTCGCGAGGATCGGGTTCGTTCGGACGCGGTGCGGCAAGTGATCCCGGTGCGGCTCCGATCGGCCTCGAAGGAGCGACGTACCGGCGCTGACCAGGGCGCCTTGCTCTCCTGAAATGTTACGGGAGGCCTCAGCGTAACCGATCATAGGAACAGATTCAAGGCGCGGCGGCTAAGCACGAACTCTTGACCGACGGACCGCGCTAGTAAAGAAGTCGTTCTTTTCAGAGTGACCTCGGAACGTACTCGTTCCTTGAATTCCGAACCGGGAACCGATCCTCCCTTGTGATGGTGGCGGCACCAAGCCAACCCGACGGGAGCAGGCAGGGTATGACGAAACGCACCACGGGCAGCTAGGAGCGCGTCGTTGCCGGAGGCGAGGAGGTCGCGGCCTTCGTGCCCTTTCCCCTGCCGCCGCCTGGCACAAGCGATCACGCCGCGACGTAGTCGCGGATCTCGACCCTGACCCCGGCGCGGGCGGACGCCTCGGCGGCGGTCAGTACGCTTACGGCGACCTGCTCGTCGACGTATTCCTCGCCGCAGTTCTCGCACACCCGCGCCGGCACGTCGTTGATCACCACGGTGGCGCCATCCCGCTGGAGCACCAGGGTAGCCTTGCCGGGCCGGGTCTCGCCCTGCTTGCACACCACGCACGTCACGGCTCGCCCCGGCCTTGTCAAGCGCACGGCTCCGAGGCGAGCGCCAGCGACCGCTCCTTGCCTTCCGCCTCGACCACCACCAGACGTCCATTGTCAGCCGCGCGCAGCTGCTCGTTGGCGTTCAACAGCTCGATGCCGTAGACGGTGCCGTCGGGCGCGAGATCGACGTTCAGCTCGTCGCTGACGCGAATCGTCTCCACCTGCTCGGTGTTACCGCACAGGCGGATGTAGGCGACGTTGTGGCGTGGATCGTAGCTCAGCTTCATCGGCAATGCTCTCCGATCTGGCGGAGTCGGATCTGTGCTACCATGTCAACGCCATGTCGAGCACGGCCAAAGCAGAATCCCCGGGCCATGACGCCGAGCGCGAGCGCGTCATTGCGCTGCTGCGCGCCCACGCCGAGGACATCCGCGGGCGAGGCATCACCCGCCTGGCGCTGTTCGGCTCTACGGCCCGTGGCGAGGCCGGGCCTTCCAGCGACGTCGATCTGCTCATCGAAGTCGATCCACGCGCCCGGTTCACCCTGGTCGACCTGGCCGGCCTCGAGCGCTTCCTGACCGCTCTCCTGCGCCGTCCCGTCGAGTTCGCCTTTCCCAGCCGACTGCGCGAGCACCCCCGAATCTGGAGGCGCGTTCGAGCGGACGCGCTGGACGTGCTCTGATGCCGTTCGCCGATCCCCGCGCCCGCCTGGAGCACATCCTCGAGGCGATCCGGGAGATCGAGGGATTTGCTTCCGGAAGGACGCTCCAGGATTACCTCAGCCAAGGCTGGCTCCGCTTCGCTACGCAAAGGGGGATCGAGATCGTCTCGGAAGCATCGCGACGCATTGCGGACGACCTCAGGGCCAAGCACGCCGAGATCCCGTGGACCGACATCGCCGGCATCGGCAACATCCTCCGGCACGGCTACGACAGCCTCGACCACGCGGTGATCTGGGGCGTCGTGGAAAACGATCTGCCGCCTCTCAAAGCCGCCGTCGAGGCGATGCTGAAGGAGATCGACCGGAACCAGCCCGACGCGACCTGAGCCGGTCCGACGCCGCGCGTCCGCCCGCCGCCGTGCGAGCCGAAAAGCCCGGGCATCCCGCGGGACTCGGGTTCGTTCGGATTCCAAGGCCGATGGTTCACCGATCATCGGAGCTGGGAATGCCGCTCGGGTTCGTTCGGCCGCTGCCCTTCGGATTCGCGAGGACCGCCGCGGCGCTTGGGTCCGTTGGCATTCCGCGAGGGCTCGGGTTCGTTCGCGCGGATCGGCAAGGCCTGCTGCGCGCCGTCCGGTTCGTTCGGCTGTGGCGAGCCTCGGGTTCGTTCGGGCGCGGCGCAGCGCGAAGTTCCCGGCCCCGGGGCCGATCGGACTCCGAAAAAGCGCACCGCAACGTACCGCCGCCGATCATGGCTGCCTTGCTTGTCCTGGATTGTACACAAGAACGGCGGGCACCTGGCCGCCGCGAGAGCTTCAGTGTAGCCGATCATAGGAATTTTCTCAAACACTGCTGCGGGACGAGCGATCCGTTGCTTGCCCGCTACGGTGCGTACCGGTTGTCGTCGAGGCGGCGGGCGAGGCCGAGCGCGACCAAGGCGTTCAGCACCTCCTGCACGTCGTCGCGTGGGGCGCGCTGGAATCGCCGCGCCAGCTCCTCGAGGCGCGCCGGCCTGGGCTCGGCCGCGAGCAGGCCGCGGATGGTGGTCACCCGCTCGGGCAGCGACTTCGGCCACGACGCTTTGCGCGCGCCCGGCTTGGCGGCTGAGGGCACGTGAGTGATGTCGAGGCTGCCCTGCTCGCCGACCACGATCTTCTTCGCGGCCGGCGCCTGATACTCCGGCCGCAGCCAGCGGACCAGTCCCTTGGCCTCCTCAGCCCGACGTTCCTTGTTGAGCTCGACCAGGCGGGCAAGGATCGCCTCGTCGCTCAGATCCCGCGGCCAGCCGTAGGCGTCGAACACCGCGGCATCGATCTGCTCGTGTAGGTGCTTCATGACCGAGACCAGCCCGCGCTCGTGGACGTCCTGCTCCCTCTCGGTCAGCGCCTCGCCGGACCGCAGCTTCTCCAGTACGTTGTAGAGCCCGGTCAGCGTCAGATCCTGGTGAGCCGCAAGCACCCGCTTGCGATGGGCCTCGAGTTGCTCGGTGAGAGCGCGGATGGTCTGCCGTTGCACTTCGTTGGCGACCGGAAACGGGAAAGGGTCAAAGCAATGGCTGTTGTGGTAGCGCGGGCGATTCTCAAGCGTGCCGCCTACCCCGGGCGCAAGCGTCCATGTGAGGTGAGAGCACGAAGACAACACGCCGAGAACGTAAGCATCATCGCTGGCGATCGCGTAAAGCGATGCGTCCGGAATGATGTCTCGCTCCACGAACACGAACGGGCGAAATTTCGCCACCTCTGGGGTTATGATGTAACGGCCGAGCGCTTTCTTCGCCTGTCGAAGTTCACCTCTCGCTCGACCAAAAAGCCACCATTTCTCCCGAAAAAACCTGTCACGGTTTTGGACTCGGAAGGGTTTCAATCGGTCGTAAAGATACTGGAATACATCAGGATGCTTCTCTCGCAGTTTTTCTTCGCTCCACCCAAAAGTGTCGATAACGAAACAGCGGCGCGATCGTTGAACCAAATCCCTGTTGCTTAGAAACGGCGCCACCAAGCCGGATAGTTTCTTCGCTTGAGCCTCGGAAACAATGAAGCCGTCGTCTTCGAGCTTGGCCCTCCGCGGGCGTCCGACGAGTTTCACGCCCTGCCAGCATAGGCCCTCGTTCGCCCGCAGAGGGATCGCGGCGTCAGTATCCACCCCGATGGACAGATTCGGGAGGATCATTCCGCGCAACGTAGGCCGCAGTTCGTCGCCACCCTGCGCAGCGTTGCGGCGCGGGTCGACCACACGCAAGAGCTGCCCTTCCTGCTTGCCCGCTGCGCCTACTGTCATCGCGATCCTTACGGCGGCCATGTCACCGCCGAGGTACCATGGGTGGTCGGGGATAGCGAAAACGATGCTGAGTGGCGCCTTAGCGTTGAGCTGCGCGGCCACAACCTTTCGATTGAATACTTGGGGAAGCGAGTTGGTTGTGATCAGGCCGAACCGCTGAACCCGGCCCTGCCGCACGAGTTCCGCGGCGCGTCGCCACCAGAACATCACGAAATCGGTGTTTCGCGGCATGTCGGGGTAGGCCTTCGCTAGGGCATCCACGTAGCCGTCACCCAAAGTGTTGCGGACCCGCTTGGTGCCAATGAAAGGCGGGTTGCCGATGATGAAGTCGGCCTCGGGCCACTTCGCCGACCGCGGGTTGATATACCGGCACAGCTCGATGCGCTTGGTCTCGTCCGGCACATCGCGTCCGGTGGCAAGGTCGATCCGCATGCTGTGGCCATCCCAGCGGGTGACCGGGCGTCCCTGCTCGTCCCGCACCAGCTCCTTGCGATCGTAGGCGAGGATCGCATCGCCCTCAGTGATGTTCTTGAAGTTCTTGAGGACCGGCTGGGCCGGCATGACCCGGCCGCGCGTCCTGAAGTGCCATTGCAGGTAGCCGATCCAGAGCACGACTTCGGCTATGGCGGCGGCGCGCGGGTTGATCTCGATGCCGAGGAACTGGTGCGGGTCGACCGTGTGCCGGTCCAGCTCGAGCAGGTACTGGCTGTCGCCGAACTCCTGGAGAAGATCGAGCACCTCGCCCTCCAGGCGCTTCAGGTGCTCCATGGTGACGTAGAGGAAGTTGCCCGAGCCGCAGGCCGGGTCGAGGATGCGCAGGTGGCAGAGCTCCCGGTGGAAGTCCTTGACCGCCTTGATGGCGGCGTCGCGGTTGCCGGCGATGTCGTAGGCGAGCGCGGTCGCTTTCACATTGTCCCAGCGCTCGCGGAGCGGCTCGATCACGGCCGGCATGACCAGGCGCTCGACCCAGCGTCTGGGCGTGAACTCGGCACCGAGCTTGCGGCGCTCGCGCGGATCGAGCGCCTGTTCGAGGAAGGTGCCGAAGATCGCCGGCTCGACGTCGCGCCAGTCGGCTTTTGCGGCGTCGATCAGGAGGCCGAGAAGCTCGGGCTTGAGCGGCAGCGCGGCGCGCTCCTGGAACAGCCCGCCGTTGAAGCGGAGGAGGGCATCGTTGGCGGTCGAGGAGAATGGCACGCCGCGGTCCATCTCGCCCCAAAGCGTCTCCAGAGCGTAGACCGACTGTTGCGGGTCGCGGCCGCGCAGCGTCTCCAGCAGCCTCGTGAAGCAGCCCTTGGGCAACAGCCCCACATCTTCTGCGAACATGCAGAACAGGCAGCGCATCAGGAAGTCGGCCACGAGCTTTGCCGGATAGCCTTCCTTTTCCAGGGCTCGGGCCACGAGGGCGAGACGATGGGAGACGACGCGGGTGACTTCGGCCGCCCGCTTCGACGGGTCGAGGGAGAGCGGATCAGTCCAGATCAGGCGGAGCCGCTCACGGATCTTCGGGTCGCGCACGCCATCGAGCGGAATACGGAAGCTCTGCGCGTCCGGGAACTGGCTGTAGCTCTTGCCGCTCCGGCTGAAGTCGGCATAGAGCTCGAAGCAGTGGCCGACATCGACGATGATCAGGAAGGGTGGCCAGCCGTGCTCGATCGGGAGCGCCTTCGCGTATCGCTCGGCCTGGCCCCGAGCGCGCTGCATGGCGATGCTCCAGGTCTTGGTGCCCCGGACGGCGGTGCCTTTTCGTCCTTGGGTCTCGACGCCGCCGAAGAGCGCCAGTTGTTCTTCGAGCTGCTGATCCGAACCTTGTTTCGCCTCCATGACGAAGGCATCGCGCTTGTAGAGGTCGATGAAGCCGGTGCTGGTGGAGCCATCGGGGTTGGCGAACCTGACCGGGTACTCGAAACGGTAGCGATCACGTGCTGGATCGCCCGTCGCTGGTTCCGGCGGATCGATGCCAAGCACCTCGCACAGCCCGGTGGCGAACGGCTGGAAGTTGGCGCGCTCGGCGGCGCTGGATGCGGTCCAGCGCTCTATGAAGGCCTCGATCTGATCGTGTGGCGCTGCTTCGGCTGCGCGAGGTTCCATCTTGCCAGCTTGATCTTGATCGCTCTCTCGCCGGTCCGGCGTCAGCTCGTCCGTCTTATTGCGCCAGAGTAGCACGCGTTCGTGTCGCGTCTACCGTTCGTGCAGGTGCCTCACCCCACCATCGGCGCGCCGGGCGGCGGGAAGCGGCGGCGCAGGCGCGCGAGGAGGTCGTCGCGGAGCGTGCGGTAGGCGTCGAGCCGGGTCTCGCGGCTGCCCTCGGTCAGGCTGGGGTCGAGGATCGGCCAGAACTCGATCGCGCAGGAGCTGGTCCGGGTCAGCTCGACCGCGCGGTGCTGGGCCTCGGGCGAGAGCGAGATCACCAGGTCGAAATAGTCGTCCTCGAGGTCGTCGAACGAGCGCGCCCGATGCTTGGAGAGGTCGATCCCGATCTCGTCGAGCACCGCGACCACGAACGGGTCGATCGGGCCCGGTCGCACGCCGGCCGACTGCACGTAGACGCGCCGGCCGTGCAGATACTTCATCAGCGCCTCGGCCATGGGCGAGCGCAGCGCGTTCTGGGTGCACGCGAACAGGACGCTTCCCGGCAGCTCGTCTGTGCGCTCAGCCACGCCCGCCTGCTCAGCCACGCCCGCCCGCTCGACCACGCCCGCCTGCTTCAACCACGGACGTGCAGGACGCACACGAGGGTGAACAGGCGCCGCGCGGTCTCGCCGTCGAGCCTGATCTTCTCGGCAAGGGCGTCGGCGAGTTTCTCCGCGCCTTCGTCGTGCAGGCCGCGACGGCCCATGTCGATCGCCTCGATGCGGCTCGGCGAGGCGGTGCGGATCGCCTGGAAGTAGCTCTCGCAGATCAGGAAGTAGTCCTTGATCAGGCGGCGAAAGGGCCGCATGGACAGGGTGATCTCGGCCTGGTGCGCGCCGGACCCATCGTCGACCCCGAAGATCAGGTTGCTCTCGCGCAGCGACAGCTGCACCCGATAGGGCCCGGCGAAGCGGTTCACCAGCTCGAACGAGTTGCGCTCCAACAGATCGAACACCGCGACCTGGCGCTCGTGCTCGACCTCGCGGCTCCAGCGCACGATGCTCCCGCTGTCGAGCCGGATCTCGACCATGCGGGCACGAGCATCCCCGCTCATGCCGATCGGGTGGCGCCAAGGCGCAGCTCGACCGCGTGCGCGTGACCGGCAAGGCCCTCGGCCCGGGCCAGCGCCGCCGCCGCCGGGCCCAGCGCGGCGAAGCTCTGGGCGCTGCACGACAAAAGTGTGGTCCGCTTCAGGAAGTCGTAAACCGACAGGCCCGAGGCGAACCGGGCGCTGCGGTCGGTCGGCAGGACGTGGTTCGGACCGCCGACGTAGTCGCCGATCACCTCGGGCGTGTACGGCCCGAGAAAGACCGCGCCGGCGTTGCGGATCCGCGCCGCCATGGCGCCCGGCTCGGCGACGAGCAGCTCGAGGTGCTCGGGCGCCAGGCGATCGACCAGCGCCGGCGCCCGCGCCAGATCCTGCACCAGGATGATGGCGCCGAAATCCCGCCAGCTGGCGGCGGCGATCCTTTGCCGGGGCAGCGCCTCGAGCTGGCGCAGGGTCGCCGCGGCCACGGCATCGGCCAGGGCCTCGCTGTCGGTGATCAGGATCGCCTGGGCGAGCTCGTCGTGCTCGGCCTGGCTGAGCAGATCGGCGGCGACCCACTCCGGGTCCTGATCGCGATCCGCGACCACCACGATCTCGGAAGGGCCGGCGATCAGGTCGATCCCGACCCGGCCGAATACCTGGCGCTTGGCCTCCGCCACGTAGGCGTTGCCAGGCCCGACGATCTTGTCGACCGCGCGGATGGTCGCGGTGCCGAAGGCGAGCGCGCCGATCGCCTGGGCGCCGCCGACCCGATAGATCTCGTCGACGCCGGCCAGGTCCGCCGCCACCAGCACCAGCGGGTCGAGCGCGCCGTCCGGCGCCGGCACCGTCATCACCAGCCGCTCGACCCCGGCGATCTTCGCCGGCAGCGCGTTCATCAGGACCGAGCTCGGATAGGCGGCGGTGCCGCCCGGGACGTAGATCCCGACCGCCTCAATTGGCCGCCAGCGCAGGCCGAGCTCGACCCCGAGATCGTCTTTGACCTCGAGCGGCGCGGGCAGCTGCCGGCGGTGGAACGCGTCGATTCGCCGAGCGGCCAACTCCAGAGCCTGGCGCAGCTCCGCGGGGCACTCTGCGACCGCGCGCGCGACCTCGTCCGCGCCAAGCCGCAGCTGCTCGGGACGCAGGTGCTGCCGGTCGAAGGTCGCGGTGTACGCGAGCAGCGCCGCATCGCCGTCGTCGGCGATCCGCGCGAGGATCGCCTCGACCTGCGCCCGCACGTCGACGCCGGGGGCGCGCGCGCGGCCGACGAGCTCTGCGAAGGCGGCGGCGAAGTCCGGCGCGCGCTCGTCGAGCCTCTGTGCCACGTCAGGCGCTCTCCGATGAGAGCTCGTGGTGCGGCGCGGCGGCCGCCGGCCAGGGCTCGCCGAAATCGCTGAGCGTCGCCCTGATGTCGCGGACGCGGAGCTGGATCGCCATGTCACCGGCGAAGATCAGGACGATGCTGACCAGGCCATCCTGGCCGGGCTCGGCGACCATGGTCAGGAACTCCAGCTTGACCGCCCCAAAGCGCGGGTCGACGCCGTGATGCTTGACCGCCTCGACGCCACTGAAGGCCAGCGCCGACTGGCATTGGGTCAGGCCGTCCCTGGCGTCGGGGGCGGCCAGGCACTCGCGCCGGAACCGGGTGAAGGCGGCGAGAAAGCGCCGCTCGTCCGGCAGATAGACCATCTCGGACAAGGGAATCAGCGCGTCCTGCAGGCACGCCGCCATCACGCTCAGATCGTCGGCGTCGACCGCCTTGAGCCGCAAGCGATCCTTCATGTCCCGCCCCATTGCGCCACGCGCGCTCCGGACTCTTGTAGGAACTCGGGCGCCTCGTCTCAAGTCGCGCCTCGTCGCGATCTCGCCGAAGCCACGCAGTTCCTGCCTTGGTTCGCCCGCAACCTGCTTATTCCCTGGGCGCGCGGCCGACTAGCCAACCCCGCGCGCGGGCGCGCAGCCGCCCCGCCAACCCCGTGCGCGGGCGCGCAGCCGCCCCGCCAACCC
>JBOHKK010000226.1:0-10353 GCA_050729115.1 Geminicoccaceae bacterium | reverse complement strand
GGCGCCGGGCGCGCCGGCGCCGGCGCGGACGGCGAGCGAGTTCGAGGACGTGCTGCGCACGCGCGCCGACCACGACGGCCTGCGCTATCTCGCCGAGCGCATGCTCGATGCCGACGGCGGCCTGATCCTCCTGATCGACCAGTTCGAGGAGCTGTACTCGCTGTGCGACGACCCGCAGGAGCGCGCGGCGTTCATCGGCAACCTGCTGCACGCCGCGGGCGATGGGCGCGGTCGGGTCTCGATCGTCCTGACGCTGCGCAGCGACTTTCTGGGCGCGTTGAACCAGCATCCGGAGCTCGCGCGTCTGATCGCGGCGCAGAACGTGGTCGTGCCGGTGATGGGCGAGGACGAGCTGCGCCGCGCGATCGAGGAGCCGGCCCGGCGCGCCGGGCGCGAGATCGACCCGGGCACGGTCCAGCTGCTGCTCGAGCAGACGCGCGGCCGCGAGGGCGCGCTGCCGCTGCTGGAGTTCGTGCTCGCCCGCATCTGGGACGGCTTGACCAGGGGCGTCGCCGCGGCGAGCACCGTCCAGGAGCTCGGCGGCGTCGGCGGCGCGCTCGCGCGCCAGGCGCAGGCGGTCTACGACGGCCTCGACGCCGGCGAGCGGGAGATCGCGCGGCGCGCGTTCCTCGCCATGGTCCGCCTCGGCGAAGGCACCAGGGACACCCGGCGCCGGGCGCCGCTCGCCGAGATGGTCACCGCGGAACGCTCCGAGGACCAGGTCCTGGCCGTGCTGCGGCGCTTCAGCGAGCCGGGTTGTCGCCTGATCAGCCTGTCCGGGGCGGCGGCCGCGACCACCGCCGAGGTCGCCCACGAGGCCCTGTTCGACCACTGGCAGCTGCTTCGGGGCTGGCTCGACGAGAGCCGCGAGGACCTGCGGTTCCAGCGCCGCCTCGCCGACGCCGCCCGGCAGTGGGATCAGATGGGGCGGCCGGACGGCTCGCTGTGGCGGCCGCCCGAGCTCGATCTGCTGCGCGAGTTCCGGGCCCGGGCCGCCGGCGACATGACGCCGCTCGAGGTCGCCTTCGACCGGGCGTCGGAGCGCCAGGACGGGCGGGCCCGCTGGCTCCGGCGCGGCGCCATCGCGGCGGCGATCGGCGCCCTGCTCGCGGTCGCCGGCGGGCTCAGCGTCTATTCGCGCCAGCAGGCCGAGTTCGCACAGCGCCAGGCCGAGCTGCGCGCGACCGCGGATCTCGCCAGCGCGGAAGCGATCCGCCAGGCCAGGCTCGCCGAAAGCGAGAAGCAGCGGGCGGATGCCCAGCGCGACCAGGCGATCGGCACGCAGTCGCGCTTCCTCGCAGGGCTGTCGGAGCAGCAGACCGAGCGCGGCAACGCGACCAACGGCATCCTGCTCGCGCTGGAAGCGCTGCCCGAGAACATGGCCGAGCCCGACCGGCCCTATGCGGTCGAGGCGGAGGCGGCCTTGTATCAGGGGGTACTGGAGCAGCGCGAGCTGGCGGTCCTGGGAGACCACGGGGATGCGATGGTCTCGGCGGCGCTCAGCCCGGATGGGGCCAGGCTGGTCACGACCTCGGGGAGTCATGCGGCGCGGTTGTGGGATGTGACGAGCGGCAAGGAGCTGGCCACCTTGTCGGACCCGGCGGCCGCGATCCTGGCGGCCGCATTCAGCCCGGACGGGGCCCGGATCACCACCGTCTCCGACGACGGCCGGGCCCGGCTCTGGGAGGCCGGCACCGGCGCGCCGCTGGGTGCTCTTGAAGGAGACTGGGGCCGGCTCCGGGCGGCCGCCTTCGATCCCGACGGCGCGCGGGTGGCGACGGTCTCGTCCGATGGCAGGGCCGGGCTGCGGGATGCGGCGAGCGGCGCGCTGCTGGCGGTACTGCCCGGCGACGGGCAGGAGGTCGTGTCGGCGGCGTTCAGCCCGGACGTCGCCAGGGCGGTGACGCTGGCTCGAGACGGCACGGCCCGGCTCTGGGACGTGAGCACGGGGCAGCCGCTCGGGCCGCTCGAGGGGCGACCGCTCGGGACGCTTCTCGGGCATGGCGGCGAGGTCAACTCGGCGGCGTTCAGCCCCGACGGCGCCAGGGTGGTCACGGCGTCGCGGGACGGCACGGCGCGGCTCTGGGATGCCGCGAGCGGCCGGGAGCTGATGGTGCTCCAGGGTCACAAGGACCTGCTGGTTCGGGTGGGCCCCGGGGCGTTCAGCCCGGACGGGACGCGGGTGGTGACCGCCTCGGACGACCGCACCGCGCGGATGTGGGACGTCGCGAGCGGCCAGGAGCTGGCGGTGCTGCAGGGCCATGACCTGTCACTGCGCTTTGCGGCGTTCGGCCCGGACGGGACGAAGGTGGTGAGCACGGCCGAGGATGGTACGGTGCGGCTCTGGCGCGCGGCCGGCAGTCCGCTCGTCGCGATGCTCGTCGGGCACCAGGACTCGATCCGACGGCCGGCTTCGATCCCAGCGGCCGGCTGATCGTCACGGCCGGCCACGACCTGAGCGGGCGCCTGTGGGACGCGGCGACCGGGCGGCAGCTGGCGGTGCTGCGCGGGCATACCGACGCCATCCGCTCCGCCGCCTTCGACCGCCAGGGCCGGCGCGCGATCACCGCCTCCGACGACGGCACGATCCGGACCTGGGAGGTGCCTTCGGGGCGCGAGCTGGCCGTGCTCGGGACCGAGGACCGCGCGAAGCTGCGCTCGGCGGCGTTCAGCCCGGACGGCGCCAGGGTGGTCGCCGCCACCTCGACCGGCGTCGCGCAGCTCTGGGACGTCGTGAGCGGCGATGCCATCCGCACCTTTGCCGGGCACGAGGGCTCGGTGCGCTCGGCCGATTTCAGCCCCGACGGGCGTCAGATCGTCACCGCGTCCTACGACGGCACGGCGCGGATCTGGGACAGCGAGACCGGGGCGGAGGTGGCGCGGCTCGAAGGCCACGAGCGCGAGCTCTCCGGGGCTGCATTCGGTCCCGACGGCCGGCACGTGGTGACCTCGGCGGGCGACGGCGCCCGGATCTGGGACCTGGCGAGCGGCGAGACGGTGGTCGCGCTGATCGGCCATCAGGGCACGGTGCGCACGGCGCAGTTCAGCCCCGACGGGCGGCGCGTGGCCACCGCTTCGACCGACCAGACCGCGCGCATCTGGGACGCCGCCACCGGCGAGCAGCTGGCGGTGCTGCGCGGCCACGAGCGACCCGTGGTGGCGGCGGGCTTCAGCCCCGACGGCACCCGCGTCGTGACCGCCTCGACCGACGATACCGCGCGCGTCTGGCGGGTGTTCGCTTCGACCCAGGAGCTGATCGACTACGCCCGCAGCGTCGTGCCGCGCCAGCTGACCCCGGCGCAGCGCGAGGCGTTCTTCCTGGCAGCGGAATAATTCCTCGTACGAGCAGGCCCAGGGCCGGAGCGCGCTCCGCTCGCCCCGGCCCGTGCCACGGTCACTCCGCCAGCAGCTCGTCGATCCTGGCGGCCGCCTCGCCGAGCGCCTGCTCGGGTTGCGCCTCGCCGAGATAGATCCGCTGCAACGCCCGCGTGGTCGCGTCCGCCATCTCCTCCCAGTTGGGGATGATCGGCGCGAACTTGGCGTACGGCAGCATCGAGGTGAACGCCGCGAGTTGCGGGTCGTCGGCGAAGTGCGGATCCTCGGCGACCGACTTGAACACCGGCAAAAAGCCTTCCTTCAGGGTGAACTCGCGCCGCCAATGATCGGTGAACGCGGCCTCCTCGAGGAACTTCCAGGCGTCGCCTTTGACGTCGGAGCTCGAGAACATGATGATCGAGTCGGTCACGCCGTAGGTCGCCCTGGTCGTGCCCTCGGGGATCGGGGCGATGCCGTACGCGATGTCCGGCGCTTCCTCCTGCAGCTGGCCGCGCAGCCAGGGCCCGGTCAGCAGGATGCCGAGCCGGCCCTGCTTGAACAGGTCCTGCAGGCCCTCGCGGTTGTAGCCGGTGACGCCCGGCTGGGTCAGGCCCTCGTCGATCATCGACTTGTACAGGCTTGCCGCCTGCACGCCGGCCTCGCTCGCGATCCCGCTCTTGCCGTCCTCGAGCAGCTCGCCGCCGTGGGTCCAGAGCGCATAGTACCAGTAGGCGTCGGTCTCGATCTCCTTGCCCTGCAGCCCGAAGCCGTAGATGTCGTCGCCGAGCGCCGAGATCTTGGCCGCGGCGGCCTTCAGCTCGTCCCAGGTCGCCGGCGGCGCCGCGATCCCCGCCTGCTCGAACATCGCCTCGTTGTAGTACATGGCGCGCGCCGAGGCGGCGACCGGCAGGCCGTAGGTCTCGCCGTCGAACACCGAGGGGCTCATGAAGACGTCGATGAACTTCGCCTTGAACTCGGGCGTCATGTACTGATCCAGCGGCTCGGCGATACCTTCCTGGACGTAGCCGGCGAGCCAGCGGGTGCCGATGATCGAGATGTCCGGCGCGGTGCCGCCGGCGACGTCGGTGGTCAGCTTCTGCTGGAGGTTGTCCCAGTTGACCACCTCGATCTGGACGTCGATGTCGGGGTTGTTCTTCTCGAACTCCTCGGCCATGGCCTCGAAGATCGGCCCGGTCTCGGCGCTGTAGTAAGACACCACGACGCGCACCTCGCTCGCCGCCGCGACGCCGGCTCCGGGGCCGATCCCGATGCCGATCGCGAGAGCCGCGCCTGCGGCGCAGCTCACCACTTGACGTACTCGCCTCATCGAAGGGCCCTCCCTTGGTTGGCTCGAACTGCGGCGATGATAGGGGCCAAGCCCGCCGCCCGACAACCGTGCTGGCAGGCTGGCGTGTCGCTATCCCCAGGCTTGGGCGATCTTTGGCTCCGCGCTGCCCGGCGCCTTGGCGCGACTCCCCGCCCCGGTGTAGCCGTAGAGCGGGTCGAGGGTGGTCTCGACCAGCCGGTCGATCTGCGTGAGCTGGGTGGCATCGAAGTCGTCGCGATAGCCGCCGGCCTTGCCGCGGCGCACCTTGTAGGAGTTGGGATTGCTCCGGTCCTTGGGCACCAGGCGGCCGCCGCTCAACCAGAACACCCGCTGCTGCTCCATGCGCTTCATGTTGTCGTAGGAGGCAAAGGCCACCGCATCCGCGATCTGCGCCGCGCTCGCCGGGGTGCCGAGGAATTCCAGGGCTTGCCCCAAAGTCTCGTGCGGCCGGGCGCGCAGGTCCTCGTAGCGCACGATCATGAACTCCCTGATCTTCGGCGCCTCCTTGGCCCACAGGTTCATGAAATCGATCACCTTGGGCAGGCCGGCCTCCGACATGACGAAATCGAACGGCGCGAGATCCTCCATGGGATAGGCGTTGATGTCCTTCTTGTTGGGCCTCATGCGGTATTTCCACTGGAAGAACTGCGAGACCGCGACGTCGCGCGGGTCGCGCGCCAGGAGAATCACCTTCTTGTCATAGAAATCGGCCTTGGAATCGAGGTGGCCGGTATAGTCTCTCACGTAATTGTCGTGGGTGAACAGGATCCTGGGCGCCGCCCCGGTCCGGTAGTGCAGGTTGTCAAAGCCGAGGATGAAGCGCTCGTCGAGGCCGTGCTGCAGCTGGAAGACGCGGGACAGCAGGACGCGCAGCCACGTGCGCCCGCTCTTGCCGAACGAGACCACGACCGCATCGCACAGCTGGAGCTTGCGAAAGTCCTCCCGGCCGCGCAGCCAGCGCTCGAGGCGCCGGGCCCGCTCCTTGGACAGGAACGGCAGGTGGCGGGCGGTCGCGCGCACCACCTTCTTGGCGACGGTGCGACCGAGCTGGCGCACCAGGAACAGCGGATAGCGCAAGGCTCGGCTCTCCACGAGGGTGGACGCCTACCTAGAGCCTGTCGTGCCCCGCCGCAAGGCCCGCCCGCGGCTCCCGAGCACGCGGCCGCGGCATCACGCCGCCGATCCGGCGCGCGTCTTCAATCCGGCTGACGGGCCGGTTCCGCCCGCAGCAGCTCGCGCAAGAGCTCGAAGCCCTCGCGCACCTGCAACGGCCCCGTTGCGCTCGGCGCCTCGAGCACGATCGGTCGGTTGGTGCGCCAAGATCCGGCCTGGGCGTCATCCGCGAACATGACCAGCACATCCTCCAGACCGTCGCCGGTCCAGTCGCCGCTGGCCACCAACTCGATGCCAAACCACCAATCCTCGGCTTCGACCGAGATTTCAGTAGGTTCGAAATGGAAGCGGGCGCTGGTGAACGCCTCCGTTTGGCCGATCTCGAACCACCGCAGATCCTCCCGCTCCGGGTGCGCGGGGTTGAGGATCGAGCCGACCTGCAAGAGGTTCAGGCGTTTGGACGACGTCCCGAAGCGGGCTCTCGCGGGAAAAATGGCTGCGGACCGCCGGGCGGGCGCGACGGACCAAGGCGGCGGTCTCGCACAGCTCGAAGTGAAATCCGAGACGACCAACTCCAAGGTTGAGCAGTTCGCGTTCCGGCGGCGCGCCCAAGGCCGCGACCACGTCGGCGCAGCTGTCGATCGTGATCCAGCCGCCCAGGGTTTCCACCTGATAGGGCTCGTGGGGGCGGTGGTTCGTCGGATCTGCGGCGAGGGCCTCATAATCTTCGGCCTGGAAGACTCGAACACCGGGCGGCGCCGGAACGACTCGAGCGACACTCTCCTCATTCGCGGCCGTCGGCTCCGCGAACGCCTTGCACCCATACAAGAGCGCGGCGATCGCGACGGCCGCGAGCACCCTGCTCGATTCGCGAGGGCGCCACGATCCTCGGTCGCCGGTCATCTTGGAGCTCGCGCGGCCGGCTTCAGCTTGGGCACTGGCGGTAACAGCCTGACTCGCAGGTACTGGCCTTCGCGCCGGCGTCTTGCTGCCTCTCCCGGGTCCTGCGAGCCGAAATTCTCCAGTTCCTCGACCATACCTCGAATGTCGCCTCGGGAGGTAAAGCCGAACATCCTGGGTGCCCTCGCCGGCCAGTTGGGGCCGATGTTGAAACCCAGCGAAGCGACAACGGTCTGCGCCGCCGGCGACAGATCTCCGAACTTAAGGTCATCGGGTCTTGCATTGAAGACCCTGACGACCTCGTCGATCTTGCGGCGCTTTACTCCCCGATCGAGGCTGTCAGCCTCGCCCTTGGTGATCTGGAGTGGATGACTCTGCAGGTACTTGACCGCCTCCAATCCGGTTCGCTCGACGTAACGCTTCAGCTTCTCTTTCAGGACATGGCCGATGTTCAGTTGCTCGAGTTCTTGTTCGCTGTGTTGGCCTAGATCAAAGCCGGTACCAATCGTGACGCCACTCTGCTTCCCGCCCCGATCCTCAGGCACATAGCCTTGGAGTATCTGGCCACCCTCTTCCTCGCTGATGAAATCGAAGTCGATGCGGTGGCGCGGCTCGTCGCGGGCATCCGCGATCCGGCGTAGCTGCGCTTGCAGCCTCCGCTGGGTCGGCCCGCCGGGCCGAAGAAACCCGTCCTCGCGCAGCTCGTTGGCCCGCTGGAAACTGCGGATCGCGCCATCGAGGGGCCGGTCGATGAAGCCGCTGAAACCATGCTCCGGCTGCGCGAGGCGGCCCAGGTGGCGAAACGCGGTCTTCACCCGGACGACGTCGCCCTGCCGGTTCTCTCGGCCGTTCCCGACCTCGGCTTCGAGGTCACCGAGATCGTCGAACCGGCTCGAGCTTTTCGTTGGGTCCACCCCTGTCGTGCAGCTTTCGCCCGACGAACTCGAACACCATGGCGAGACGATCCTTTCGTATCCTGAGATCGAGGCAACCAGTGTGCCGCACCGCGGGCAGTGCGCCGCACCGCGGGGGCTGATAGGTACACGGTCCTATCAACCGTGTCAAGTTCTCTGCTTTTGGCGCGTCTGCGACATGGTTGCGAGCCAGCCTACGAACCGCTGCACGCTGAGGACGGCAACCCTTGGCGCGCGATTTCGGCGGGGGTAGTTTCGGCTGGCCAGTCGGAGATCGTGAACGGCGGGACCGACAGGTCGAGCCGGGACGGTCGAGAATACGGGGAGGCTCGATGTACGATCTGATCATCGCAGGCGGGCGGGTGATCGATCCCGGACAGGGGCTGGACGGCCGCTACGACGTCGCGTTCCAGGACGGCAAGGTCGCCGAGGTGGCGCCGGCGATCGAGCGCGGACGCGCCACCGAGACGATCCCGGCCGCGGGCGCGCTGGTGGTGCCGGGGCTGATCGACCTGCACACCCACGTGTGGTGGGGCGGCACCTCGCTCGGCGTGCGCCCGGAGCCGGTGGCGCGGCGCTCGGGCGCCACCACTCTGGTCGATGCCGGCAGCGCCGGGCCGGGCAACTTCCACGGCTTTCGCGCGTTCATCATCGAGCCCTCGCCGGTCCGCATCCTGCCGTATCTCAACATCTCGTTCGCCGGCATCTTCGCGTTCTCCGAATCGGTGATGGTCGGGGAGTGCAGCGACGTGCGCCTGCTCGATGCCCGCGCCTGCCTGGAGGTCGCAAAGCGCCACCGCGATCTCGTGGTCGGCATCAAGGTGCGCATCGGGCGCAATACCAGCGAGGGCTACGGCGTGTTCCCGCTGGAGCTCGCGGTCGAGGTCGCCGAGGAGCTGGCGCTGCCGGTCATGGCGCACATCGACTTCCCGCCGCCGCGGCGCCGCGACATGCTCGACCGGCTGCGCCCGGGCGACGTGCTGACCCACTGCTTCCGGCCGTTCCCGAACGCGCCGGTGGTCCGCGGCGAGGTGCGCGAGGAGATGCTCGAGGCGCGCGCCCGCGGCGTCCTGTTCGACCTCGGCCACGGCATGGGCGGCTTCGGCTTCGCCTCGACCCGGCCGATGCTGGAAGCGGGCTTCCTGCCGGACGTGATCAGCAGCGACGTGCACACGCTCTCTGAGCACGGCCCGGCGTTCGATCTCCTGCACACCATGTCCAAGCTGCACTGCCTCGGCATGTCGCTGCCCGAGGTGATCGGCGCCGTCACCATCCGCCCGGCCGAGGCGCTGCGCCGTCCCGACCTGGGCACGCTCGCCCCGGGCGTGGTGGGCGATGCCGCGGTGCTCGATCTGGTCGAAGGCAGCTTCGAGTACGTCGACGTCATGGGCGAGCGGATCACCGGCGCGCACCGCCTCGAGGTCCGCCACGTCGTGGTCGGCGGCGCGCTCTGGCACAGCGCGGCTGCGGCGGCCTGAGCCATGTACCAGGCGATCTACGCCTATGCGTGGGATCTGGCCGACGAGGGGCTCGATGCGGCGCTCGGGCGGATCCGCGCAACCGGCGTCAACACCATCACGCTCGCCGCCAGCTACCACGCCGGCAAGTTCCTGCGCCCGCACGGGCAGAGCGGCAAGGTGTATTTCCCCGCGGACGGCACGGTGTACTTCCGCGCCCGGCCGGAGCGTTACGGCCACATCAAGCCGCGGGTCCACCCGATGGTGGGCGAGTTCGACGCGTTCGCCCTGCTGCAGCGCGCCGCGCCGGATCTCGGCCGCGCCGCCTGGGTGGTCTGCTGCCACAACACGCCGCTCGGCGAGCAGCATCCCGAGTATGTCGCCCGCAACGCCTTCGGCGATCCGTACGTCTACAGCCTGTGCCCCGCGCATCCGGCGGTGCGCGACTACGTGGTCAACCTGTGCGCCGATCTGGCGCACGGCTACGACCTCGCCGCCATTGTCCTCGAGACGCCGGGCTGGCTGCCCTACGACCACGGCTATCATCACGAGTTCGCCATGGTGCCGCTCGACTCTTGGGCGAAGGCGCTGCTCTCCCTGTGCTTCGCCGACGCCACGCGCCGCGCCGCCAAGGCCGCCGGCATCGACGCCGACCGCCTCCAGGCCAAGGCGCGCGAGGTGCTCGAGCGCTACTTCGCCGCCGACCTCGCGGTGCCGGAGACCATGGCGCGCGAGTGGTGGCTCGCCGACGTCGTGAGCGATCCAGAGTGGGCGGCGTTTCTCAACTGGCGCTGTCGCCAGGTCGCGGATCTGGTGACCGACGTCAAGGCGGCCCTGCCGGCCGGGACCGACCTCGCGGTGATCCCCACCGTGCAGCGCCCGAGCGCGGCGTGCTGGCTCGAGGGCAGCGATCTCGGCATGCTCGCGGCCGCCGCCGACGCGCTCGAGATCCCGGCCTATCAGGCCACCGCCGAGGAGGTCTGGCTGGACGCTTGGGACGTGCGCCGGCGCGCCGGCGACGACGCGACGCTCAATTTCATCCTGAGGCCGAGCCATCCGGATCTCGCGAACGGCAAAGAGACCGTGGCGGCGGCGCGCCGGCTGCGCGACGTCGGCATGGCCGGGATCGCGTTCTACAACTACGGCCACATCCGGCTCGCCAGCCTCGCCCACGTCAAGGCGGCGCTCGACGCGCTCGGCTCCGCATGAGCCGCTTCGCCGGCAGAGTGGCCCTGATCACCGGCGCCGGCCGCGGCATCGGCCGCGCGACCGCGCTGCGTCTCGCCGCCGAGGGTGCTGCGGTCGCGGTGCTCGACCGCGACGGCGC
>JBOHKK010000225.1:0-10360 GCA_050729115.1 Geminicoccaceae bacterium | reverse complement strand
CGGCTCCGGCACGCGCCGGCGCCCTGAGCCGTCTTGGATCGCCTGCTCCATCTCGCCCGCGCGGCCGCGCGCGCCGGCGCCTGGTTCGGCGGCGCGCTGCTCATCGCCGCGGCCTTTCTGGTCGGCATCGAGGTGGTGATCCGCAAGGCGTTCGACCTGTCGATCGGCGGCGCCGACGAGCTCTCGGGCTATGCGCTCGCGATCTCGACCTCCTGGGCGCTCGCGTTCACCCTGCTCGAGCGCGCCCACATCCGGATCGATTCGCTCTACGTGCATCTGCCGGTCCGGTTGTGCGCGCTGCTCGATCTTCTGGGCCTCGTCCTGCTCACCGCGCTCTTCGGCCTGATCACCTGGTACGGCTTCGGGGTGTTTCGGACGTCTTACCAGCTCGGGGCCCACTCGCTGTCGCCGCTCGGCACGCCGGTCGTCGTGCCCCAGCTCTTCTGGGTGCTGGGCTTCGTGGTCTTCCTCGCGATCGCGCTCATCCTGCTCGCGCGCGCGCTGGTCGCGCTGGTGACGGGCGACCTCGCGACCGTCAGCGACCTGGTCGGCTCGCGCACCGTGAGCGAGGAGATCGAGGCGGAGCTCGAGCCCGAGCCGGCGCCGGAAGCGTCTTCGCGAGAGCCGCCCCCGTGATCTGGCTCACCGTCCTGATCCTGCTCGGCCTGCTCGCGCTCAGCCTGCCGGTGGCCGCGGTGCTCGGCGTGCTCGGCCTGGTGCTGGCAGAGCTCTACGCGTTCCTGCCGCTGCGCCTCGCGCTCGGCGAGCTCACCTGGGGCGTCACCACCGATGTCATCCTGGTCGCGATCCCGATGTACATCCTGCTTGGCGAGATCCTGCTCCGTTCCGGGATTGCCGAGCGGATGTACGGCGCCATGGCGCACTGGCTGTCCTGGCTGCCCGGCGGCCTGATGCACTCCAACATCGGCGCCTGCACCATGTTCTCCGCGGTGTCCGGCTCGTCGGTCGCGACCGCGGCGACCATCGGCACGGTCGCGGTCGCGCAGATCGAGCGCCAGGGCTACAACCCGCGCTTCTTCCTCGGCACCATCGCCGCCGGCGGCACGCTCGGCATCCTGATCCCGCCGTCGATCAACATGATCATTTACGGCGTGCTGACCGAAACCTCGATCCCGCAGCTCTATCTCGCGGGGTTTCTGCCGGGTCTGGTGCTCGCCCTGCTGTTCATGCTCACGGTGCTGATCGGCTGCCTGATCCGGCCCGAGTGGGGCGGCCGGCGCGCCACCGCCGACTGGGCCGCGCGGTGGCGCTCGCTGCCCGATCTGCTACCGCCCCTTCTGATCTTCGCCCTGGTGATCGGCTCGATCTATGCCGGGTTCGCGACCCCCACCGAGGCCGCCGCGCTCGGGGTGATCGCGGCGCTGGCGCTTGCCGCCTGGCGCCGGCGCCTGACGCTCGCCATGCTGCGCCACGCCATCGAGGGCACCATGCGCACCTCGGCGATGATCATGGCGATCCTGATCGGCGCGTACTTCCTGAACTTCGTCCTGACCTCGATCGGGCTCACTGGTCAGGTCAACGCCATGGTCACCGGGCTCGGCCTGGCTCCCATGGAGACCCTGCTTGCGGTCGTGGTGTTCTATGTGATCCTCGGCATGTTCATGGAGACGCTCACCATGATGGTGGCGACCGTCCCGATCATCACGCCCGCGATCGTCGCCCTCGGGTTCGATCCGGTCTGGTTCGGCGTCCTGATCATGCTGCTGGTCGAGACCGCGATGATCACCCCGCCGGTGGGGATCAATCTGTTCGTGGTCCAGGGCGTGCGCGGGCGGGGACAGCTGCACGACGTGATGTTGGGTGCCGCGCCGTTCGTGGTCGCGCTCCTGGTCATGGTCGGGCTGCTGATCGTGTTTCCGCAGATCGCGCTGCTGCTGCCGGAGGCGCTCGCCCGCTGAGCGCCCGGCCGGGCGGCCACGATCGCCGCCGGCGCCGCGGCGACGAGCAACGGCTCAGGGCTGGAATGCCGGTCCGAAGGTCCGGCGGTAGCCGCTGAGCGAGCCAGAGTAGCAGCGGATGATCCTGACCCCGACGGTCGAGGTCCTCTCATTGATGCAGCTGCGGATGTCCTGGGTCGCCGGATCGAAGAACCACAGGCGCCGGCCGGCGGCGACCTGGTGACGCTGGTAACTCGGAGTCACCGCCGGCGCTGATTTGGGGCCGCCGGCGGAGCCGCGCAGGATGACCGGCCGGTCACCGTTCGCCGCGTCGCCGAAGGTCAGCAAGTGCGGCGTCGAGGTCTCGGCGGCCGCCGGCAGCGTCCCGACCTGAACCGCCGCGGCCGCCAGGAATCCGACCGCCGTGACCGTGCCGAACCAGTTTCGCATCGATGCCTCCTCGACGTTCGAATGTGGATGCCTTGATTTAACCCTAACAGAATCTTCAGCAATAATCAAAATCCTTGGCTCCTAAAACTAGGGAGTTACATCAACATGGTTAAGCCACAACTTGCCGGCTTGGCTGCTGAAAGTCGACGGGACTTGGTCATCGAATCGCTGCGGTTCCGGCATTGCCAATTCGCCGCGCGCGTTTTGATGTGGCACCTCGATCCCACAAGGTCCTGACCTTTGGGATCGGGATCGCGCGGGGCTGGCCCGCCGCGCGATCCCGGCGCGCGGGGCTGGCTGGTCGGCCGCGCACCCTAAGAGAAGGACGAATGATGCCGGGCGAACAAACTTTTGTGAGCGGATATCAGGGCTCGAAGCCAGCCAGGGTACCCTCGCCGGGACCGGCGGCGCCGGCGGATTCCTGACCACCGGCGCCCCAGTGCGCTCGCCCGCCGTTACCGCCGGGCAGGTTCCGGTTTCAGCGGCGCCTCACCGGATCCCCTTCGAAGGCCTCTCCGGCACGTGAGCCCGGCATTGATGAAGCGTCAACCTTTGGTCCCTTGATGGTTTCTTCGGGTGGTCCATGCGGACGTGGGATCCGTGTCCGCGGCAGCCGGGCGGACGGGGGCGGCGTTCCCGCTGAGCCCCATCCTGCACGAGGACCTCGCAGGGACGCGGCAGCAGATCTTCGTCAGGCGGGGGCCGCCTCTCCCGCTGCCCGACCGGCGCCCGCTGATCTCCGACCGTCCGAAATCCGCGAGCGAAGGGAGTCATCGCATCAATGAGGGCGCCTTCGGCTGGTGGACGTTGGTTCGGCCTGTCGGGCCCTCCTCGACGCCGAACACCCGCAGAAGTGATACGGCTTAGCCAGCCGCTGATTGACGCGCCTTCTCGGTCGCGATCGTGATCTGCCGCCCGTGCCGCTTCTCGACCCGGCACGTCACGACCGTGCCGGGCTCGAACTGCCAGGTCTCGGTGTCGCGGTCGTAGTCCTGCTCGACGATCAGATACGCGCCGTTTGCCAGCCGCCGCGCCTCAACCGGCCGCCACACATCGAGCCCCTCGTCGAGCAGAGAGACGTAAATGGTCTCGCGGTGACTTTTCGTCATGCCTCGTACTCAAAGCCATCGCCGCCGACATGGAACACCTCGCCAGTCGCGTTGTCCACGACTACCGAACGCCCGGTTCTCGGATGAGCATATCGCGTTGCCGGCCCGGGTTTTCCACGGGTCCGGATGCCCTTGGTCTGTAGCGCCTCGACGATCTGATCCTCGGTCCACCCTCGTCTTGCCATCTGGGCTCGCAGCTTGCTCTCGTTCGAGTACCTTACCCGCATCTGCCGCCGGCAGTGTCAGCGCGCCATGCCGGCGATCGAGGGCGGTCGCGAATGCCGGCGCCGAACGTCCGGGTCGGGGACCGGGCTCGCGGCGAGGAGGGCCTGGGTGTAGGGGTGCTCCGGGCGCGCGAAGATCTGCTCGGTCGGGCCCTGCTCGACGATCCGGCCCTGGTGCATCACCAGCACCCGGTCGGCGAAGTGGCGCACCACCGGCAGGTCGTGGGCGATGAAGATGTAGGCAAGGCCGAAGGCGCCCTGCAGCTCCGAGAGCAGCGCGATCACCTGGGCCTGGATCGACACATCCAGCGCCGAGACCGCCTCGTCGCAGATGATCACCTCGGGCTGGAGCGCGAGTGCCCGGGCGATCGCGATGCGCTGGCGCTGGCCGCCCGAGAACTGGTGCGGATAGCGGCGCGCGTGCTCGGGGTGCAGGCCCACCTGCTCGAGCAGGTCGCACACGCGCGCCTGCCAGCGCGCCTTGGGCAACACGTCAGAGTGGATCGACCACGGCTCGGCGACGATCTGCGCGACGGTCATGCGCGGATTGAGCGAGGCGTACGGATCCTGGAACACCATCTGGATGGTGCGCCGAAAGCGCAGGAGCTCGGCGGGTGACAGCTCGAGCATGTCCTCGCCGCGATAGCGGGCGGTGCCGCCACTCGGCTCCTCCAGACGTAAGAGGGTGCGGGCCAGCGTCGACTTGCCGGAGCCGGACTCGCCGACCAGGCCAAGCGTCTCGCCGGTCTCGAGATCGAAGCTGACGCCGTCGACGGCGCGCAGCACCTCGCCGGTCCTCCGGCGCATCAGGCCGGTGGTGATCTGGTAATGCTTGGCCAGACCCTCGACCCGCAGCAATGGCTCGGCGGCAGCCGGCCTGCCGCCATGGCAGGGCAACGCCTGGCGCCCGGGTATCGCCGCCATGAGGCGCCGGGTATAGGCGTGCTCGGGGCCATGGAAGATCTGCCGGACCGGGCCGGTCTCGACGATCCGCCCGTCGTGCATCACCGCGACCCGGTCGGCCACCTCGGCGACCACGCCGAGATCGTGGGTGATCAGCACCAGAGCCATCCCGGTCTCGGCCTGGAGTTCCGCGAGCAGGGCCAGGATCTGCGCCTGCACGGTGACGTCGAGCGCGGTGGTCGGCTCGTCGGCGATCAGGACGTCGGGGCGCAACGCGAGCGCGATCGCGATCATGACGCGCTGGCGCTGGCCGCCCGAGAACTGGTGCGGATAGTCTGCCGCCCGCCGGCCCGGCTCCGGGATGCCGACCCGCTCGAGCAGCGCCACGGCGCGCACCCGGGCCGCGCCGGGCGAGGCCTCGCCATGCGCGCGAATCGTCTCCGCGATCTGCCAGCCGACGCTGTACACCGGGTTCAGATGGGCTAGCGTGTCCTGGAAGATCATCGCGATCCGGCGGCCGTTGATCGGGCGTCGCTCCTCGGGCGACATCTTCAGCAGATCCTGGCCGCGGTACAGGACGCGCCCGGCGGTGACGTAGCCGGGCGGGCTGTCGATCAGGTTCATGACCGCCGCCGCCGAGACGCTCTTGCCGGAGCCGCTCTCGCCCAGCAGCGCGAGCGTCTCGCCGGGGTCGACGTGAAAGCTGATGCCGTTCACCGCGGGCACGGTCCCGCCGGCGGTGTGGAACTCGACCGCGAGGCCCTGGACCTCGAGCAGATGGCCGCTCTCGGTCATGTCCGGGCGGCCGGCACTTCCAGGCGCCAGCGCTGGACCGGGTCGGTCGCGATCCGCAGCCAGCCGGCGAGCAGGTTGAGCGCGAGCGTGGTCAGCATGATCGCAACGCCTGGCCAGAACGCCAGCCACCAGGCGATCTGCAGGTAATTGCGTCCCTGAGCGACCATCAGCCCCCAGGTGATCTCGGGCGGCTGGATGCCGATGCCGAGGAAGGAGAGCGCCGATTCGGCGAGCATCACGAAGGCGAAGTCCAGGGTCGCGACCGTGATCAAGGTCGGCACCACGATCGGCGCGACGTGGCGGAGCGCGATCCGCACCGAGCCCGCGCCCATGACCCGCGCCGCCGCGACGAACATGCGCTCGCGGACCTCCAGCACCTCGGCGCGCGTGGTGCGCAGATAGATCGGGATGCGGGTGACCGCGAGGACCAGGACCAGGTTCGCGACGCGCGGCTCGAACATGTACAGCACCACGACCGCGAGCAGCAGCGAGGGGAAGCTCATGATCACGTCGGCCGCGCGCATGATCACCTCGCCCGCCCAGCCGCCCCGATAGCCGGCGATCAGGCCGAGCGTGCCGCCGATGGCCAGCGCGACGGCGACCGCGGCGGCGGCGACCGCGAGCGTGTTCTGGGCGGCGACGATGATCCGCGCGAGCATGCTGCGGCCAAGCGCATCGGCGCCCAGCACGTACAGCCAGCCGTGCTCGAGGGTGAACGGCGGGGCGTTGCGCTGGCGCAGGTTCATGTCGGTCGCGACCTCGCCCAAGAGCGCCGGTCCGATCAGGGCGCACAGCACCATGAGGCCGAGATAGAGCGCCGAGACCAGCGCGAACTTGTCGCGCCAGAGCAACAGGAAGGCCTGGCGCCAGGGCCGCTCGAGCGGCGGCAGCGCGGCCAGGGGGGCGGGGCTCGCGCGCATCACTCGTGCCGGATGCGCGGATCGAGCACCGCGTAAGCGAGGTCGATCAGGATGTTGAGCACGAAGATCGCAACCGCGGTCATCAGGACCGCCGCCTGGACGATCGCAAAATCACGCTGGATGATGGCGTCGATCATGAGCTTGCCGACGCCGGGAAAGCCGAACACGGTCTCGACGATCACCGCGCCATTCACGATGCCGACCGCCTGGTCGCCCGCGACCGTGATCACCGGCAGCATGGCGTTCCTGAGCGCATGCACGAAGATCACGCTGCGCTCGCGCACCCCCTTGGCGCGCGCGGTCTTGACGTAGGCCGAGGACAGCGCCGAGATCATCGCCCCGCGCACCACCTGGACCAGGAGGCCGAACGGCCGGATCAGCAGCACCGCGATCGGCATGATCCAGTGCCAGGGCGTGCCGGTACCCGAGGTCGGCAGCCAGCCGAGCGTGACCGCGAACAAAAGAATCGCGGTGATCGCGACCCAGAAGTCGGGCGCGCTCGCGCCCGCGAGCGAGATCACGCTGCCGATCCGATCGAACGCCCCGCCCGGCCGGTATGCCGCGAGCGCGCCGACCAGCACCGCGAGCGCCACCGCCGCGCTCATGGTGATCGCAGCGAGCCTGAGCGTGGTCGGAAACGCCTCGAGCACGACCTCGATCGCCGGCCGCGCCTTGCGCACCGAATCCCCGAGATCGAGCCGCGCGAGCCCCTCGAGAAACCGCCCGAACTGCTCGATCAGCGGATCATTGAAGCCATGCTTCTCGGCGAAATCCGCGCGCGCCTGCAACGAGGCATCGAGCGGCAGATAAAGATTCGTCGGATCCCCGGTCAGCCGCGCCAGAAAAAACACCAGCACGATCAACCCGGCGAGCGACACCAGGCTGTGCAGGGACCGTCTTGTGAGATACTGTCCCAACGCCCCTCCCCTGGGCCGCCACGCTCCGGCAGGGCCGCCTCCCTCCCCGACCACTGCGCCTCGGCCGCCATCGCCCGCCACCTCCCCCAGCAGGCGTTCATGCGAATTTGTGACCATGCCCCGGCCCCCGCCGCGGATCAAGCGCCTGATCGCCGACGCCGCTGGCTCTTGACAAGTGGAAGCAGGCGCCATAGAGTTTAGGATCTTATACCTATGATAAGGCCATCGAAGCGGATGAACCCTGCGCAGACCGATCGGCGACCCACGGCACCTGGAACCGCTGGTCACGTCGTTCTGTGGACGGGAAAATGGTCGATCGGCCGTCGGATCGCGCTGTTCCTGGTCGGTCTGTTTCAACAATTCTTGCACGCCGGCTCTTTGCGCATGGTGCTCGTGCCGGGATACAAATGGCCAGAACCGGTCGAGCCCATCCTCTTTCTGCAGACCGAGGCGATGGCCCTGGCGACGAGCCTCGGCCTGCTCGCCTTGCCCTTCGTGAGGTCCCCCGGCCGCACGATCCGAGCGGTGCTGATGACGTCGCTCGCCTTGGGCGTGCTCGCCAACACCGCCAGGATGCTGAGGGGCGTGTATCTAGGCGATTTCTGGTTTCCGTTCGTGTGTGATTCCCAACAGCGTGGAATCCCGTGCGGCGATGCCGTAGACGACCTCATCACCGATGTCGGAATCCAAGTCATGTTCGGAGCGCTATTATACCTGAACTTGAACTTCCTTTGGAAGTTACGGAGGGCAGGGACAAGAGACGTCGCAGACTGAGCCACACTCTTTCCAGGAGCATGCAACCATGACGGACATCGGAACCTCTGCGGGTCGAAGCGCCGCCTTTGCCGGACAACGGATCGCCGCGACGCTCTTGGGCGTCCAGGACGCCATTGACGCCGCCGAGGCCGAAACGCGGAACTCGAGACTTCCCGGACCAGACAGCGGCGGACCCGGCAACGCCTACAAGCATCTCCTGATCACGGGCGAGCTCTACCGCCGACGCGGTCCGACTTTCGGACCCACGATCGCGGAGTTGCGAGAGTTAGCGAATGATGCGCTCGGCCAAACCGCCGACGACGCGAAAATGGACCGTACCAACAACGCGATCGTCGTCAACGAGAGGCCTCACTTCGAGACGTGGGAGGACGTGGTCAGATGGGCGCGCGCCAAGATCGTCCAGTCAGCGAAATACAACGGCGACGGCGAGGATGGTCGGGCTGCCTGGTATGAGAAGCAGCCGAAGACTTGGCGCCCAGATTTCAAAGAGGTGCCCATCACCCCGATCGAGAAGGGCGGCCCGGAGTACAGGTACCGCTCACCCGAGCCTCCGGGCGGCGTGATGACCGAGCCGATGGGAATGGCGAAGGCGGCCGATCCGCTCGCCCGGCCGGTCGCCAGCTGGACGGAGGAGGATCTCAGAGCCGCGATGAACTCGCCGGCCTATCTGGAGGCGCGGCACCCGAAGCACCGAGAGGTGCAACGCGATGTCCGGGCGTGGTTCGAGCGCCGTTTCGGCACAGGACCGATCCCGGTCGATGCCTCCGGGCGGGCAATTCAGAGCGCGGAGGCGGGCGCGTGTCCGGTCCCCGTCCGCGCCCACAGCCGAGAGGGCGGCAAGGTCAAGGTGGACGCCCATTGTCGGTCGATACCGGCCGGCTGAGAACCTTCGTCGAAGACGGTTCGACTCGGCCACTCAAAGCACGCCTCGAGCGAGGCATCCAGCGGCAGATAAAGGTTCGTCGGATCCCCGGTCAGCCGGGCCAGAAAAAACACCAGCACGATCAACCCGGCGAGCGACACCAGGCTGTGCAGGGACCGTCTGCCGAGATAGTGCCCCAATGCTCCTCCCCTGGGCCTGCACCCTCGTTGCGGCCGCGGCGGCCCTTCAACATTTCTGGGGACCGCGGCCGCCGCCCTCCCGGCGCATCCGACCATGCCCCGCCCTCTGTCGCCGATCAAGGATCGGACATCGACAGCTCTCCCACAGCATCGTGCGACGAAGGCGTTAGGAGCCCTTGGCCGGTGGCACGCCGAGGTCGTGGCAGATCTTACGGGCGAGGTGGTCGTGGATCTCGCGGTGGCGGGGCACAGCCGAGCGTCGATTGCGACCAGGATTGTGCCACCACGAATGCCGACTGCCCTCGCGCAACATCACGCAGCCGTGCTTTCTGAGATGCCGGAGAAGCTCCTCGCGTTTCATACCGCGATCGGGATCTCCTCGAACCCGTCACCGGCCGCCTCACGCGCATCGCGCCGATTGAGTTCCAGCGCCTCCTCGAGCGTGATCCGCAGCGTCTCGAGCAGTTCCTCGCGCGTGTGCTCCTGACAGTTGACGCCCGGGACCTCCTCGATCCAACCGATCCACCAGGCTCCCGCCTGCTTGATCACCGCCGTATAAGTCTGGCTCATGCGTGCTGCCTCCGCCATCACCGCCGATCGTGCGACAGCATACCCACAGCAGCAGCCATCCTGGTAGAGCGATAGTGGTCGCCCGCAGCGCCGCCGGCCAGCCCCTTATTACGCCAAGACAAACGCCTCCAGGACGACTTGAGCGCCCCGGCCGTTCAACCGTACCAATAACCACAGGTTGTGCTCTGTCCCCGTTAGTGTCACCATCTCCGCGAGATGTTAAGATCGATCGGGCAGGAAGTCTTGGGCGTTATAGAGCTGCTGGAGAAGTTCCAAGCCGGGATCGTCGGCGTTCTCGGCTTCGCGGGCGTCATCATCACGCTGGTTGTCAACGCCTGCATAACCCGTCGCCACGCGCGCGAGACGCGAAGCCACGAGAGGGAGACCCTTGCGCGGGCCCTACTCGCGGAGCTTTCGTCTCAGCGGCGATCTGTAAAGGACAACGTCGAGATCTTTGAAAAGGCTGGCCGGGGGAAAGGTGAGTTGCTCGTTCCGGCCATCGCAAAGGCCGCAGTGTTCAACGCAAATGTCTCGCACCTTGGCCGTCTTTCCGCCGTGCAGGTTGGTCCGGTCCTGGAGGCGTACATCGTACTTGAGGAGTTCGACCGTGTAGCGGTCTACGGTTGTGAGACACCGCGTTGCGGGTTCATGCCGCTGCCGGGAGGGGCGCGAGCTGCGCCGCTCTGACGGCGGCGGGGGTCTGGTAGCCGTGGCGCTCGACGATCCAGGTGTGGT
>JBOHKK010000224.1:0-10425 GCA_050729115.1 Geminicoccaceae bacterium | reverse complement strand
GGGCCGCCCGGCGCCGCCGGATCGGCAGGGATGAGGGTCGGCCCCAGATAGAACGCCAGCGAATCGATCAGCTCGAGCTTCGCGTCCTGCGCCTCCGGGACGAAGCTGGTCAGGGTCAGCGCCTCCCCGACCTCCGGCAGCGCGTCCAGGCGTGCGGCCAGCGCATCGGCCTGCTCGAGCGTCGGCGCCAGGACATCGATCACGTGCGGCGAGGTCTCGGGATCCGCGGCAAGGGCGTTGAAGGTGCGCACCGACTCGCTCTGGGGATCTTTGAGGTGCAAGGGGTTGAAATCGAAGGTCACGGCCGGCAGGGCGAGGAGCGAGGCGACGCCGGCGAGCGCCGCGACCGCGATCACCAGGCCCGGGCGTTCCGGTCCATGCGTTCCGGCGCGCCAGCGCCCGATCGGGCGCAGCTGCGGCCGCAGCATGGCGAGCAATGCGGGCAGGAGGGTGAGGCTGACCGTCCAGGCGATCGCCATGCCGGCGGCCGAGATGATGCCGAGCTCGGCGAGGCCCCGGTAATCGGTGGGCACGAACGCAAGAAACCCCAAGGCCGCGCACAGCGCGCTCAGCGACAAGGGTCCCGCGACGCCAGCGACCGCCGTGCGCAACGCCGCATGCTTGCGATCGCCGCCACCCAGCGCCTCCTGGAAGCGCAGCACCACGTGAATGCCAAAATCGACGCCGAGGCCCACGAACAGGACCGCGAACGTGACCGAGAGCAGATTGAGGCGCCCGATGGCCAGGGTCGCGAAACACGCGGTGAGAACCAGACCGACCGCCAGGGCGAGCAGTGTGGCCACGCTCAGCCGGACCGACCGCAGGACCCAGATCAGGAGGACCGCGACCGCGACCGCGCTCAGGCAGCCGGCAAGCAGCGCACCCGTGCCGGCGCTCGCCAGCTCCTCGGTATCGAGCACCGCGCCGCCGGTAAGACCGAGGCGCAGACCGTTGGCGGTACCGATGCCCAGGGCGGCGGCTTCGGATCGCACGGCGGCGATCGCGTCGGCGGCGGGCGCCATCGAGCCGTAGTCGAACCTCGGCTGGGCCACCACGACCGCACGGGTCGGCGATCCGTCATCGCCGCCGCGAAGAAATCCGCGCCAGGACAGCGCGGCGTATTGCGCGGCCAGCTGCGCCTCGACCACGTCCGCCATGGCGCCCAGCACGCGATCCAGCTCGGGTGCGGCCGCTCCTTGCGTCTGATGCGCGAGCGCCAGATCGAGAAAGCCGGCGAGCCCGCGCAGGCTCGGATCCTCGGCGAGCGCGGCGAGCAGCGGCTGCGCCTGCGCGAGGCGCTCGGTGAGGGCCTGGAGATCGCCCAAGGGCAGATACAACAGGCCGTGGCGCGCAAAGAAGGCCTCGCCCGGCGGATAGCTCACCGCGGTGAAGTGGTCGCTGGCGCGCAGCCGGTCGGCCAGCGCGCTCGCCGCCTGGTCCACGCGCTCGGGCGCCTCGCCTTCGATCACCGCCACGACGGTATCGCTGAACTCCGGAAAGGCCTGCTGGAACGCCGTCAGAGTGCGACGAAACGACACATCCGGCGAGATCATTTCCGTGGTGCTGGTATCGATCCGCAGATGCTGCAGGGTGATCGCCAGCGCTGCGGCCGCGACCAGCACGAACGCGACGACCACCGGCAGCGGCCGCCGGGCGAGCCGATCGGCGAGCCGGGCCAAGGAACGCGAGAGGTTGACCATCGGATGGTTCAGACGGACGCGTGAACTTGCGATTGGGAGCGAAACGTGATCACGTGGTTGCAGGAAAACATTGGGGGAGTTCGGTGCGCGCTAGACAGCACATCTTGCGTGGTGTCATCAAGCGCCTGACGGGCGGGGCCGTGCTCGCGCTCGCTTGCTTCGGCGTGGCCCTGGCGCAGGCGGCGACACCGCGCGACGTGATCGAGCGGCTGCATGCCGGCCTCCTCGAGGTCATGCAAGACGGCGACGCGCTGGACTACGAGGGGCGCTATCGGCGGCTCGAGCCGGTCCTGCAGAGCAGCTACGACTTCCCGTTCATGACCCGGGTCGCCGTCGGTCCCGTCTGGGGCGATCTCGATGCCGCGCAACGGGCGCGCCTGAGCGATCTGTTCGCGGAGATGAGCATTGCCAACTACGCGGCCCGGTTCGATGGGTACGGGGGCGAGCGGTTCGAGATCCTCGGCCAAGCGCCGGCCCCGCGCGACACCGTTCTCGTTCAGACCCGGATCGTGCGACCGCGCGACGAGCCGGTCGAGCTGAACTACGTGCTGAGGGAATCCGGGGACGACTGGCGGATCATCGACGTCCTCCTCGAATCCAAGTTCAGCGAGCTGGCGAGACAGCGCTCGGAGTTTGCCGCGGTGCTGCGCGGCGGCGGCCCGCCCGACCTGGTGGCGACCCTCGAGCGCAAGATCGCCGAGCTGGCGGCTGAAGGCTGAGCCGCCGAGCCGGACGTGAAAGGGCGCCTTACCAGACCCCGGCGTCGGCCATGATGCGACGTGCCCTCTCGGGCGCGCTGCCTCTTCTTGCGCCATCCTCATCCACAGTCCGGTTGCAACAGTGATGCGCCACCTCCTCGCTCTCGGCCTGCTTTGCGTCCTGTCGCTCACGTCCGGCGCCGCCCGTGCCGATGCGCCGCAAAGCGCCTTCACCCACCTCGGCCCGATCGTGATCCACGGCAACGAGCCGGACCATCTGCTGCTGGGCGTGGGTGCCTTCGATCTTCGCGACGAACGATCGCCCGCTGGCACGATCGAGTACCGCTTCGGGCGCAAGGTGTTCGTGGTCGGTCTCTCGCTCGGGCTGGTCGCAAACACCCGTGGCGGGCTCTACGGCTACGTCGGCGTCTACGGGGATCTGTCCTACAAGGAGTTCTACCTCACGCCCCAGTTGGCCATGGGCGGCTATCACGAGGGCGACAGCTCGAATCTGGGTGGCGTGTTCCAGTTCCGCCAGTCGATCGATCTCACCTACCGGTTTGACAACGGCCACCGCTTGGGCGTGCGCGCGGCGCACATCTCCAACGCCCACCTCCACGAGAGGAATCCGGGCGAGGAGGAAGTTCTCCTGATCTATTCGTTCTCCCTGGGTCCATACATGTGAGCGGGTGACCCGCGGCGCGGCGGAGCCGGGGCCCACCCCGGAGGGCGAGCATGGCGCAGCCGGGGCCCGCCCCCGGAGGGCGAGCGTGGCGCACGCGCACGTCGTCGACACCGGCGGCAGCAAGGTGACGAGCTCGCCTGTCCGCTGCAGGATTTTTGTGAGATCGCGCTGGGAGGCGGACCGCAGGGATCGCCCGCTGGCCAGCCAATATGCCGCCCGTCCGTCGTCTTTTCGGGTCGACAGTCCGGCGGCGCCGAGATAGAGAGGTCGGGGCGCCACAACAGGTCGGGTCGAGAGTTGTGGGCGCAGCCAAAGCCCCATGGGCGGGCCGTGCTCGAGTCCCGGGGTAGCGTCCCCCACCGGTGTGACTGCGGGCCATGGCTCATGCTCGTTCCAGGAGTGAGCGCGTCGCTCCGGGAACCGAAGCGGGTCTCGTGTGGGCCGAGCCAAAGCAGCTGCTCGCTGCCGTCGAACGGCGCGAACAAGCCCGCGCGCAGCTCCGCGGGGATCAATCAGAGGTTCTCGACCATGGCAGCCAGGGGACGAAGCGGCGAAAGCGCGAGGGATTGGCTCCCAATTGCTCTTTTCGTGTTTGGTTTGTGTTCGTTCGCTTTCGCTTACGGTGTCCTCGTCGGGGTCTATCGGTATTTCCCTTATGAAATGCTTCACGACGCCAAGGCGGCAGCGGCCGCTCTGCACCAGAAATATGCCCTGCCGCCGGAACCCCATGCCTATGTGGTCGATCACGACGGCGCCGGCGTCACGGTGCACGACCCCGAGCGGGCGTTCGATGGCTACACCTTCCTCACGGTCTACCGGGACGGCCGCAACAAGGCCATTCTGATCGACATGCAGGGCGGTGTGCTGCACGAATGGCACGCCGACTTCAGCGAGATCTGGCCCGACGCGCCCCACATCATCGAACAGGTTCAAGATGCCGCCATCCATTGGCATGGTTCGTATCTGTTTGCGAATGGCGATGTCCTGTTCAACTTCGAGTCCGGGAACTTTCCCTATGGCGGTGGTCTGGTGAAGATCGACAAGGATTCAAATGTCCTGTGGGCGCTGGAACGCAACACCCATCACGACCTCGATGTCATGCCAGATGGCACGATCTACGTCGCCGCGCACAACTATCGCGCGGAGTCGATTGCCGGCCTGAGTAATCTGGAAGCGCCGCTGCTCGAAGATGTCATTCTCAAAGTCTCACCGAACGGGCGTGTTTTGGATGAAATATCCATATTGGATGCTTTGAGGAACTCCAAATACAGTGGCTTAGTGCACGATCCCAGTACTTCAGGAGATGATCCGACGCACCTCAACACGGTCGAGGTCTTGCCAGACAGCCTGGCTGACGCATTCCCCATGTTCGATCCTGGTGACCTACTGATCTCGCTCCGAAACCTGAACATGATCGGTGTCATCGATGTCGAGCAGCGGCTTGTGAAATGGGCCCTGGTGGGAATGTTCGTACGCCAGCATGATCCCGATTTCCTGGACAACGGGCATATCATGGTGTTCGACAATTTAGCAGGTGGCGCAGACGGGGACACGAGCCAGATTCTGGAGATCGATCCGGTCACTCAGGACGTGGTCTGGCGATACGCCGGCCGCAAAGAAGTCCCGTTCTTCAGCAGGATTCGGGGCAAACAGCAGGTTTTGCCCAACGGCAACGTCCTGATCACCGACTCGCAGAGCGGAAGGGTGCTGGAAGTCACGAGGGATGAAAGGCCAAAGATCGTGTGGGAGTATTACAACCGGATCTCGCCGATCGAGGGCGAGGGACGTGTGGGCCTGATCACGCTTGCCCTGCGCTTTGGGTCGGAGGCGGTGAGTTTTCTCGACTGAACCCTCGAGCGGGAGGCATCATGTCCAAGGCCAAGGTCGCTGCAACTTGCTTGTTTGGCTGCGTGCTCCTGATGGTCGGTCCGGCGCTCGCCTACGTCGGGCCGGGCGCCGGCATCACCATGCTCGGCGCCCTGTGGGGCGTGCTGGTTGCCATTCTGCTCGCTCTCGGCGCCGTCGTTTACCTGCCGATCCGGACCATGCTGCGCAAACGGCGGCAGCGCCGCCCCGATGCCGTGACCCGCGCGCCTGCGGTGGAGGGCGAGACCAGCGATCGCAGGTCGTGAAAGTCGCCTACCCTCCATCACCGCCGCGCAAGGGGATCTCGTGCCAGGCTGCCAATCAGGAGCACCTGGAGAGGCCCGAGCGCGATGGCGCGGCCGCCGACGGAGATTGCGCTCGCCGAGCAAACGCGTAAGTTCGAGGCGCTGGCCCACATCGGGATCGGGGAGGTCCACCATGGCAAGAGCCCACGCCAGTTCCGTGATCAATGCGCCGATCGAGAAGGTCTGGGCGCGCATCCGCGACTTCAACGGCCTGGCGAACTGGCACCCGGGCATCGCCAGGAGCGAGATCGAGGGCGGCGAGCCGGCGGACCAGGTCGGCTGCGTGCGGGTTCTGGGCCTGCACGACGGCGGGGTGATCCGCGAGCGGCTGCTCGAGATGTCGGACCTCGGGCACCACTACAGCTACGCCATTCTCGAATCGGCGCTGCCGGTCGCCAACTACCGGGCGACCTTGCGCCTGCGTCGCATCTCGGACGGCGACCGCACCTACGGCGAGTGGAATGCCACCTTCGATCCCGATCCTTTGGACAAGCAGGCCGAGGCGGAGAGCTTCCTCAGCAGCGCCGTGTTCCAGGGCGGGTTCGACGCGCTGAAGAAGCACTTCGGCGGCTGATTTCGCCGGGGGCGTTGCCTCCGGTCATGCAAGGCGATGGCCGGCGACGCGCTGAGCGTGGTCCAGCTCGAGGTCGCGTTCGGCGCCACGAGGGTCCTGAACCGCCTCTCGCTCGACGTCGCGGCCGGCGAGTTCGTGGCGCTGCTCGGCTCCTCGGGCTGCGGCAAGACCACGCTTCTGCGCGCGATCTCGGGCTTCGCGCCGGTCCGCTCCGGCCGCATCCTGATCGGCGACCACGACGTCACGGACGCGCCGCCCGAGCGGCGCGGCACGGCGATGGTGTTCCAGTCCTATGCGCTGTGGCCGCACATGACCACGGCGCAGAACGTCGCCTACGGCCTGCGCCTGCGCGGCATGGGGCGGAGCGCGCGCGCCAGGCGGGTCGACGAGGTGCTGGCGCTGCTCGGCCTCGCCGGGCTTGGCGCCCGACCGGTGACCCAGCTCTCGGGCGGCCAGCGCCAGCGGGTCGCGCTCGGGCGCGCGCTCGCCGTGAGCCCCGGCATTCTCCTGCTCGACGAGCCGCTCTCCAACCTCGATGCCCGCGTCCGCCAGAGCGTGCGCCACGAGATCAAGGCGCTCCAGGGCCAGCTCGGCATCACTGCGATCCACGTCACCCACGATCGCGAGGAAGCCATGGTCATGGCCGATCGGATCGCGATCATGGACGCCGGCACGATCGTCCAGCTCGGGCCGCCCGAGGCGATTTACAACCTGCCCGCCTCGCCGTTCGTCGCGGCGTTCATGGGCGCCGACAACGTGATCCCGCTGCAGGTCAGGTGCGAGGCCGGCGCGGTCCATGTCGCCGCGGGCGCCCACAACGCCGCCGCGGTCCTGCCGGTCGGGGCGGACGCGCAACCCGACGGCGTTCACCTCGAAGGCGCCGTGGCGGGCGCGGCGCTCGCCCATTTCCGCAGCGAGGCCGCCCGTCTGCTGACCGCAGGCGAGGCCGCGCCCGCGGCCAGCCTCGTCCTCCACGGCGCGATCAGTCAGGCCTCGTATCCCGGCGGCTTCTATCGCTACGCGGTCGCGGTCGGCGCGGCGCGGTTCATGGTCGACGACCCCAGGCGCATCGCCACGGGCACCGCGGCCGGGATCTGCCTGCCCGCCGCCGCCCTGCACCTTTATCCGGCATCCGAGCAGGCCGGCCGCAACGACGGCTAGCGCATTTTTCGATCAGCTCGCACCAGCGGGCCGGGGCCGCGGGTCCACCCAAGGGGAAAATGGTCTAGGCCCACCGGCGCCGGGACCGAGCGCGTGCGCGCCCCGGGGCGCGCTGCCGGCTCCGGCACCGGATGCCGTGAGGCGTCTGTCACGTGATCGTCAAGGGAATGGGCTAGGCCACCGCAACCACCGCGGCCACGGGGGCCGCAGCTGGCGCAGGCGTTGGCGCAGTGGCGTGCAGGGGCGCGCTCTGCTAGGATCGCGCCAAGCAGAGCTGGGACCGACGGCGGGGCGGCGGGCCGCGCCGTGGGGGCAACACGAAGCACGAGGGGGCTTGGCCATGCAGCGAAGGACTTTGCTCGGCGGCGCCGCCGGATTGGCGCTGGCGCTCGGGGTGGCGGTGCCGGCATCGGCGCAGACCACGTTGAACGTGATCACCGCCGGCTCGGAGAACATGGTCGACTACGTGACCGACTATCTGGCGCCCAAGTTCGAGGCGCTCTACCCGGACATCGAGATCCAGGTCAGCGGCACGGGTCCGGGCGATGCCGGCTCGCAGATGATCTACGAGAAGCTGGACGCCCAGGCCAAGGCCGGCAGCGAGGCCTGGGACGTCGACGTCGCGGTCATTCACCAGAAGATGGCCGGCCAGATGGTCGAGGAGGACCTGCTCGCCAGGTACCGCGACGAGATCGCGACCGGCAAGCTGGTCAGCCGCGATACCGCGAAGATGGCGCTCGGCACCGACGTCGAGGGCTTCGTCATGCCGATGTTCCACAGCCAGACCGCGCTCGCCTACAACCCGGATCTGGTGCCGGAGCCGCCGGGCTCCTACGGGGAGCTCGTCGAGTGGGTCGAGGACAACCCCGGCGCGTTCGGCTACAACGGCATCAAGAACGGCATGTCGGGGGTGAGCTTCGTGGTCGGCTGGATCTACGCCAACACCGGTCAGGCCGAGCAGCTGCAGAGCGGGCCCTACGATCCGGCGGTCGAGGAGGAATGGGCGGAGGCGCTCGCCGAGCTCAAGGACTTCAACCAGTACGTCACGCTGACCCCGGGCAACGCCGGCACCCTCGACATGCTCAATCGCGGCGAGATCGCGATGGGGCCGGTATGGGTCGACATGTTCTACACCTGGCAGGCGGACGGCCGGCTGCCGCCGACCATGAAGCTCGAGCTGATCGGGCCGGGGATGCCGGGCCAGCCGATGTACTACGTGAGCCCGGCCAAAGCCTCGAATCCCGAGGCGGCGAGGAAGTTCATCAAGTTCGCGACCTCGCCCGAGATCCAGGCCGAGGGCATCGTCAAGCAGTTCAACTGGTACCCCGGGATCGACGCCGAGCATATCCAGGCGGCGATCGACCAGGCGACCTGGGACAAGCTGTTCGCCGACGTCAGCCCCGAGGAGCTCGCGACCAAGGGCCAGGCGTTCCCGATCGGCCCCTACTTCGACGCCATCCTCGAGGCCTACGAGAGGAACGTCGAGAACTGAGGCGCGGCGCGCGTTGGCTCCTGCGCAGGGCGGGGTGCACATCCCACCCTGCGCTTTCCGACTCCAACGCCCCCAAATGGCGGCGATTCCCGAGAATTTACGCTTCTCCATAACCCTTTAAGTTGATATAGTGAGGAGACAGACAATCAGCGGGATTGGTCCTGTGGCGCTCGAACCCTGTCCGAATTGCAGCAAAAAGATATCTCCAAGTGCAGGCTCCTGCCCGCACTGCGGACATCCGCTCTCCGATAAAGTCTGGAATGAGGCGCGACGCGTCCGGCGCAATCGAGGTATCATCGGCACTGTGCTGGTCGTGCTACTGGTCGGATGGTGCTCAATCTATTCGGCCTCAAACGATCGCTCTGTCGAAGATTCATCGTCGCGAGCTGAACGAGAATGCGAAGATGATGTAGTGGCATTCGTGGGCACTCAAGAGTTTGTGAGAGAATCACTCAAATCACCTTCAACAGCTGATTTCCCCTCAATAGTGGATGATGATGTCTCAGTTACCTATCTGGGCAACTGCGCGCACCAAATCGTTGCTTACGTGGATGCGGAGAATGCCTTTGGTGGAACCATCCGCACGTATTACACCGCCATCATGGAGTACAGGAGATCCAGCGACGCCTGGTATCATTGGACTCTCGGACTGTCCTTTGCAGACACGCGGGCCGAAATTGCCGCGAATGCCCAGGTTAATCGAACTGCCTACGAGGCGACGCAATCAAAAGCACAGATGCCAAGCCGTTCTGCTCGAGATCGATCCGATTCAGTGTCATCGGATCATGTGCGATAGCTATTGATCGAACGGTCAAATATCTTGACAATCGATGCTTGATCGTGCCACCATGGCGGCATGCGTGATGCCCGCAGCCTGTCCGACGATGCCCTCGAGACGTTGCGCGAGCGGGCGGTGGCCATGGTTGCGGCGGGCGCGACGCAGGCCGCGGCGGCGCAGGCCTTGGGGGTGCACAAGAACACCGTCAGCCTGTGGCTGAAGGCGTGGCGGGCGGCGGGCGACGGCGCGCTCAAGGCCAAGAAGCGCGGCCGCCGTCCGGGCGAGCAGAAGCGCCTGAGCACGCCTCAGGAGGCGGCGATCCAAAAGCTGATCCGCGATCGGTGCCCGGATCAGCTGAAGCTGCCGTTCGCGCTGTGGACCCGCGCGGCGGTGCGCGCGCTGATCGCGACGCGCTTGGGCATCGCGCTCGCGCTCACCACGGTCGGCGACTATCTGCGCCGCTGGGGCTTCACCCCGCAGCGCCCGGTCAAGCGGGCGCTCGAGCGCCAGGATGCCAAGATCCGCGCCTGGCTCGAGCGCGACTACCCCAAGATCGCGGCGCGCGCCAAGGCCGCGGGCGCCGCGATCCACTGGGGCGACGAGACCGGGATCTCGAACCAGGCCAACCCATGCGGGGCTGTGGGGACCCCGCACCCCACAAGCGGTCGCAGCTTCGCGCCCCAGGGCCAGACCCCGGTGGTCGCGCGCACCGCCAAGCGCCACACCACCAGCATGATCTCGACCGTCACCAACCGCGGCACGACCCGGTTCATGCTCTACGACGGGGCTCTGAACGTCGCGCTCTTTGTCACGTTCCTCAAGCGCCTGACCCGGGACGCCACCCGCAAGATCTTCCTGATCCTCGACAACCTCAAGGTCCACCACGCCAAGAAGGTCAAGACCTGGGTCGCCGCCAACCAAGCGAAGATCGAGCTGTTCTTCCTGCCGCCGTACGCCCCCGAGCACAATCCCGACGAGCTCCTCAACAGCGCCGTCAAGCGCAACCTCGCCCAGCGGCCAGCGCCGCGCCACCACGACGCGCTCAAGGCCAGCCTCAGGGCCCACATGCGCCAGCTCCAGCGCACCCCCGCGACGATCCGCGCCTTCTTCCGCTCACCCACCACCGCCTATGCCGCATAACCATGGTATTTGCCCGTCGGATCAAA
>JBOHKK010000223.1:0-10458 GCA_050729115.1 Geminicoccaceae bacterium | reverse complement strand
GGCTCATGTCGGCCACGGCGCCGTGGCCTTCGCGCTCCTCCGGCACGCAGGCGAGGCCGAGATCGCGGCGCGCGCTGGCGCCGAGCCGGCCGACCGCGCGACCGTCGATCCGGATCGCCGCGGCGCGCTCGATCGTCCGCTCGCCCGCGAGTGCTGCGAGCAGCTCGTTCTGGCCGTTGCCGGCGACGCCTGCGATGCCGAAGATCTCGCCGCCCCGGACCTCGAGGGCGACGTTCCTCAACGCGCTGCCGAACGGCTGCTCGGCGGCGAGGCTCAGGCCGTCGACGACCAGGCGCGGCGCGCCCGGCGCGGGCGTCCTTTGGCGCGCGGCGCCGATCAGCTCGCTGCCGATCATCAGCTCGGCCATGCTGCGCGCGGTCTCGCGCGCGGGATCGCACTCGGCGACCACCCGGCCGCCGCGCAGGATGGTGGCGCGGTGGCACAGCGCCTTGATCTCCTCGAGCTTGTGGCTGATGTACAGGATCGAGCAGTCCTCGGCGGCGAGCTGGCGCAGCGTCGCGAACAGCCGCTCGACCTCCTGCGGGGTCAGCACCGAGGTCGGCTCGTCCATGATCAGGAGCTTCGGGCTTTGGAGCAGGCAGCGCACGATCTCGATGCGCTGGCGCTCGCCGACCGAGAGCGCGTGCACGCGGCGCCCGGGGTCGAGCGGCAGGCCATAAGTCTCGGAAACTTCGACGATCCGGGCCGCGAGCGCGCGCACCTCGCCGGCGTCGTCGACCCCGAGCGCGATGTTCTCGAGCACGGTCATCGCCTCGAACAGCGAGAAGTGCTGGAACACCATGCCGATGCCGAGCCGGCGCGCCGCCTTGGGGCTGGCGATCGTGACCGCACGGCCGTTCCAGTCGATCGAGCCGGTATCGCCCTGGAGCACGCCGTAGATGATCTTGACCAGCGTGCTCTTGCCGGCGCCGTTCTCGCCGAGCAGCGCGTGGATCTCGCCCGGCATGACCGCGAAGCCGACGTCGTCGTTGGCGAGCACGCCGCCCGGGTAGCGTTTGCTGATGCCGCGCAGCTCGAGCCGGGGAGGCCTGGCCGATGCCCGTTCGTCCATGCGCTTGTCGTTCCCCCAATGGTTGATCCCGGCACGTCACCGCTGACGCCGCCGGCTCAACCTAGGCCATCAGGCCGCCTCGGAGAACCTCTTCTTGGCGGTCGGATCAGCGGCCCGGTTCCCCGAGCAGGCGGTTCTCGAGCAGATAGCGGATGCCGCGGCGCCAGCTCTCGTCGGTGTTGCCGCGGATGTCGACGCTGGCGGCGAACACCCGCTCGCGGCTCGGCACCGCGCGAATGGTGACGTTGATGTTGAGGATCAGATTGCTGACCTTCTGCACCCAGCCGACCAGGGCGAGATCGGCGCCGAGGCGATCCGCGAGCGCGACCTCGCAGCCGTTGCAGCTCCACAGGTAGCGGTCCGGGTCCGCGGCCAGCGCGTCGTCGACCAGCTCGAAGCGGCCGGAGGCCGCCAGCCGCTCGCGCAGCTCGGCCTCGATCATCTCCAGGCGCGCCGCCTCGGCGGGATCGACGCCCGCGACCTCGCCCTGCAGGCTGGTGTCGACCAGCTCGAACGCGAACACCGCCAGGCGCGCCGGGTCCGAAGCGCCCGCCGGGGCAGCGACGAGCGCCTGATGCAGGACCGCAGCAACCAGGAGCAATCGTGCCATTTTGCGAACCTTTCGGTCGTCGCGGTACTGCCATCGCGTCGTCGCGCGTGCCGCAAAACATTAAGAATTCCTCAGAATCGGCTGAGCCCGCCCGCATCTTCCGCTCCTTGCTTGCCCGCCGCAAGCGCTTCGCCTATGTGACACAGGACCGCGCGGCAAGCGTGGCGAGGCGCCGGCGCTCGGAGCGCGTTGCTCCCGATCGAGCACGCCTGCGGGCGAGGCGCAAGATGCTGGCGAAATACGGGGAGGTGTGATGGTACGGGACCGTCTCGAATGGCTCTGCGCGCTTGCGCTCGTCGTCATGAACGGGCTCGCTGGAGCGGTGATGCCCGCGGCTGCGCAGGAGGAGCTGGCCGTCTCGATCACCTACATCACGCAAGAGGAGGACAAGCCGCGGCCGCTGTCGCTGCTCGATCCGGTCCTCACCGACGAAGGCCTCGCCGGCGCCCGTCAGGCGATCGGCGAGAACCAGACCACCGGGCAGTTCCTGAAGCACGACTACCGGCTCAACGAGATCGTGGTGCCGGAGGACGGCGATCTGGTCGCGGCCTTCGAGGAGGCCCTGGCCGCCGGCGAGAGACTGTTCGTCGCCGACGTCTACGGCGACCAGCTCCTGGCGCTCGCCGATCTCCCCGAGGCCGAGGGCGCGCTCATCTTCAACACCCGGGCGCCGGACGACGAGCTTCGCACCGACGAATGCCGCGCCAACACCTTCCACATCATGCCGAGCCGGGCGATGAAGGCCGACGGGCTCGCCCAGTATCTGGTCTGGAAGCAGTGGTTCGACTGGTTTCTAATCCACGGCACGCTCGAGCCCGATCTGGCGTTCGCCGAAGCGCTCCGGCGCGCCGCGACCAAGTTCAACGGCAACATCGTCGAGGAGCGCGCCTACGAGTACACGCCGACGGCGCGCCGGACCGACACCGGACACGTTCAGATCCAGCGCCAGATCCCGATCCTGACCCAGGAGGCGGAGGATCACGACGTGGTCATGGTCGCGGACGAGAGCGACGTCTTCGGCGAGTACATACCGTTTCGAACCTGGGAGCCGCGCCCCGTGGTCGGCACGGCGGGGCTGATCCCGACCGCCTGGCACCAGTCGCACGAGCAATGGGGCGGCACCCAGATGCAGAACCGGTTCGAGCAGGGCCAGGGTCGCCCGATGACCGAGCGCGACTATACCGCCTGGCTCGCGGTGCGCAGCCTCGGCGAGGCGGTCACCCGGGCCAACAGCAACGACCCGCCGACGCTGCGTGACTATCTGCGCAGCGCTCAGTTCGAGATCGCCGCCTTCAAGGGCGAGGGGCTGACCTTCCGCACCTGGAACCAGCAGATGCGTCAGCCGATTCTCCTGGCCGCGCCGCGCAGCCTGGTATCGGTCTCGCCGCAGGAAGGCTTCCTGCACCAGCGGTCTCTGCTCGACAGCCTCGGCTTCGACGAGCCGGAATCCAACTGCCGCCTGGAGTAGCCGGCGATCGACGACGACAGCGCATCGCGCATCACGGTCCGGACGCCGGGCGCTTGCCGGCGGCGCCCGAGCCTGGAGCAGCATCCGAATGGACGAGATCGCCAACGGCGATCGTCGTCTGGATAAAGCTGCTCTCATCATTTGAAATAGAGCAATTCTTTCCAGATGAGCGGAGGATGTCGCGATCCGCGGCGGGTCCACCTCATCGGGAATTGCTCTAGTGTCGTGTCTCACAAAACGCCATACAGTCGTAGGTTGGGTGGAGCGCAGCGGAACCCAACGAGAAAAGTCAGTTGGGTTTCGCCTTCGGCTCACCAACCTACGGCTACTTGGCTCCGCTGCAACGCCAAGGGCGAGGATATCCTCGCCAGATCCTGCGCGCCCGCGCCGCCCTCCAGCACTAGCAATTCCGTACAGCTTTTGAGAGACACCACTACGGGCTGCGGATCTTGTAGCCGAACCCGCGCACCGTCTGAATCAAGGGAACCGGCGCATCCCGATCCAGCTTGCGGCGCAACTGCCGGATGTAGACGTCGACGACGTTGGTGAGCGGATCCTTGGAGCAGCCCCAGACCTTCTCGAGGATCTGCGGCCGGCTGAGGACCTTGCCGGGCGCACGCATCAGGCATTCGAGCAGCGCGAACTCGCGCGGGGTCAGCTGGATCGGCCGGTCGCCGCGCCGGACCTCGCGCGTGCCGCGGTCGAGCACGAGATCGTGCGTGCTCAGCACCAGCTGGTCGTCGCGGTAGGCGGCGCGCCGCCGGGCGAGCGCCTGCACCCGGGCCACCAGCTCCTCGAACGCGAACGGCTTGGCCAGGTAGTCGTCGGCGCCCATGCGCAGCCCGCGGACCTTGTCATCGAGGGTGTCGAGCGCGGTCAGCATGAGGATCGGCGTGCCGAGCTCGGCCGCGCGCAGCTGCCGGCAGACGTCGCGGCCGTCGAGGTCGGGCAGCAGCAGGTCGAGAATGATCAGCTGGCAGGTCGGCGAGCGTGCGCGCTGGAGGGCGTCGCGCCCGTTGCGGGCGACCTCGACCTGGTAGCCCTCGGCCTCGAGCCCGCGTCTGACGAACTCGATGATCCGTTCGTCGTCCTCAACCAGCAGCACGTTCATCGATGGCTTGCGGCTCCTCGAGCAGCGGCAGGCGGAGCCGCACGGTGGTGCCCCGACCGACCTCGCTCTCGATCGCGAGGTCGCCGCCGTGGGCCTCGGCGATCGCCTGAGCGACGTGCAACCCGAGACCCCCTCCGGAGGGCGCCATCTGCGACGCCTTCGACCCTCGATAGAAGCGGGAGGCGACCAGATCAAGCTCGTCCGGCGGAATGCCGATGCCGGTGTCGCGCACGGTCACGACGGCATACGGCCGGGCGCTGGTCAGCGTGATCGAGACCTCGCCATCCGCCGGGGTGTAGCGGCAGGCGTTGTCGAGCAGGAGCAACAGCAGCTGCCGTAGCCGGTCGGGGTCGCCGCGAATGCGGACGGACTCCTGCGGCACCGCGCAGGACACCCGAATGTCCTTGAGCGCGGCGAGCGCCTTGGCATCCTCGGCGACGCCGCGGACCAGCTCCGCCGCCGCGAGATCGGCGGCGTCCACGCGCAGCGCGGCGCTTTCCGAGCGGGCGACCTGGAGCAGATCCTCGACCAGCTTGTTCATCTCGGCGGCGGTCTCGACAATGCGCTCCAGCGCCGCTCGATAGCCCGCGCTCTTGCAGTCCCGAGCGCGCAGGGTGACCTCCGCCTCGCCGCGGATCACCGTCAACGGGGTGCGAAAGGCGTGGCTGATGTCCGCGAACGTGCGGCGCCGCGCCTGATCGATCTCGTGCAGGGCCTGGTTGCTCTGCTGTAGTTCCCTGGTGCGCTCGGCGACCTTGCGCTCGAGGTCGGCGCGGGCGCGGTCCAGCTCGGCGCGCCGCCGTTCCAGCTCGGCCACCATCCAGTTGAAGCTCACGGCGAGGTTCGACAGCTCGTCGCGGCCCGAGACGCTGACCCGGTGATCGAGCCCGCCGTGCGCGATCCTTCGGGTGCCGTCCACCAGGGCGTCGATCGGCGCCTGGATGCGCCGGCGTGCCCACAGTGCGGTGACCACCGCGCACAGCGCCGATACGCCGACGACCGCGATCGCCAGCGTCGTCAGGCGCGCGCTCACCCGGCGCGCCTGCGCATCGGCGGCCGCCGCTTCACCCGATTCGTCCTCGATCACTTCGTCGATCAGAGCCCCGAACTGCCGATCGAGGACGTCCATGTTGCGGCGGAGGGTCTCGGGGGCCGCCCCCGGTCCGGCCTGGGAGATGGTCGCGACCGCCTGCTCCAGCAGCGCCTCGAAGCGGTCGATGCGCTCGAGCTCGAGGCGCTCTTCCGGCTCGGTGTCGCCGACGAAGGCCAGCTCGTCGAGGGTCAGGCGCCGCAAAGCCTGGAGCCTTGCGGCCAGCCGGCGACGGCTCGCCAGCAACGCCTCGCGATCGACCGGTTGCCCGAGCATGGCCTGGTAGCTGAGCTGCTGGAGGTGTCGGTACGCTTCGAGCGCCAGGCCCAGATAGGCCTGCACCTGATTGTGCGCGAGCAGGGTCCGCTCCAGTCTCTGCTCGATCTGCCGCGGACCCCAATACAACAGGAACCCCATGATCAGGGCGGGACCCAACAGGCCTAAAAAGGCAACGACCAGCTTCGTCCTGAGCATGGCTGTGGCAGCAATGGGCTTGGAGCGAGGCCTTTCCCGGCTCGGGAGGTTGACCGGAGGCGGCGTTGCGAGCTACGCCAAAGCCCGCAAGTCCGGCGCGGCGTCGTTCCGATCGCTTCGTGTGCGCCAGATTGCAGCACGCCCGATCCAGCTTCCGATCGCTTCCATGTCGCGCCAGATTAAAGCACGCCCGATCCAGGCAGATGAAGAAGTGATGAGGATCCGATTAAAATTCTATGAGGGCATTGAGGTCGACGGTGCCCTCGGTAGCCTGAGGCGACAACAGGCGGGGCTCGTGAAGGGGTGCGGGGCTCGAGGCGCCGAATCGTTCCGGGAGCCCGCGCAACGACATGGGGAGGTGGGCCGCTCGCCAGTCCGGTGAGCGGCCGAAAGCCACGAAACCGATGGAGGCAGATCCGATGTACACGGAGTTGCGCGCCGTAACCGCGGCGACGGTCCTGGTCATGGCGATTTCGAGTGTCGCCGATGCGCGCACGATTTACGTCTCGAACGAGAAGGGCAACTCGATCAGCATCGTCGACGGCGACAGCCTGGAGCTGGTCGACGAGGTCGCGGTCGGCGAGCGCCCACGCGGCATCGTGCTCAGCCCCGACGGCAAGTTCCTGTACATCTGCGCGAGCGAGGACGACACGGTCGAGATCATGGACACCGAGACCCTGGAGATCGTCGGCCAGCTGCCGTCGGGTCCGGATCCCGAGGTGATCGTGATCTCGCCCGACGGCTCCAAGATCTATGCCGCCAACGAGGACGACAACCTGGTCACCGTGATCGACGTCGAGAGCCGGTCGGTGGCAGCGGAGATCCCGGTCGGCGTCGAGCCGGAGGGCATGGGCATCAGCCCCGACGGCAAGACCATCGTGAACACCTCCGAGACCACCAACATGGCCCACTTCATCGACGCCGAGACCTACGAGATCACCGACAACGTCCTGGTCGACCAGCGGCCGCGGGTCGCCACCTTCACCGCCGATGGCGCCGAGGTGTGGGTGAGCTCGGAGATCGGCGGCACGGTCAGCGTGATCGACAACGCCACGCGCAAGATCAAGCACAAGATCAGCTTCGCGATCCCGGGGGTCCCCGACGAGTCGATCCAGCCGGTCGGGGTCGGGGTCACGAGCGACCGTTCCACGGCCTTCATCGCGCTCGGGCCGGCGAACCGGGTCGCGGTGGTCGACGCCCAGACCTTCGAGGTCAAGGATTATCTGCTGGTGGGCCAGCGAGTGTGGCAGGTCGCGTTCTCGCCCGACGAGAAGTTCCTGTACACCACCAACGGCGTGTCCAACGACATCTCGGTGATCGACGTCGACGCCGAGGAGGTGATCAAGTCGGTCGCGGTCGGCGCTTACCCCTGGGGCGTTGCCGTCAAGGACTGATGCCCTAGTTGATGCGGTGACGGCGGGCCCGCTCCCTGGCGCCCGGCCGTCACGACGCACCCTGCTGGGGACTTTGGCCATGATCGTCTGGCGACCGATTGCGCTCGCTCTCGCGGTACTGTGCGCCGCCGGCGTCAGGCCGGTCGCGGCCGCCGGGGAGAACCCCGACTGGCCGTGTATCCAACGCCTGGTGCCGGAGATCGCGCCCGCCGTGGTCTGGGCCGGGCCGCCGCTCGACTCCGTCGATGCCGAGCCTTCGCCGGCGCTCGACCAGCTGGCGGAGGAGCTGGCGGCGCGGCGGGTGCCCCTTGCGGAAGCCGAGATCCAAGTCGAGGACTTCGCCGCGACCCTGGCCGCGGCGCAGAAGGACGCCCAGCTCACGCTGCTGTTCGCGCGCACGCTCGAGATCATCAACCGCGACCGCGGCTCGATCATTCAGGGCATCAAGGAGTATGCCCAGGGCGAGCGCGCGCTGGCCGAGACCATCACCGAGAAGAACGAGCGCCTGCGCGAGCTGCCGGCGGACCATGTCCTCGAGCGCCAGGCCCTGGTCGCCGAGCGCGACTGGGATATCCGGATCTACGACGACCGCCGCAGCGCGCTCCCCTATCTGTGCGAGCAGCCGGTCCTGCTCGAGCAGCGGGCGTTCGCGCTGGGTCGGGCGATCGCCGGTATTCTGGAGTAGGTTGATGTTGCGAACCCTGATCCTCGCGGCCGCCGCGGGTCTGCTCACCGCCCTGCCGGCGGTCGCCCACAACTATCCGACCGCGGCGCTCGCCGAGTACGTGTTCGGCTGCATGGCCAGCAACGGCCAGAATCCGGAGGCGCTCGAGAACTGCGCGTGCAGCATCGACGTGATCGCCTCGATCATCCCCTACGAGAACTACATCGCCGGCGAGACCGTGCTGCGCATGCGCCAGGTCCGAGGCGGCGGCGAGAAGATGGCCATATTCCGCGACACCACCATGGCCAAGGATGCGATCGACCGCCTGCGCCGCGCTCAGATCGAAGCCGAGCTCCGCTGCTTCTGAGCACCGCGGCCGCGAGGCGAGCATGGCGACCGACCAGCCGGCCGAGCAGCCCGTGGCGGGCATCACCGGCTATCACGCCCACGTCTACTACGATCCCGCGACCAAGCCGCTCGCGGCAGAGCTGCGCGATGCGGTCGAGCAGCGCTTCGAGGTCCGCCTGGGGCGCTGGCACGATGCCCCGATCGGGCCGCACCCTTGCGGCAGCTATCAGATTGCCTTCGCGCCCGAGCTGTTCGGCGAGCTGATCCCGTAGCTCGCGCTCAATCGCCGCGGCCTCACGGTGTTCGTCCATCCGGAAACCGAGGACGCGATCGCCGATCACAGCGCCCACGTCATCTGGCTCGGCGAGAGCCGGAGCTTGGATCTGAGCGCGCTCCGCTGAGCGCGCCGGCGAACGCCAGCCTCCTCGGCGCGCGCCGATCAGGATTCGGCGGCTGGGCCCAACGGCACGCTGGCGGTGAACTCCTGCTCCTCGCTGTCGCGCACGCGCACGGAGAGCTCGCCCGGCGCGTCCGGCACGAACGAGAAGTGAAGCGAGGGGTTCTCGCTGAGCGAGATGTCGGCCTCGACCAGCATCACGGTCCGGTCGCCGTAGCTGATCTCGATCTCCCGGACGTAGTGGGGCGGGATCCAGTTGCGGGTCAGCGGGTCCATCTGCAGGCCCGAGTAGTTGGGGTGGCTGATCAGCACCTGGACCTGGTTCAGCGCGCCCGGCCGGAACGGCGTCAGCGGCTTGACCTTGATCTTGCCGAGGCGGGCCAGCGCCTGCTCGTGGTCCTTGAGCGCCGGCGCCGAGCAGCCGCCCGCAGCCTTGACGAAGCGGCTGGCCATGTAGAACGCGCCGTCGCTGGTCTCGGCGATCGCGCGCACGTGGGTGTACGCGTTGATGCGCACCCGGGTGGCGATCGTGGCGCTGCCGCTCTTTGGCGTCAGATGGAAGACGCCGGCGACCGGCGCCGGGTTCTGGTCGATCACCAGATGGATCGTCTCGATGTAGCGATCGGGGGTCTGCGGGATCAGGGCGGTGATCTCGAGCGGCACGACCGCCGCATCGTGGGCGCGAACGGGCGCGCTGAGGTGGATCACGCCCGCGCCGTCCTGGATCTCGCGGTCCGCGAACAGCCAGTCGCGAAGGTCCGGCCACGCCTCGCTCGGCGCCTCGGCCGCGGCCGGACCGAGGCTCGCCGCCACAGCCAGGCCGATGGTCAGGGCGATCGTGCGAAGCCACCATACGCCGCTCATGCGAACGTCTCCCCTCAATTGCGCCTTGCCATCATAGTGATCCGGCGCGGCCGGGCCAGCCCGCGATTGCCGCACCTCATTCCCATTCCAGCTCCGTGAACGCCGCGGTGACGTTGCGCGCATGGTAGAACTCGAACAGGCGCCAGGACGCGCGCTCGCCCGCGCCCGCCTCAGCGACCGCCTCCTGGATCGTGCCGCCCCCCGCGATCCGGGCGCGGACGTCGGCGCGCAGCCGCTTGAGATACCGGACCTGATCGCGCGCGGCCGCGGGCCAGGGGGCGCTCACCGGCCCATGCCCCGGCACCACGCGCTCGGCGTCCCAGCCCTGCACCGTCGCGAGCACGGCAAGCCAGCCGAGCAGGCTGCCGTCGATCACCGGAACGCGTTCCATGAACAGGAGATCGGCGAGCCACAGCGTGCCGGTCGTCTCGTCGAGCACCGAGAGATCATTGTCGGTGTGCGCGGTCGGGTGGGCCACGACGCGAAGGGTGCGGCCGCCGAGCTCGATCGCCGCCGCCTCGGCCACCGTGAGCGTCGGCTCGACGATCAGGGTGCCCTCGGCCAGCGCGCCGAGCTCGTCCGCGAGGTTGTCCAGGTAGTAGGCGCCGCGCATGGCGAGCGCCGCCGGCAGCTTGCCGTGGCCAACGAAGGTCGGCCGGTCCGCCAGGAATGCGGCATGGCCGAGCACATGGTCGGGGTGGACGTGGCTGGCGATCACGTAGCGGATCGGCAGGGCGGTCACCTCGCGGATCGCCGCGCGCAGGCGGACGCCGTTCCGGGCGCAACCGCCGCTGTCGATCACCGCGACCGCCTCGTCGCCGACGACGAACCCGACATTGGCGATGGCGCCGAGGTTCGCGGCCGTGGCCAGCTCGTGCACGCCCCGGTGCACGAAGATCCCCGGCGCGATCTCGGTCACCGGCAAGGGTGCTGCGCCGGCGGCGCGGCGCCCCGCCAGGCCGACAC
>JBOHKK010000222.1:0-10460 GCA_050729115.1 Geminicoccaceae bacterium | reverse complement strand
GCATTGTGCGGCTTGCCGAGAACCGAGGCGATCAGGTGCTGCACCTCGCTCGGGTGCTGGGTCGAGCTCCAGACCAGCAGGTCGCCGTCCTCGCTCGGCACCGCGAGCGCGACCTGCCCCTCGAGATAGAAGTGATCCTGCCCGCCCATCCTGATGCGGCCCGCGAGCCGATGCGGCGCGGCGGCGATTGCCTGCTCGGGCTCGCCCCGGCGCATCTCGTGCGACAGCAGGACCGTGGCTTCCTTGGCGAGCGCGTCCTCGACGGTCAGGACCGCCTCGAGCTCGCGGTAGTCGACCTCGGCCAGGCGCGCGGCGCGGCGCGCGTGGCCGACCGTGGTCGCGGCGACCGCGAACAGCGCCTGGCCGGCGTACGCCACCACGCCCTCGGCGAACAACGGATCGCCGGGGAATACCGGCCCGATGTCGTTGCTGCCCGGCACATCTTCCGCGGCGACCACGGCGACCACGCCCGGCGCCGAGCGGACCCGCTCCAGGTCCATGCGCAGGATCTCGGCGTGCGCCTTGGCTGAGAGCCCGACGGCGGCGTGGAGAATGCCCGCCGGCTCCGGCAGATCGTCGACGTACAGCGCTTCGCCCGATACGTGCTTCGCGGCCGAATCATGAGGCACGGCGGCCCGGACGCCGCCCTGGATCGTGCGCTCAGCCATGGCTCAGCTCGAAATCGAGAACCCGCGTGTCGAACACCGGAGCACCCGTTTCCATCAAGAATTTGGTCAGCAGGTTCTGCGCGGCGAGCAGGCGGTAGGCGGCGCCGGCCCGCATGTCGGAGAGCGGGGCGAACTCGTGAGCCAGCGCCTCCCGACCGCGGGCAACCGTCGCCTCGGTCCAGGGCTGGCCGAGCAACGCCTGCTCGCACGCCCGGGCGCGCTTGGGGATCGCCGCCATGCCGCCGTAGGCGATCCGGATCTGCGCCACCCGGCCCTGGTCGAGCTCGACGTGAAAGGCGCCGAGCAGCGCCGAGATGTCCTGATCGAAGCGCTTGGAGATCTTATAGCAGCGGAACTGCTGTCCGGCCTGCGGCAGCGGCACCCGGATGCCCTCGACGAACTCGCCCACGGCCAGCGCGGTCTTGCGGTAATCGAGATAGAAATCCTCGAGCGGCAGCATCCGCCGCGCGCTGCCCCTGTGCAGGACCAGCTCGGCGCCGAGCGCGATCAGCGCCGGCATGGAATCGCCGATCGGCGAGCCGTTGGCGACGTTGCCGCCGATCGTCCCGGAATTGCGGATCTGGACCGATCCGAGGCGGCGGATCAGCTCGCCGAAGTCGGACCAGCGGGCGCCGAGCGCAGCCATCGCGTCGGTGTAGGTGACGGCCGCGCCGATCTCCAAATGGGTATCGCTGATCTTGAGCCGCCTCAGCTCCGCGACCGCGCCGACGTAGATCAAGGCGTCGAGATCGCGGTGCTGCTTGGTCACCCACAAGGCCACATCGGTGCCGCCGGCGAGCAGGCAGGCGTCGGGGAACTGCGCGCACAGCGCCGCGAGATCCTCGATCCGCCGCGGCGCGAAGTACCGCCTGCCGGCGTGGGCAAAGGCCAGCCGCTCGCCGCCGCCAAAGGCTTTCAGCCGCGCGATCGTCTCGGCCTCGCGCTCGCTGAACTGATCACCCTCGCCAAGCTCGTACATGCGGCGCGCGGCGTCGACGATCGGCCGGTAGCCGGTGCAGCGGCAGAGATTGCCTGCGAGCACGTCGAGGATCCGCTGCCGGTCGGGCGCGCGCTCGGTGTGATAGAGGGCGAACAGGGACATCACGAAGCCGGGCGTGCAGAAGCCGCACTGCGAGCCGTGGCACTCGACCATGGCCTGCTGGACGGGATGCAGCGAACCGTCCGCCCGGCGCAGGTGCTCGACCGTGATCAGCTGCCTGCCGTCGAGGGGCGGCGTGAACAGGATGCAGGCATTGAGGGCGCGGTAGCGGAGGCGCTCGCCGTCCAGCTCGCCGAGCACCACCGTGCAGGCGCCGCAGTCGCCCTCGGCGCAGCCCTCCTTGGTGCCGGTCCGGCGCTCTACCTCGCGCAGGTAGTTCAGCACCGTGAGGTTGGGATCGAGGCCGCGCAGCTCGCGCGGCTCGTGGCCGAGGAGAAAGCGCACGGCCTCGGCCATCAGCTGCCCCGGTACGTGCTGTAGCCGTACGGGGAGAGCAACAGCGGCACGTGGTAGTGCTGATCGGGCGCGGCGATGCCGAAGCGGATGACGACGCGGTCCAGGAACGGCGGGTCGGGAAGCTCGATCCCGGCCTCGCGGAAGTAGTCGCCGGCGTGAAAGACGAGCTCGTACACCCCCGCCACCATCGCCGAGCCCTCGAGCAGCGGCCGCGGGCAGCGGCCGTCCTCGTCGGTGGTCGTGGTGGTCAAGAAGCGCCGCTCCTCGCCGAACGCGTACAGCTCGATCGTGATCCCGGCGCCCGGTCGGCCGCGCGCGATGTCCAGCACGTGTGTGGTCAGACGTCCCATGGCAATCGTCCAGTTTGCCGCCTAAGCTCGGCTCGTGTCCATGACGACATGAGAGATGTGATGGCGCCGGCGTCCATCTCCCGCGAAGAGTTGCAGCGCCTGGAGCGCGACCGCTTCGTTGCGCTGTTCGGTGGCGTGTTCGAGCACGCGCCCTGGGTCGCCGAGCATGCCTTCGATGCCGGCCCGTTTCGTGACCTCGAGGCGCTGCATGGCGCGATGGTCGAGGCGGTGCGCCGGGCGCCGCGCGCGCAGCAGCTCGCCCTGATCCGCGCCCATCCCGACCTCGCCGGGCGTGCCGCGATCCGCGGCGAGCTGACCGCCGCGTCCTTTGCCGAGCAGGCCAGCGCCGGCCTTGACCAGTGCACCCCCACTGAGTTCGAGCGCTTTCGAGCATTGAACGACGAGTACAAGCAAAAATTCCAGTTTCCGTTCATCCTGGCGGTCAAGGGTAAGGGCCGCCAGGAGATCCTCGCCGCGTTCGAGCAACGTCTCAAAAATTCGGCTGAAGCCGAGATCGACGAAGCCCTCGACCAGATCGCCCGGATCGCCCTGCTGCGCCTGGCCGATCTCATCCGGTCCTGAGCCGGCGCGCGGCCGCCACCAGGCGATCGAGCGCGAACTCGACCTCGGCGGCCGTGGTGGTGCGCCCGAGGCCGATCCGGATCGAGCCCGCGATCGCCTCGTCAAGGAGGCCAAGCGCGCGCAGCGCGGGCGACGGCTCCTGCGTGGCGGAAGCGCACGCGGCGCCCGTGGCGAGCGCGAGCTCGGGCAGCTCCGCGAGCAGGTCCTCGGCGTCCACCCCGGGCAAAGTGAGATTGAGGTTGTTCGGCAGGCGCGGCTCCGCGGCCCCGTTCAGCCGGAGGTCCGGCAAGGCCGCGCGCAGCCCTTGGTACAGGCGATCGCGCAACGCCCGCACCCGTGCCGCCTCCTCGAGCAGCTCCTGCTGCGCCAGTGCGCACGCCATGCCGAAGCCGACGCACAAGGGGGTCGGCAGGGTGCCGGGCCGCAGCCCGCGCTCCTGGCCGCCGCCCGCGAAGAGCGGCACGAGCCGCAGGCCGCGCCGCACGTAGAGCGCGCCGATGCCCTTCGGGCCATACAGCTTGTGCGCCGACAGGCTCATCAGATCGACGCCCTGGGCCCCCACGTCCAGTGGCACCCTGCCGGCGGCCTGAGCGGCATCGGTATGCACGAGGATCCCGTGCTCACGACACAGCTTCGCGATCTCGGCGAGCGGCTGGAGCACGCCGATCTCGTGATTGGCGGTCATGATCGAGACCAGGGCGGTGTCGGATCGCAGCGCCGTGCCCGACCGAGCCGCATCGATCAGACCGTCCGGCCTCACCGCCAGCTCGGTCACCTCGTAGCCCTCGCGGCGCAAAGCGCGGCAGGTCTCCAGAACGCACGGATGCTCGGTCGCGCAGGTGACGACGTGCCGGCGCGCGCCGGCGCCCGCTGCGGCGCCGCGGATCGCCAGGTTGTTCGCCTCGGTCGCGCCCGAGGTGAAGACGATCTCCTCCGGCAGAGCGCCGATCAGGGCGGCGACCTCGGTGCGCGCGCGCTCGACCGCCGCCGCCGCGCTCCAGCCGTAGGCGTGCTGCGCCGAGTGCGGGTTGCCGAACTGTTTTCCGAAGTACGGCAGCATGGCATCCAGCACCCGCGGATCGAGCGGCGTGGTCGCATGGTGATCGAGATAGACCGGCAGCTGCAGCCGCGTACCCCGGAACTCGACCGTGCGGAACAGATCCGCCCTGCTCACATCATGTCCTCGAACAGCCCCGGTGATCCTAACTCGACCGGCGCGTCCTCGAAAGCCGCCGCCCATGCGCCAGCACCGTCTCGGCGGCGCTGAACGCCGGCTCCTGCGGGTGCGGGCTCGGTCGTCACCCTGGCTTGCTCCTGACCGAGGGGGGAGCAAGACGGCCAGAATGGACTGCCTCGTCCGGGTGCGCGCGTCGTCCGTCAGGCTTGTGTCGCCGCGCCGACCGGGCGATACCCGCGCCATGACGGCGCACGTCCCCCGCCTCGGCCAGTTCTCCTGGGCGCTGTACGACTGGGCGAACTCCGCCTTCTCGGCGGTGATCGTCACCTTCGTCTACGCCACCTACTTCAGCCAGGGCATCGCGGCGAACGAGGTGACCGGCACCGCGGAATGGGGCTGGATGATGAGCGCGAGCGGCATCGCCATCGCGATCGTGAGCCCGATCCTTGGTGCCGTCGCCGACGCCGGCGGCCGGCGCAAGCCCTGGTTGTTCACCTTCACGCTGATCACCGTGATCGGCTGCTTCCTCTTGTGGTTCGGTCGGCCCACGACCGAGGTCGCGCTGATGGTGCTGCTGGTGGTGGGGCTGACCAACGTCGCGTTCGAGATCGCCGGCGTCTTCTACAACGCCATGCTGCCCGAGATCGTGAGCCGCGAGTACATCGGGCGCCTGTCCGGGTGGGCCTGGGGCCTGGGTTATGCCGGCGGTCTGGTCTGCCTGCTGATCACGCTGTTCGCCTTCGTGCAGGCCGAGCACCCGCTGTTCGGCCTGGATCAGCAGCAGGCGGAGGACGTCCGCATCTCCGGGCCGCTGGTAGGCCTCTGGCTCGCGGTGTTCAGCCTGCCGCTGTTCCTGTTCGCGCCCGATCGGCCGAGCCATCTTCTGCCCGTCACCGAAGCGGTGCGGCGTGGCCTCGGCCAACTCCGCGAGACCTTCGCCCACATCGGCCGCTACCGGCAGATCGGCCGCTTCCTGATCGCGCGGATGATCTACACCGACGGCCTGAACACCCTGTTCGCCTTCGGCGGCATCTACGCCGCCGGCACCTTCGGCATGGCCATGGCGGAGGTGATCAAGTTCGGCATCCTGCTCAACGTCACCGCGGGCCTCGGCGCGCTCGCCTTCGGCTGGATCGACGACTGGCTGGGCGCCAAGCGCACCATCCTGATCGCGCTGGTCGGCCTGCTGGCCTGCGGCGCGGCTGCGGTCGTGGTGACCGACCCGCTGCATTTTTGGATCGCGGGCGCGCTGCTCGGCATCTTCGTCGGCCCGACCCAGGCGGCGAGCCGCTCGCTCATGGGCCGGATGGCGCCGCCCGAGCTGCGCACCCAGATGTTCGGCCTCTACGCGCTGACCGGCAAGGTCACCGCCTACCTCGGGCCGTTCTTCCTCGGCACGGTGACCTGGTGGACCGGCAGCCAGCGCCTCGGCATCGCGACGATCCTGGCCTTCTTCGTGATCGGCATGATCCTGCTGTGGCCGCTCAGGGACCCGCAGGCAAGGGACGCCGAGCCGGGCCAGGGCACCGACGCAGGCTCTTGAGCCCGGCCGAGCGGCATGCTTGCGCCGTCGGCGCGAGCCACTGACGTGATTGCGTCGCCCACGCCGCGCCGGGCAGGCCGGAGCGCGGATCCCATTCCCTATGGGCGCGGAGCCTCACTTGAGGCCCGCGCTCGCAGATGGCCGAGCAGCACCCGACGGGTCAACACGAAGAGCAGGATGTGACACATCGTCATGGCGATACTCAGGACGGCGATCGTCATGAGCGGCGTCCATGTCAGCTGGTGCGCGGCGAGAAACACGAGCAACAGCGCGCCGAAGCGCAGAGCATCCCAGGCAAGCCGTACGTCCTGGCGCTCGACCACGGTGAGCGTCTGTGAGACCGGGCTGACCACCAGCTGGCCCAAAGACATGAACGCGAGAAACTGCGCGAACCGGCCGGCCTCCGTCCAGACCGAGCCGAACACCAGACCGAACAGCTGCGGTCCGGCGGCGACGACCACGCCGAGCGAGAGCACCCCGAACGCGAGCAGACGCCACGTCGTCGCCTTGAACAGCGCGTACATGCCATCGCCACCAGCCCGTGCCAGGCGCGGCGCCTCACTGAGATAGACCTGAGCCACAGCAACGCTGAAAGAAACCGGCGTCACCAAGATCCTCTGCGCCAGGGCGAACCAGCCCGCCACCTCGACCCCGTAGAGCGCGGCGACGAGCAAGGCAGGCGCGAGCCGCCCCCCGCTGTCCAGCAAGGCAGCCCCGGTGGCGAGGGTAGGCAGGCTGCCGAATCGGACCGCCGCCCGCGTCATGCTGCGGAGCCGGATGGCGCGCCATAGTCGGCCATCGATCCGATGGAAGGCAAGCGCCAGCGTCGTGATGCCGGCTGCCTGCCCGATGATCTGACCCACCAGCAGGCCAAAAGGCCCAAGCGCCAGATAGCCGCAGGCAATCTGGGTTGTGACCTGCCCTAAGCTGCGGCTGATCCGGGTACGTGTGATGCGGCCGAAAGCCTGGCGACGGATCGCCCAATGGGTGAGGGCGCGCGCGCAACCCACGGCCAGGAGCCCGATCGGCAACAGCCAGAGCAGTGGATGCAAGGCTTCGGCATTGAACCACCCGGTGATCACTTCGCCCCAGGACCAGAGCGTCACCCCGACCAGCAAGCTGAGGAGCAGGGTGACGACGAGGCTCAGCGCCAGCAGATTGACCACGCTGGCGTCGTCCTCGGCGAGCGGGATGGCGAGCTCGTAACGCAGGCAGACCGCGATCCCGAGAATCCCCAAGAGTGCGCTGAACACCCCGAGCACGCCGAAATCCTCCGGCGTGTATAGGCGCGTCACGAGCGGCGAAGCGGCCAGCACGATCAGCTGACCGAGCGCCGCGCCCGTGACCGAGACGGTCACCGCGCGCCTGAGCCGACCCTTTGGCAGGCGCGCCCGCAGGCTCCGTATCATGAAAGCCGGGACCGTCGCCGGCAGGCCTCATCGCTTGTCTGAACAACCCACGGAAGCAGCCGCGACCCGTGGTTCGAAGCGATGGGTTCGATGCACACGCGTACTTCCCGGTCGGTTGCCATCAGCCGCGACATGGTAGAGATTGGGATCGAGCTACTCAAGTAACAGCGAGGTGCGCGGTTGCCATCCCCCTTACCGCCGAGCGAGACTTCACACCATACCGTCGTCCCCGGCCCCGCTCGACGTCCCGTTCCGGAGCGGCCTGGATACCCCTGGCTGGCTCCGGTTGTCCTCGGGTGCCTCGCGCTCGCCGTCCGGCTGCCGCATTTCGACCATGTCGCTCATTTCGATGAGCTTTATCACTTCTTTGCCGCCCAGTCCTGGTTGGCCGAGGGACAGCTGCGAGTCGCCGACGGGGTCTATACGCGCACGCCTCTGTTCACGATTTTCCTGGCCCAATGGCTCGGGCTGTTCGGCGAGAACCTGGTCGTCGCCCGCCTGCCCTCGTTGATCGCGGGTACGGCGCTGGTGGTGCTGGTCCTGCTGTGGACCCGCGCGGTCGCAGGCAGCCTTGCGGCGATCCTGGCGGCGCTGCTTCTCGCCCTGGACCCCGAAAACCTCCAGATCAGCCAGTGGGGGCGTTTCTACACCCTGCATTGCCTGATGTTCTGGCTTGGCGCCATCGGCACCTATCGCCTGGTGATGTCGCCGCCCCCGACGTTCGGGCGGGCGGTGTTGCTCGCGGCAGGCATTCTGATCTGTTTCGCCGCTGCGCTGTACCTGCAGATCACCACCTTGGTCGGGCTCCTGGGTGTCGCGCTGTGGTCGGCCCTCGCGCTGGGTCCCCCCTGGCTTGCCAGGTGTTCGCCTCTTTCTAGGTGGGGTATCGCCGTGGGACTGGCGCTGCTCGCCGGAGCGACGATCTGGATCTTCGTCGAGACCGGACTCATGACGGAGCTGCTTGCCCGCTACCGCAGCACGCCGCTCTATCAAGCCGAGAATCGTGACGCCTTTTGGTATTATCATTCGTTTCTGACGATCTACTACCCCACCCTGTGGCCCTTGGTCGCGCTGGCTGTCGTCATCGGCCTTGCGTATCGTCCGCGCCCTACGGCCTTTTGCGCCTGTGTGGTCGCGGTCGCCTTCGTGGTGCATTCGTTCGCGGCCCCCAAGTCCATGCGGTATCTGACCTACGTCGCGCCGTTCCTGTTCGTGCTCTGGGGCATCGCGCTCGCCGAGGTCTGGCCGCGGCTGCGCCGGTTCCTGGAAGACGTCGGCACGCGCGCTCTGGCTTGGCTGGGCCTCGGCCGGCTCGGCCGACCTGGTGTGTACGCGGCGCTCGCCGTGGTCCTGGTGTTCACGGTTGTGGCCAATGGCGCGTTCGTGCGGACCGCCGCGACGATGTTCAACTTCGTCATACCGCCGATGCAAAGGGCGGCGGACTGGGCGGCCGCCAAGGCCCCGCTCGGGCCGTGGCTCGCCGATGCCGACATCGTGCTGACCACGAATGAGCTGTCGGCACTCTACTACCTCGGCCGATACGATGTTCTGATCAGCAAGAGCCGGTTGTCAGAGCTTCGAGATGGCGGGGAGTTCAGCCTCGATCCCAGGACCGGCCGGCCGGTGATCACCACGCCGGAGTCCCTCACCTTGATCATGGATTGCTACCCGGACGGACTGATCGTTGCCGATGCCACCCGCTGGGGCAACCGCGCGCAAGTCGACGCTGCGGTCATTCAGCTGATCGAAGCCCGTGCCGAGGAGGTGGAGCTTCCCGCGGCCGCCATGCACGCGTATGTCTGGCGACAGCCCGACGACTCCGGGCGGGCGGAAGCCTGCGCCCGCCTGCCTGCCCGCTTGGGCGAAGACGTCATGGCAGGCCTCGAGCGAGGTCATGCGCCATGAGCCGTTTGCGGCCGCGCGACTTGCGGCGCCGACCACGCCGACTGATCGCACACCCACCGCGCCGGACGCCGATCGTCCCGGGCGCGCTGCAACCACGCCCCGGCGGACCATGAACCCGGCCGAGCCGCCGATCCTTCTTTCACCCCGGGCAGTCCCGGGTAGCCTCTTTTCCTTCGAGGCGCTGTTGGTCCTCTACATGTTTGCCGGCCTGTACAAGGGCGATCCCCGCTTCGCCTGGATCCCGGTCGACCCCACCGCGCTGTTCTTTGTGCTGAGCGTCGCGGTCGGCGGCATCATCATCATACGCAAGGGGATCCACCAGAAGAGCCTGCCGGTCGTCGTCGCCATGGTCTGTCTGGTCACCTGGTTGGGGCTCAGCCTGCTGTGGTCACCGAGCCGCATCTACGGCCCGCAGAAGGTGTTGTTCATGGCGACCCTGGTGCTGTGGGCGTTGATGGCGGGCGCGCTGATCATCGCCCCGAGTCCCGCGCGCGTGCGCCGGCTGTTCACCTTGATGCTTTTGCTCTCCCTCTGGGGAGGGGTCGACGCCGTGCTGGCGTATGTGGAGTCCGGCGGCTCCGTGTACCGCCTCGAGAGCGTCGACGGAGATGATGCGGGTAGCTATCTGGTGCTGGGCCGGATCTGCGGCCCCGGCGCGCTGGTCGCGCTTGCCGGCTGGCTGTACGGCCGCGGCCGCGTGGCCGGCCGCCTCTGCCTCGTTCTGTTCCTCACCCTCTGTTTCGTCCTTGCGATCAGCGGCGGGCGCGGCCCCCTGCTCTCGACCGCGCTCCCTCTCTTGATCCCGATCGGGCTAAGCATCCGCCTGCCCAAGCGCAAGATCACTATCTCGCGCACGCTCCTCCTGGTAATCGTGCTGCCGCTGGTCGCGGCCGGGGGCCTCGCCCTCTACGCCACGTTCACCGGGGAGAGGCTGGCAACCATCGACCGGCTCGAGCGACTGGCGGAGGGGAACCCACGTACCGCTCTCTACGCCAAGGCGCTCGAGTCCTGGCCTGATGCGCCGCTGCTCGGCCACGGCGCCGGCAGTTGGCCGATTCTTCGGGGGATTCCTGACCGGCCGTCCTACCCTCACAACCTGTTTTTGGAGCTCCTGGCCGAGAGCGGTCTGGTCGGCCTGATCCTGTTCCTGGCGTTGGTCGGGGTGGCGTTCAGGCCGGTTTCGTTCGAGCGGTTGCGGCGCGACCCGCAGGCGCTGTGCGCCATGATGTTGTTCGCCAACGCCTTGCTCAACGCGATGACGACCGCTGATCTGGTAGGCAACCGGTCGGTGTTCATGATGCTCGGCGTGCTCGCGCTGTTCGGGTTCCGATCCGTTCGCATCTCGGCGCCGGCCAAAGCGCTGCGCCAGC
>JBOHKK010000221.1:0-10593 GCA_050729115.1 Geminicoccaceae bacterium | reverse complement strand
CTCCCCCTCCCAACCACCCACCGATGGTACCCTTGGGGTGGTTGGGAGGGGGAGCGGGCTGGTGCGAGCTAATCGAAAAATGCGCTAGTGCATCGACGCAGACGGAAGATAGCCTGACTTGTCATGCCCGGACTTGATCCGGGCATCCACCCGCAAGGCAGCCGCTGGCTCAGAGTGGATTGCCGGGTCAAGCCCGGCAATGACTTTGATCAAGCGAATGGGTCGGTGCACTAGGCGGGCGCTGGCGATCACGCCAACTGGTCGAGCAGCGCCTTCGCGTCCTTCAGATCGGGCGTATCGAAGCCTTCGGTGAACCAGCCATAGAGCGGCGCGAGCAGGTCATGGGCCTCGGCACGCCGGCCCTGCTCGGCCCAAAGTCGGACCAGGCTGGTCGCGGCACGCAGCTCCCAAAGCTTCGCCTCCTGCTTTTGCGCGACGACGATGGCCTTGCGAAAGCAAGCCTCGGCGCGGGCTCCGTCGGGCGGCGACTGCCGCAGCCGCGCCTCGCCCTCGAGGCGATGCAGCTCCGCCTCGAACCAGCGCTCCTCGAGCCGGTCGACCCACGCCAAGGCCTGATCGAGCAGCCTCAGCGCCTCGTCGGGGTTCCCGATGCCGATGTGGAGTCCGGCCAGCAGACCGAGAAAGCTCGGCGTGTGCTGCTGCACACCGAGGGCTTCGCCCGCGGCCAGGCCTTGGCGGAGCTGGGCGATGCCCGTCTCGGTGGCGCCGCCGGCGGCCACCGCCCAGCCGTGCAGGACCGTCGCGTTCGCCGCCCAGGCGGCCAGGCCGCGTTCCGTCGTCAACGTCATCAGCGCCCTGGCCCGTTCGCGCACGCCCTGTTGCTCGCCGCGGATCTGATGGAGCCAGCAGGTCAGGTACGAAGCCTGGCTCGTCGTGTAGGCGTGGCCCGACCCGGCGGCGGCGGCGAGCGCCTCCCGGTTGCGCGCCAGGGCCTGGTCGGGGAAGCCCCGAAACAGCAGAATCAAGGCCGTGAACAGGAGGCACGCCACCCGGGTGTCGGGGCCCCACAGGTACACCGCCGAGGTGCGATCGGCCGGATCGTAAAGGGCCAGCGCCTGCTCGAAATGGGTCATCGCCGGCAGCAGCTGCCCGTTGTACAGCAGGGCGACCCCCAAGGAGCGATGGCCCGCGGCTTGCGCCGCGACGTCCTGCTGCCGTTCGGCCAGGCGCAGCAGCTCCCCCGCGGCGTCGAGGGCGACGTTCTTGCTGGACCAATGCAGGTGATGCACGAACAGCCCCGACAGGGCGGCCAGGAGCTGCGGGGTCTGGGTCTCTTCGGTGCACAGCTCGCGGGCGCGGGCGTGGGTTTTTCCCACCTCGGGCGCCGCCCAGCCCTTGGTGGTGATGAGCACGGCGCCCAGAGCGATCTGAAGGTCGAGCTCCTGGCGATCCCGGCCGCGTCCCACCGGCAGGCCGGTCAGCAGATCCAAAGCCTGCGTCAGCTGGGCGGCGGCTTCGGCCATCGCCGAGCGCGCCATCGCCTGGCGCGCGGCCTGGTACAGGTAGTCGATCGTCTTCTCGACGAGACCTGCCTTGATGCAATGGTGCGCCAGCAGTTCCGGCTGCGCTTCGGTCTGCTCGGGAAAATGCCGTTCCAGGACCTCGGCGATGCGGGCGTGGAGTTGCTGGCGACGCGACTTGAGCAGCGTGCCGTAGGCGACATCCTGGACCAGGGCGTGCTTGAACCGATAGCTGGCGTGGGGCGGCACGCCGCGCCGAAAGATCAGCCCCGCCGCCACCAGCCGATCGAGGGTCGCGCTCAGCTCGGGCCCGGCCAGGGAGGTAAGCGCCTCGAGCAGTTCATGGGAGAACTCGCGGCCGATCACGGCGCCGATCTGAGCGACTTCGCGCACGCCGCCGAGGCGATCGAGACGGGCCATGAGGGAGTCGTGAAGCGTCGCCGGGATCGCGAGCGGTGGCAGCAGGCCGGCGAGCTCGTAACGGTCGTCCGCGGCGACCAGCAGGCCCGACTCCAGGACCATCTTGGTCAGCTCCTCGACGAACAGAGGTACGCCGTCGGTGCGCGCGACGATCTGCTCGAGGACCTCGGCCGGAAGAGCTCTGGTGCCGGTGATCCACGCGACCATGGCCAGGACCTGGCGCCGGCTCAGGCCGGCGAACGACAGCGTGGCGACGTGGCGCCCTCGCCAGGGCGGCGTGAAACCGGGTCGAAAGGTGACCAGCAACAGAACCGGCAGCCGCTGGATGCGCTCGATCGTAAGATCCAGAAGCTCGCTCGTGCTCGGGTCGGTCCACTGGGCATCCTCGAAGATGATCAGGAGCGGCTGCCGCTGCGCCAGGCCCTCGAGCTGCTCGACCAGCACCTCCAGCATGCGCTGCTTCTGGCGCTGCGGGGTAAGCTCGGGCAGGGGACAGCGCTCGCCGGTCGGGATGCCGAGCAGCGTCGCGACCAGCGGCACGGCTTGGTCGAGCCTGTCGGTGCTGCGCGCCAGCATGGTCTCGAGCTTGCTGAGCTTCGCCTCCGGCGGGTCGTCGCGCTCGAAGCCGGCGGCGCGCTCCAGGTGCTCGATCAGGGGATGCAAGGGGCTGGTGGTGTGATGGGGCGAGCACTGGTGGAGGAGGCGGATGTGGGGCTCGCTCTCGAGCCGGGCGCGCAGCTCGCGCACGATGCGCGACTTGCCGATCCCGGGCTCGCCCGACAGCAGCACCACCTGGCCTTCGCCCTCGCTCGCCTGCCGCCAGCGCCGCAGCAGCAGGGCAATCTCCTCCTCGCGGCCGACCAGGGGCGAGAGGACCGCGCTCGGGCGCGCCTCGAAGCGACCCTCCGCCGGGCCCTCGCCCCTGACCCGCCAGGCCGCGAGCGGCAGGGCGAAGCCTTTGAGGCGCTGCGGGCCGAGATCGTCGAGCTCGAACAGACCGCCGACCAGCCGCCGCGTCGCCTGGCTGATCACCACGCTGCCTGGCTCGGCCAGCGCCTGCAGTCGCGCCGCGAGGTCCGGGACGTCGCCGACCACCGCCTCTTCGCGCGCCGCCCCCTCGCCGATCGGGTCCCCCACCACCGCCGGCCCGGTGGCGATGCCGACCCTAGCCGCGAGCGGCTTGCCGTCGCCGGGGCTCGAAATCGCGGGTCGGGTGGAGCCGAGCGGAACCCGAGGGCCCGACGCCGCAAGACGACCCGCGATGTCGGGTTCGGCCTTCGGCTCACCCAACCCGGCCACGGCGTCGACCAGCTCGAGCCCCGCGCGGACCGCCCGCTCGGCGTCGTCCTCGTGCGCCCGCGGCCAGCCGAAATAGACGAGCATGCCGTCCCCCATGAGCCTGGCAACGTGGCCCTCGAACCGGCCGATGACGTCCGCACAGGCCGCCTGATAGGCCCGCATGACCTCGCCCAGATCCTCGGGATCGAGCCGCGCGGCCAGCTCGGTCGAGCCCACCAGATCGCAGAACAGCACCGTCATCTGGCGGCGTTCGGCCTCGACTGGCCGCATGGGCGCGGCGATCGGCTCCGCGCCAGCCGGCGCCGTGCCACCTTGGAGCAGAGCGATGGCGTCGAGCAGCTTGCGCCGATGTCCGATCGAGGTGATGCCAAGCGCAATCAGGTCCTCGACGGTCAGCCGCGACAGCACCTCCCCATCGATGTCGTTGGCGCGGAACGCCTCGGCGTAGTTCTCCAGCCCCAGGTCCCGCAGCCAGCACGAGACGTCCATCCCTGGCGTCACGATTGATTCGAGGTCAGTCTCATGCAGCCGGGCGAGCGAGTCCAGCGAATGCTGCGGCGACCACGCGACGCATGCGCGCCGATGCCTCACTGCGGCCGGCCGTGCTCCCGGGGCCCCTTTGCCGGACCGATCGAGACGCCTAAGGTCGAGCCCCACGAGAGGGGAGGCACAAGGCATGAACTTCGCGCGTTTTCCGGTCGACAAAAGGGGCTTTGACGGTCTGGTGCTGGTCACCGGCGCCGGCGGCTGCATCGGCAGCTGGACGCTGGCGCTCCTGACCAAGGCAGGCGTGCCGGCGGTGGCTTTCGATCTGTCGGACGACCGGCGCCGGCCGCGCCTGCTGATGACCCCCGAGGAGCTCGAGCAGGTCCCCTGGCTCACCGGCGACATCGCCGACAGCGCGGCGGTGGCCGATGCGGTGGCGCGGCACGAGGTCCGCGCGATCATTCACCTCGCGGCCCTGCAGGTGCCGTTCTGCAAGGCCGATCCCGCCGCCGGCGCCAGGGCCAACGTGGTCGGCACGGTCAACGTCCTCGAGGCGGCCCGCCAGCACGGCCTGAAGCGGGTCGCCTATGCCAGCTCGATCGCGGCCCACAGCTTCTTCCCGGGCGCGCCCTGGCTCGCGACGCTCTACGGCGCCTACAAGCTGTGCGACGAGATGATCGCGCGCACCTATGCCCTGGACTGGGACGTGCCGAGCGTCGGCATCCGCCCCGGCGTGGTGTACGGCGTGGCGCGCGATCAGGGCCTGACCTCGAAGACCACGGTCGCGATCCTGGCAGCCGCCGCCGAGCGGCCCTACACCGTGCCGTTCTCCGGCGCGGTCTCCGCGCTCCATGCCGGCGAGGTCGCCTCGGCGTTCATCAGGGCAGTGTCGAAAGAACGCGACGGCGCCCAGGTGTTCGATCTGAACGGCCGGGCGACGACAGTCGCCGAATGGCTCGAGATCATCCGCGGCCTGGCGCCCGGGGCGCAATTGCAAATCGCGGGCGAGCCGCTGCCGTTCCCCGCCGACCTTTCGGACGAGCCGATCCGCGCGTTTCTCGGCGACTATGGCCCGGTGCCGCTCGCAGACGGCATCGAGGAGACCCTTGCCGCGTTCAAGCGCCTGCTCACGGTCGGCGCCCTGTCGCCCGACGCCGTCGCCTGATCCCGGGCCAACAAAGGTCCAACCAGGGTTCGTCCCGCATCATCCTCCGCTCGGGCGCGCGGTCGCCCAGCCAACCCCGCGCGCTGAGCCCGCGGCCGACCAGCCAACCCCGCGCGCGATACCGATCCCGAGGGTCAGGATCGTGTGGGATCGGTATCATACCGACCCCATTCGGTATCATACCGACCCCATGAAGTCGCGACCGAGGGGTCGGTGCGTCTGTTCTGTCATGCCCCGACCTGCGCTCGGGCTCGACCCGGGGGTTGACCGGGGCATCCAGACTGGACCCCCGGGTCGAGCCCGGGGGTGACAAGAAGAGCGGTCGATGGGTCAAGGCTTCGTGTTCCTGGTATCAGTTGCCCACCGGCAAGGCCGGCCCACTGGGGATGACCCGGTCGCCGAACCGCCAGTCGCCTTCAGCGTCATCGCGAGGGCGCGCCAGCGCCGGTGGCGATCCCGGAGCCGCTTCTGGATGGCTTCGTCGCTGCGCTCCTCGCAATGACGGTAGCTGAGCGTGGCGTCAGGTTTCTTTCTAGTTGTCACCGATGCCCTCGACCCGCAGCGGATGAAACTGATGCTAGGATGACAGCGCCCTCGGCAGCATGATCAGTCGTTAGTTTCTTGTTAGAACGAGATCGCGGTCAGGCCCTGTTCCGCCGGCCAGCGCCGCGGCACGAGGCCGCCGTGGAACCAGGTGACGAAGCTCACCATGTCGAACACCGGCAGCCTGAGGCGATCGCAGAGCGCGCGCGCATAGGGGCACATGTTGGTGCACTCGAGCAGCACCGCGCCGACCTCGGGGTGGCGGGCGAGGAGCTGATCGCCGGCCTCCAGGATGTCGCGCTCGGCGGCGGCGACGTCGAGCTCGAGCTCGTTGCCGAGCAGCACGCGCGTGAACTCGCGGCCGCCGTCGGTCCCCGCGACCGGCGTATCGAGGGCGACACCCGCGGCTGCCAGATGCTCCGGCGTCAGGCTGGCCGCGGCGACGGTCAGGATGCCGACCCGCCGGCCGGGTGGCAGCAGCCGCTCGATCACCGGGGCCTGGATCAGCGCCGAGGTCGCGACCGGCACGCCGCACGCCGCGGCGAGGTTTTCCTGAAACAGCGACAGGAAGCCGCAGTTGGTCACGATACCGTCGGCGCCCTCGGCGACCAGCTCGCGGCCGCCCGCGACGAAGGCCTCGAGCAGCCCTTCGGCCCGATGGCGGACCACCCGGTCCGGGCTGGCGCCGCGCACCACCTTGTAGAGCACCGGAAACGGCCAGGTCGCCGCATTGCCGACATCGCCCAGGATGCGCGCAAAGCGCGCTTCGAGCATCAGGATCCCGACGGCGGCCCCATAGACCGCCTTGCCGCCCCTGGCGATGCGCGCGGACCGGCTCACGCCACCCACTCCGAGACCGGGGCCTGCGCCTCGTGCAGCGGCTGGCTCACCACGTCGACCAGGGTCGGCGCGTCCGCCTCGAGGGCGGCCGCGAGCGCCGGCCTCAGGTCGGCGGGATCCTCCACCCGCCAGGCCCTGATGCCGTAGGCCTCGGCGATCCGCGCGTGCTGGCCCGGGGTGAAATCGACCGCGAAGTAGCGCGCGCCGAAGCCGCTCCTCTGCCCGGCCTTGATCCAGCCGAAGGTGGCGTTCGCGACCACCACCATGGTGATCGGCAGGCGCAGCCGGCAGATCGTCTCCAGCTCGCCCGCGGCGAAGCCGAAGCTGCCATCGCCCATGACCGCGACGCACGTCGCGCCCGGCCGGCCGATCTTGGCGCCGACCGCTGCCGGCAGGGCGTAGCCGAGCGCGCCGTGCGCCCGGTTGGTGACGAAGTGCCGGCCGGCCTCGCGGAACTCGTAGTAGGCGGAGAGATACGGGCACGGCGTGCCGGCATCGGCGACGATCACCGCGTCCTGCGGCAACAGCTCCTGCAGGGTTGCGACGAGGCGCTCCGGCCGGATCGGCGTCGCGTCCGAGCGCGCCAGCTCCCGGAACGCCGCGAGCTTCTCGGCTTTGGCGCGGGCAACCCGATCGCGTCCGAACGCCCGCTCGGGCGGCCCGTCCAGATGACGCGCGATCTCGTCCCGGAGCGCCGCGAGCGTGAGCTTGGCGTCGCCGACCAGAGCGACCTCGGTCGGGTAGTTGGCGCCGATCACCGCCGGATCGACGTCGACGTGCACCACGCGCACCTTGCCCGGCGCCGGATGCCGCCAGCGCTCGGTGGTGACCGAGCCCGCCCGGCAGCCGACGAAGATCACGAGATCGGCCTGATCGACCAGAGCGCGGGTCTCGGGGGTGCCGCCGTTGCTGCCCACGACGCCGAGCGCCAGCGGATGATCCTCGGCGATGCTGCCCTGGCCGCTGATGGTGGTGGCGACCGGCGCCTCGAGCAGCTCGGCAATGGCGCGCAGCTCCGTCTGCGCGCCCGCGATCACCGGGCCGCCGCCGCAGATGACGAGCGGGCGCTCGGCCGAGAGGAGCGCCTTTGCCGCCGCCTCGATCGCCGCCGGCTCCGGCGCGACCCGCCTTGCCGGATATTCCCCGAGCGTGTGATCGGCGTGGACCGCCGCCTCGTCGACCGGGTCTTGTTGGACGTCGAACGGCAGGCCGATGTGCACAGCACCAGGGCGGCCGGTGGTCATGTGGCGGAACGCGGCGCGCACCGTCTCCGGCACCTTGTCGGCGCGGTCGATCACCCGGTTCCACTTGGTGAGCGGGCGATACAGCGCTTCCTGATCCAGCTCGGTCAGGACGTAGCGCCCGCGCGAGGCGACCGCGATGTCGGTGGTCACGGCGAGCACCGGGATCGCGGAGTCGTTGGCCTCGACCACGCCCGGCAGGAGGTAGGTCGCGCCGCCGCCGGACGGCCCCTCGCACACGCCGACCCTGCCGGTGAGGCGGGCATAGGCATCCGCCATGTACGCCGCCGAGCGCTCGTCGCGGGCGAGCACGTGGGTGATGCCGTGGTCGAGACGGTACAGCGCGTCGTAGAGCGGCAGGCTGGTGTCGCCGCACAGGCCGAAGATGTGGCGCACGCCGTGCAGTTGCAGCATGCGCACGAACGCTTCTGCCCCCGACAGCTGGTTCATCGGCCTCTCGCTCCCACCGCGGAGCCGAAGCTTAGCGGAAATGGCCGGCGGCCAGCGAGCCCCTTTTGGCGTCCGCCGTCGCGTGGCCTCGCGTTCCGTCCGGCCGCCGATCCTGGCCGCCTGGATCAGCAAGGGCACCGAGTGGTTTGGTCGCCTGCCCGGCGAGGAGCCGCGATGACCGCACCGGTGGACGAACCAGGGCATCGCCGGCGTCAGCGATGGCCGCTCATGCGCCGGAAGAGCTTGGAGCTGATCCCGAGGATCCGGAATCCGATCGCTTCGCCCGGGCCGACCCGGACGGCCTCGGCGATGACCTCACCGCGGCAGCCCCTGAACAGGATGACGCCCTGGATCTGCTCGCCGCACTCGCACACCCCGTCGAAATCGTCGAGCCGGAAGCCGGTCAAGGACCAGTTCTTGGTCCGATAGCGCTTGCCGTCGATGCGCACCTTGAGGGTCGGCGTTGTTTGTCGCGCGTGCCTGCGCCGGTCCGACCTCGCCATCAGCAAAGCCGGTACGAGCGATCCCAACATCGCATTCCCCCGCTACCTTGCCGGCGAGACTATCCTCTTGGGGTGAACAAACCCTTGCGGCAGCTCGTTTGCAACGCTCAGATCCTGCCAAGGTGTTGGGGCGCGTCGCCGGGGGCTTCGGAGGGCCGCCGCCGTCGGCGCCAGATCTTGCGCATTCGGCCGCGCGATCGGTAAGTTCTCGCCAGGAACACGACCGGCAGTCGGGCCTTGCCGCGGAGGCGCGCATGTCCTTGCAGATCGACGGCCTGCACCACGTCACCGCGATCAGCGGCGCGCCGCAGCGCAACCTCGACTTCTACGCCAGGGTGCTGGGCCTCCGCTTCGTCAAGCGCACCGTCAATTTCGACGACCCGAGCGTCTATCATCTGTACTACGGCAACGAGACGGGCGCGCCGGGCACCGCGATGACCTTCTTTCCCTGGGAGCATCTGGGGCCGGCCCGTCGGGGCACCGGCGAGGTGGCGCAGACGGCGTTCTCGGTGCCCGACGGCAGCCTCGACTTCTGGCGCGGGCGCCTGAGCCGGCTCGGGGTGCCGCACCACGAGCTGGAGCCCAGGTTCGGCGAGCTGGCCGTCGCGCTCAGCGATCCCGACGGCTTGCCGCTCGCGCTCGTGATCGCGGCCGAGCCCGATGCGCGCGCGCCATGGACCACCGCAGAGATTGGCGCCGAGCACGCGGTGCGGGGCTTCCATGGCGTCTGCCTGACCCTGGACGATCGCGCCGCGAGCGCGGAGCTGCTGACCGACGTCATGGGCTACGAGCGGGTCGCGAGCGCCGGCCGGGTGCATCGCTACGCCGCCCCGTACACCCCGACGGCGCGCTACGTCGACATCGTGGAGGACCCCGGCGAGCCGGCGGCGAGCGGGCGCGGCGCGGTCCATCACATCGCGTTCGCGGTCGCCGACGCCGCCGCCCAGGACCATTTCCGGGACAGGCTGATCAGCGCCGGCCATCGGGTGACGCCGCGCATCGACCGCACGTATTTCCACTCGATCTATTTCCGGAGCCCGGGCGGGGTGCTGTTCGAGATTGCGACCGAGGCTCCGGGGTTCACCGTCGACGAGCCGCGCGCGACCCTCGGAGGCAGTCTCAAGCTGCCCGCGCAGCACGAGCACCTGAGGGCCAGGCTCGAGCAGAGCCTGCCGCCGCTCAGGGTCGACTGATAGCAGGATCACGAAGTCTTGACCCATCGATCGGTCTTCTTGTCACCCCCGGCTTGAACCGGGGGTCCAGCATGGATGCTCGGGTCAAGCCCACGTTTGTCCAGTTGAGCGGAACCGTTTGAGCAACAGGTACTGGGCGGCACTTTGAGTTTCATGCCTGGGCTTGACCCACGGCTGTCCGGTTGAGCGCAAGCGGTAGAATGAGGACCGATTGTACGCTACCTTTCGTTGTCATGCGCGGGCTTGACCCGCGCATCCACAGCTCGATCGAGCGAAGTCGTCGCTCACTGGGGGCCGTGGATTGCCGGGTCAAGCCCGGCAATGACAATTTTGGGATGCTGCAGTGCTCGTCACGCACCCATTCCATAGCCGGCGCTCGTCAACCGGACAGCCGGGCATGACAGAAAAACCGCAGAGACCTATTGGTCACGACTTGATGCGGTCGGTATGGGTCGCCCACCGACAAGGCCGACCCGGCGCATGAAACCGGGGCACCGAACCGCCACGCGCCTTGGTCATCGCGAGGGCGCGCAAGCGCCCGTGGCGATCCAGGAGCGGCATCTGGATTGCTTCGTCCTTCGGGTCTCCGCCCGAGGGCAGGCCGCTGCGCTCCTCGCAATGACGCTGCCGAGGGTGGCGTAGAAGTTGCTTTCCAGCCCGTGGCGGTGGTGCGCGCGGCAGGAGTCGAACCTGCAAGCCGGTGGCGGGCCACCGGTTCTGATCCCTCAGCTGCGCGCCCGGAGGGTTAGCGCGACGTTATCCCCGGAGGGTTAGCCGAACGTTACCATGGCGCGCGGCGGGGCGGGCGGTCGCACGCTCTCTGCCGTACCGGCATACGGCCCGGCTCATACCGATCCCACAAAAGTCCTGACCTTCGGGATTGGTATCGCGCGCGGGGTTGGCTGGGCGGCCGCGCGCCCCCGCGCGCGGGGTTGGCTGGGCGGCCGCGCGCCCCCACGCGCGGGGTTGGCT
>JBOHKK010000220.1:0-10655 GCA_050729115.1 Geminicoccaceae bacterium | reverse complement strand
GGGCATGACAGAAAAGACGCACCGACCCGTCGGTCGCGACTTCATGGGGTCGGTATGAGAGGCGGCGCGATTTGATTCGAGCCGGTGAGTGCCAATATGGGATTCCAGCCACGGTGAGCGCGCACAAGGGTCAACAACCGGAGGCGGAGCATGAACCCGGAGGTCCGTTCGTTCTTCCACGCGGAATCCAACACCATCTGCCACGTGGTCCACGAGCCGGCGGGCCGCCACTGCGCGATCATCGATGCCGCGCTCGACTTCGATCAGGCGGCGGGGCGGACCAGGACCGCGTTTGCGGATCAGATCGTCGCGTTCGTGCGTGAGCGGCATCTCGAGGTCGCGTGGATCCTCGAGACCCACGCCCATGCCGATCATCTGAGCGCCGCACCCTATCTCAGAGATCAGCTGGGCGGTCGGATCGGGATCGGCGAGCACATCACCGAGGTACAGAGGCTGTTCAAGAACCTGTTCAACGTCGAGAAGACCTTCAACACCGACGGCTCGCAGTTCGACCACCTGTTCGCCGACGGCGAGCGCTTTGAGGTCGGCGCGCTGGCGGGCCACGTCCTGTACACGCCCGGACACACGCCCGCCTGCGTCACCTACGTGATCGGCGATGCCGCGTTCGTCGGCGACACCCTGTTCATGCCGGACGGCGGCACCGCGCGGGCCGATTTCCCGGGGGGCGACGCCGCGACGTTGTATCGCTCGATCGCGAAGATCCTGGCCCTGCCGCCGGAAACCCGGTTGTTCGTCTGCCACGACTACGGGCCGGGCGGCCGCGCGATCGCCTGGCAGACCACGGTCGCGGACGAGCGCGCCAAGAACATTCACGTGCGCGAAGGCGTCGGCCAGAGCGAGTTCGTCAAGATGCGCACCGAGCGCGACAAGACGCTCGCCGTGCCGCAGCTTCTGATCCCGTCGATCCAGGTCAACATGCGCGCCGGCGAGCTGCCGCCGCCCGAGGACAACGGCGTCTCGTACATCAAGATCCCACTGAACCGGATCTGAGGGGCGGCCGACCGCCCCAGCGCGCTTTCGATCCCAAAGGCGGGCTTCGCAGGAGCCCCGGGAGGGCGCCGCTCAATACCAGAAGCCGATCAGGCGACCGTGCGGCGCGCCCTGGACGATCGGCCAGGCGGCTTCAATCCTGCGCGCGCCGCCGCGCCCCGGAAGCGGGGCGAGTGGCGGCGCCCCGGACAGCGCCTCGAGCCGGGCGATGCGCTCGGCGGTGGGCGGATGCGTGCGCAGCACCGACGGCTCCGGCAGGCGCCGGCCCGGCAGCAGGATCTGCTCCCAGGCGCCGCGCCGATAGCGCTCCAGCTTGGCGAGCGCGGCGGCGAGGCCGCTCGGGTCGCCGGTCAGCCCGGCGGCGTCCAGATCGGCGTCGAGCTCGCGGGCGCGCGACAGCGCCAGCTGCAGGAGAATGGTGATCTGGGGGGCGAACACCAGGAGCGGCACCACCAGCCACGGGATGGCGGCGGCGCCGCTCAGCCACAGCGGCAGGTTGATGATCAGCAGCACCAGGCCGAGCAGGGTCATCAACCGGGTCAGCCGGCCCGCGACATCGGCGATGCCCATGAGCCACAGGTCCCGGTTGCGGATATGGCTGATCTCGTGCGCCAGCACGCCGCTCAGCTCGCGCAGGTTGAGCGCGCGCAACATGCCGTCGGTCACGGCGATCACCGCATCGTCGCGACCGCCGACCGCAAACGCGTTCAACATCACGCTGGGCACATAGTAGAGGCGTGGCCTGCGCTCGAGGCCGGCGCGCTCGGCGAGCGCCGCCAGCACGTGCAGCACCTCGGGCAGATCATGGGGCGCGATCTCGCGCGCGCGATACAGTCGCAGCACCATGCCAGGCGAGATCGTGGGACTGAAGGCGAGCGCGATCGCCGCGCCGAGCGCCATCCCGACCAGACCTTCGGGGCCGAACAGCACCCAGCCGCACAGCGCGAGCAGAGCCACGATCCCGCCGAGCAGGAGGATCGAGTGGACGACGTTGCGGAGCTTGTGCCGGCGCCGCTCGGCCTCGTCGAGCGGCGCGAGCCGACGGCGGATCTCGATCGGACGCACGCGCATGAGCTCAACCCGAGGACGGTGCGCCCCCGACAATAGGTCGCCGCCCCGCGAGCGCAACGGCTTGTTCCGTGCGACCATCGGATGATAGGCCGCCGCTCGCCGGGCCAAGAGGTTTGCCCGCCCGGCGCCGCGGCTGCGACGCCTGGCGCAGTGTCTCACCAATGGTGGTGATGCCGAAGGGCGACGCGGGCGCCTAGGATCTGGGCGAGGACGTCCGCGCGCTTGGCATTCCAGCGGCGACCGGTAGGAGCCAGGTAGGTTGGGTGAGCCGCAGGCGAAACCCAACGATCTGGCTTTGGCGGTTGGGTTGCGCTGCGCTCCACCCAACCTACGACGACGACTCTGCGGTACGGCGCCTGAATAGCGTCTTGTGAGACTAGAATTCGGGCGGCTGGATGCCTATCGCTCGAAGATTCGCGGCGATCTGCTGCTTGAGCCGCAAGAGGCCCGCCTCGTCGCGCGCCTCGGCGCGTGCGACCAGCACCGCCTGGGTGTTGGAGGCGCGCAGCAGCCACCAGCCGTCCGCGGTGGTCACCCGCACGCCATCGATGCCGTTGACCGCGGCCCCTTCCGCCTCCAGGCGCGCCTTGACCCGATCGACCACCGCGAACTTCTGCTCGTCCGGGCAGTCGAAGCGGATCTCGGGAGTGTTGACCAGCGGCGCCATGCGATCGCGCCAGTCGGCGAGCGTGCGATCGCCCTGCGCGAGGATGCCGAGCAGGCGGATCGCGACGTAGAGCGCATCGTCGTGGCCGTAGAAGCCGTCGGCATAGAAGATGTGACCGGACATCTCGCCGGCGAGCGGCGCCTGCCGCTTCGCCATCTCGGCCTTGATCAGCGAATGGCCGGTCTTCCACATGACCGGCTGGCCGCCCAGACGCTCGATCTCGTCGAACAGCGCCTGGCTCGCCTTGACGTCGGCGATGATCGGCGCGCCCTGGTGGCGCGGCAGGACCTCGGCGGCGAGGATCTGCATCAGCTGATCGCCGCGCACGATCCGACCCTGGCCGTCGATCACGCCGATCCGGTCGCCATCGCCGTCGAACGCGATGCCGATCTCCGCGCCCTCCGCCGCGACCGCGCTCCGGAGATCCTCGAGGTTGGCATCGACGGTCGGATCGGGATGGTGATTGGGAAAGCGGCCGTCGATGTCGGCAAACAGCAACCTGTGGCGGCCGGGCAGGCGCGCAGTGAGCGCGCGCAACGCCTCGCCGGCGGCGCCATTGCCGGCGTCCCACACGACCGACAGCGCGCGCCCGCCGCGAAAATCCCGGGCCAGGCGCTCGACGTAGGCGTCGAACACCGGCGCCTCCGTGCGCCGTCCCTGTCCTTGCGCGTACGCGGCCTGCGCCGCGATCCGTCCGAGCTCCTGAATCCGCGCGCCGAAGAACGACTTCGTTCCGAGCATCATCTTGAAGCCGTTGTGCGCGGGCGGGTTGTGCGAGCCGGTCACCTGGATGCCGCCGTCGGCGCCCAGGTGGTGCACCGCGAAGTACAGCATCGGCGTGGGGCCGCGGCCGATCCATTGCACGTCGAGGCCGCCCGCGCCCAGGCCGCCGATCAGGGCTTCGGCGAGCTCGGGCGAGCTCAGGCGGCCGTCCATGCCGACGCATACCCGCTGCCCGCCATCCTGGCGGATCATCGTGGCATAGGCCCGGCCGAGGGCGAAGGCATCGGCCGGGAACAGGGTCTCGCCGACGATGCCGCGGATGTCGTACTCGCGCAGAACCGTCGGATGGAAGCGGTGACCGGCGCCGCCAGTGGCCGGCGCGGCGGTCGCCGTCATGCAATCTTCCTCTCGTTCGCGGCGTTGAGGTTGGCGACCGGTCGGCCGATGCTGGTGTAGCTGAAGCCCGCCGCGATCATCTCGCCGGGCTCGTAGACGTTGCGCATGTCGATCACGATCGGCCGGCGCAACAGCTGCCGTGTCCGCTCCAGATCGAGCGCGCGAAACGCGTTCCACTCGGTCAGCACGACCATGGCGTCGGCGCCGTCCATGGCGGCGTAGGCGTCCTCGCACCACGCCACGTCGGGCAGCTCCCGCCGCGCGCTGTCCATGCCCTCCGGATCGTGGGCGCGCACGGTCGCGCCCTCCGCCTGGAGCGCCGGGATGATCACCAGGCTGGGGCTGTCGCGCACGTCGTCGGTGTTCGGCTTGAAGGTCACGCCCAAAATCGCGATCGTCATACCGCGCACCGAGCCCCCGCAGGCCTGGACGATCCGGCGCACCATGTTGCGCTTGCGGCCTTCGTTGACCGCCACCACGCTTTCGACGATGCGCAGCGCGATGTTGGCCTCCTCGGCGATCCGGAGCAGCGCCATCGTGTCCTTCGGGAAGCACGAGCCGCCGAAGCCCGGCCCGGGGTGCAGAAACTTGCTGCCGATCCGGCGGTCGAGACCGAGCCCCCTGGCGACCTCCTGGACATCGGCGCCGACGCGCTCGCACAGATCGGCCATCTCGTTGATGAAGGTCACCTTGGTCGCGAGAAAGCTGTTGGTCGCGTATTTGATCAGCTCGGCGGTTTCGAGCGAGGTGAACAGGATCGGGGTCTGGGTGAGATTGAGCGGCCGGTACAGCCGATCGAGCACCTGGCGCGCGTGCGTGGTCTCGACCCCGACCACGACCCGGTCGGGGCGCATGAAGTCCTCGATCGCGGAGCCTTCGCGCAGGAATTCCGGGTTCGAGGCGACTTCGACCGCGAGATCGGGGCGCAGCTTGGCGAACAGCGCCTGCAGCTTGCGCCCGGTGCCGACCGGCACCGTGGACTTGGTGACCACGACGGTGGCCTCCGCGAGGCTGCGGGCGATCTCCTCGGCGGCGGCGAACAGATAGGTCAGGTCGGCGTGACCGTCACCGCGGCGCGACGGCGTGCCGACCGCGATGAACACCGCCTCCACGTCGCGGGCCGCGCTCGGCAGGTCGGTCGTGAACGTCAGGCGGCCGGCCTCGACGTTGCGCGCGACCATGTCGTCCAGCCCCGGTTCGTAGATGGGAATCCGGCCGCCGCGCAGCGCCTCGATCTTGCCGCCGTCCTTGTCCACGGCGATCACCTCGACGCCGAACTCGGCGAAACAGGCGGCCGAGACGAGCCCGACGTAGCCCGTGCCGATCATCGCGATGCGCATGCAACCTCCATCGTGGCAGCCCCCACATCGGGGCCGAGAGTCATCTCAGCGACAGCGTTCCAGGATCTCACGGACGCCTTGGCGCAGGTCGTCACGCTCGAGGGCGCACGCGACCATCGCCTCCAGATAGCCGAGCTTGCTGCCGCAGTCGAACCGGCGGCCGGCGAAGCGGAGGCCGTGAAACGGGGCGCCGCCGATCATCTTGGCCATGGCATCGGTCAGCTGGATCTCGCCGCCCGCCCCCTTCTGCTGCAACGACAGGTGCTCGAACACCTCGGGCAGCAGGATGTAGCGTCCGATCACCGCCAGACGCGACGGCGCCTCGGCCGGATCGGGCTTCTCCACCAGGCCCTTGATCTCGACCAGCCGACCGTCGTCACGGACCGGATCCAGGACGCCGTAGCGATCGGTCTGGTCGTGCGGCACCTCTTCGACCGCCACCAGGCTGCCCCGGGTCTCGGCAAAAGCATCGACCATCTGCTTGAGACAGGGCTCGGCCCCGAGGATCAGGTCGTCGACCAGGACAACCGCAAATGGCTCGTCACCCACCAGGTGCCGGGCACACCACACCGCATGCCCGAGGCCCAGCGCCTCCGGTTGCCGGGTGTAGCTGAGCGCGCCGGGCGCGGGCATCCAGGACGCCAACGATTCCAGCTCCGCCGTCTTGCCTTTCCTGGCGAGGACGTCATCCAGCTCGTAGGCGCGGTCGAAGTGATCCTCGATGATGCTCTTGCCGCGCCCGGTCACGAATACGAACTGCTCGATGCCGGCGGCGCGCGCTTCCTCGAAGGCGTACTGGATGAGTGGCCGGTCGACCACCGGCAGCATCTCTTTGGGGAGGGCCTTGGTGGCCGGCAGCATCCGGGTGCCCAGCCCGGCGACGGGAAACACGGCCTTGCGGATCACCGGGGACCCCCCAACTCGCACCCCACCACAATGGTTCTAACGTAGAACACTTTGCGCGTAACGCGCGTTCCAAGCGCGCGCGCCGCGGCGGCAGCTATAGCGGCTCGCTCCTTAATATTTCAATAGCCAGAATGGCGAAATTCCGCAGGCATGGTCGGCGCGCGCCACGCGCTAAAGCCAAATTTGCGGTCCGGCCGCGCCGCCCGATCCGGCGCGCGTGGGTCGATCGACTCGAACGAGACGGCGGAGCCGGCATCGGGGCCCCTCCCGCGACCCGCCACCGTCGCCGCGGCGGCAGCAGTCGATCTCAGCTAACGCTGCCGGCGCAGGAGGAAGTCCTTTGCTTGATTGAGTTGCGCCGCCAGGTAGCTGGAGCCGCCGTGGTCGGGGTGCAGCTTGGTCATCAGGCGTCGGTGCGCGGCTTTGATGTCGTCCTCGCTGGCCCCCGGCGACAGTCCCAGGATCGAGCAGGCGGTCGCCTCGTCCATCCCGGCGTTGGAACCGGTCTCCGGTTCTGGCCCGTTCGCCTGCTCGCCGGCGACGTGCGCCCGCCAGTCCGGCTGCCGGCGATCGAGGTAGGTCTCCAGGAGGGGAACGGAGCGGGGATCCTCGCGCTGGCACTCGGCGAGCAGCTCCAGCAGGTCGGCGAGACCAAGCGAGGCCAAAGTTCGACCGCCGAACCGTCCGTGCAACACCTCGCCCTCCAGCTCGCCGGTGGCATGGTCGAGTTGCATGCTCAGGCTGTCGGTGACGACTGCGGAGCTCTGTTGCGGCCCGGCGCTACCGCCGAACTGACCGAGCCCGCCGGCTGACGAGCGCATCATCGCGCGGATCGCGATGACGGTGGCGCCGATCGTGATCAGGGCCAGACCGAACCGGCCGGTGAACAGCAGACCGGTGCTGGCGAGCGCGCTGAACCCGGCGACGAATGCCCTGACGCCCTGCGCCAGGCGCGCCGGATTGGCGCGCACGAAGCTGCGCGCCGCGAGCAATCCCAAACCAAGCAGAAGCGCGCCAAGCAGGAGATAGAAGCCCATGGCCTCACTTGACCTGGCTCACCAGCAGCCGCACCTCGGGACTGGAGCGCCTGGAGAGATCGGCGAGGGCGCGCTGGCCGCCGGCCGCATAGGCAGCTACCGCGCCCAGGAGGTCGCGCAGCTGCTGCGGGCTGTTCGAATCGAACCGGCAATGCGCCCCGTTGGTGAGCTTGGCGATGTGTCGGAAAGCTTGCTCGGCCTGAGGATTGTGGCCCTCCTGGAAGAGGAACGCGCGCACGCCCACCATGCCGAGCTGGCCGGCGGTCTGGCCGACCTCGTCGAGGGGCTCCTCGAAGCAGTCGCCGACGAACACCAGCGCCGCGACCCGCTTCTTCTGGGTCTCGCGCACGGCATGCTGCAGGACCCGGCCGATCTTGGTCTGGCCCGCGAGGCAGAACACGCCGGTCATCAGGCGGACCAGATCGCTCGGATTGTTGACCCAGCGGCTCGCCCGGCATTCGTCGAAGCCGCGGTAGTATACGAGCTGCACGTCGAGGCCGCCGAGCGCCGCCGTCTCGAGGAACATCTGACCCTGGACCTGGCAGGCGCGGTCCCAGGTCGGCTCGCGCGAGGCGGTCGCATCCATGGCGAAGATCAGGCGCCCGCGCCCGCCGCCCGGCTTGGGCGGCGGCGTCTGCGCCACCTCCCGCAGAAAGGATTTGACCGGGTCGCCCCCCGCCCGGGCCGGGCTCGGCAGGTCTTTCTTGGTCATGAGGCTAATGTTGGCTCGAAGGCACCATTATCCAGAGCACAGAGGATACCACCAAATCGCCGGGGACGGCACGCAGACTCGCCGGGCCGGCTCCCGATCAGTAGGTCGCCCGACCGCCCGAAAGGTCGAACACCGCGCCGGTGGTGAACGAGTTCTCGGCCGAGACCAGCCAGGCGACCATCGCCGCGATCTCCTCGACCTCGACGAACCGGCCGCGCGGGATCTTGGTCAGCATGAAATCGACGAACTCCTCGGTGATCTGGTCGAAGATGCGGGTGCGCGCCGCGGCCGGCGTGATGCAGTTGACCGCGATGTCGTGGGTCGCGAGCTCCTTGCCGAGCGCCTTGGTCAGCGCGATCACCCCGGACTTGGCGGCGGCGTACGCGCTCGCCGAGGCGTTGCCCTCCTTGCCGGCGATCGAGGCGACGTTGACGATCCGGCCGTAGCTCTGCGCGATCATCTGCGGCACCACGGCGCGGCAGCAGTAGAACACCGCGTTCAGGTCGATCTCGATCACCTCGCGCCAGGCCTCGACCGGGTATTCCCAGAGCACGTGAATCGGGCCGGCGATGCCGGCATTGTTGACGAGAATGTCGATGCCGCCGAACGCGTCGTCGGTGGCGGCGCGCGCGGCCTCGATCCCGGCCAGGTCGGTGACGTCGACCGCGATCGCGTGCACCTGTCCCCAGGTCGCGAGCTCGGCGCGGGTGGCCTCGAGGGTGGCCGTGTCGCGATCCCACAGCGCGACCGCCGCGCCCGAGGCCAGCAGCCGCTCGGCGATCGCCCGGCCGATGCCCTGTCCGGCGCCGGTCACCACCGCCCGCTTGCCTTCGAGATCGATGCGGTTCACGGCTCCGCCCCCCTGAGTGCCTGCCTTCAGGCCATCATACCCACTATCAGGCGATCATAGATGAGTGCTCACGGGAAATCGACCGGGACGGCTCAGGGTCATGCAGCCCGCCGGCGGCATCGTCCCGGACCCGGCGCCGGACTCACCCGAGTGGATCGGCCCACTAATGACAACCAGCTTGCGTCAGGCTTCCAACGCCAGGAGGCTTCCGGGGCCGCCGGCACTACGGTTCGCCGCTCCTTGAGGTAGGGCTGGGTTGGTCGCACGCCGGCCGCTCTCCTTCCTCCGTCATCGGACATGACCTCGTCACACGAAGAGATATCCATTGTGGGACTGCCGAATTTGCCCATTGGCTCGAAAATCGGACCGCTTGCTTGCCACCTACGGTCGCGCTACCTTCCACCACGGGACATCCTTCCACGGCGGGGTGGCTCCGAGGCCCCGAGAGCTCTTGTCAGATGGACATCAAACCGCTTGATCTTACCGTTAAGAACCTTCTGGAGACAGCGTTCTACAAGATCCCTCGGTTTCAGCGCCCGTACTCCTGGGACCGCGAGAATGTCGAGGATTTCTGGAACGACGCGATTACGTCTGATGATCCAGACTACTTCATTGGATCGTTTGTGCTTTATCGCGCGAAGAGCATGCCAGATCTCCTCTACATCGTTGATGGCCAGCAGAGGCTTACCACCATCACACTGCTACTTGCCGCTACGCGTGATGCCCTCCAGGAGCTCGGCATTCCGGCTCTCGCAGCCGGCGTACAAAAGCTTATAGAACGCGAGGACATCAACAGCGACCTCACTTTTGTCCTGGATTCGGAGACCCCTTATCCATATCTCCAAGAGAAGATCCAGAAGTACCCAGCGACGGAGTATAATGGCTCGCTGGGCCTTGAGCAGCAAGCTTTAGAGGCAGCGTATGCTTTCTTGCGCGATCAAATATCAAGGGTCGTCAAGGCAATTGATAATGACCCGACCATTAGCGAAGATAAACGTGCCGAAGCTAAAAGAAGGAAATTGCTTCACATCCGTGACAGTGTGCTTCGATTGCAGCTGATAGCCGTCCAGCTAGGGAATGAAGATGATGCGTATCTGATTTTCGAAACACTTAACACTAGAGGAAAAGACCTGACCGTTGCAGATTTAGTCAAAAATCATCTTACGCGCCTCCTGAAGCCGAAACACAAAGGAGTTGATATAGCTAGAGACAAATGGAACGAGATTCTGGAGCTTTTTGATCGATCTGAGAGTGAGATAAGCGTTAACCGCTTTTTACATCATTCGTGGTTATCCCGAAAGCCCTATACCACAGAAAAGAAGTTGTTTAAAGAAATCAAGCGAACTGTACACCAATCTATAGGAATGGGTTTCCTCGACGAACTCCTTTCCGACGCATACCTGTATCGCCAGATTCTGGAACCGGACTCGTACAAATGGAGGAAGGAAGAACGCGAGGTTGCGGAGTCGATCCTCGCCTTGAATGTATTCCGTGTGGTGCAGCCGGGTTCCAATGATGCTTGCTTTGGTTCGAGAATATCGGAATAGCCGGATCACCCTCAAGCAGGCAAAGATTGTGTTTCGTGCTATGGAGAACTTCCATGTGCAATTCACGGCCGTAACCTCGCAGAGGACGGGTGGCGGCACTGCGTTTATGTACGCGTCTTCCGCGAGGCAGTTGCTCGAGGCCGTGACCACCGACGCGAAGGCTATCGTAATAAAAGACTTTGTGAGCAAGTTGCGGGATCGTGTCCCTAGCTACGAAGAGTTTGAGGCAGCTTTCGCTGAAATCCGGTTCACGGATGACAACACTAGACGGAACTTCCTGCTTTCCTGAAGCGCAACCCGTTGATCCGGCATGCGATTGCCAGCACGGCGGGGGCGGCTACTGGGTACAGGCGGGGAGGCCGAGCAGCTGGAAGGCCTGGTGCTGGATCGGTGTG